>JAPOOU010000105.1 GCA_026713245.1 Chloroflexota bacterium
ACAAAATACTCGAGGGGCGGTCGGGGGGCGGTGTCTACGCGCCCCTTGCCTCGCCCTCAACCGCCACAGCTTTTCCCGGTTCCCCGCCGACAGCCTGCCGCTGTCAACCTGGCCTGTCTGCAGCTTCCAATCTAGGGAGGGGGTACCCCCCTCCCCATATGTATACTGTATCTATACTGTTACCCAAAAAGGGGGCAAAATGAGGGCATCTTCCGAGCATTTGAGGACGAATTGCGCTTCACTGAGCGCCGTGCCTTGCAATCAACTGTCTGTCGAAAACTGTCCGCTCCTCAGCCAATGCCTTGGCGAGCGGTCGGGGGAGGGCTTAGAAAAGCGCTATTCGGGATCTTCAATACTTACTTGGAACTACTGAAGTACGACCAAGTTAGCCGTGCAGCGAAAATGCGTGTGCTGTATTCGGGCGTTTCAACGAAACGCCCCTACAACTCGTCAAATTTTCAGATTCTCATTACTTACTTGCGCTCACTGAGAGCACAGATAAAAGGCTTCTTTTATTGAAAACTCGGGCTTACTTGTCGCTGCAAACAAGATTTGATGACGGGTCAAAGCTTGCGCTTGAAACTATTAAGAGCAGATTTAGAGGAGCATTGCTCTGCAAGATCTTAAACTCTGTGTCCTTCGCGCCTCTTTTTAATAAACCGCGTCGCTCATGCGACGAGAAGACCTATTATTTTGTGTGAGCGCGACAGACTTTTTCGCTGCCGCCGAGCGGCTGTGGTGAGAGAATTAATATGAAGCGATTGCCGGTACAGTTGCTGCCGTCGTCACATGCGCCCGGTCTGATATAATGCGCGACATAATCTCGCCGGGGATATCACAACACATGCGCCTGATTCTGGCATCTTCATCGCCGCGCCGCCGGCAACTGCTGTCGCAGATGGGCCACGAATTCGATATCGTCAAGCCGGCGATCGACGAGGCCCGCCGCGAGGGCGAAGCCCCGCTTGATTATGCGCGGCGGCTCAGCCGAGAAAAGGCCGAGGCGGTCGCGGCTGCGCTGGATGTGTCGCCGGCGCTGATCCTGTCGGCGGATACCATCGTCGTTCTCGTCGCCAACGAGACCGGCATTGCTGAAAACGACGAGCTGCTGGAGAAGCCGCGCGATGCGGCCGATGCCCGCCGCATGTTACGGGCGCTGCGGGCGCGCGCTCATCAGGTGATCACCGCCATCACATTGAAGCGGACCGGCCAGGCGGAGCAAGTCATCACCCGGCACGCGCGCACCATTGTCACGATGCGGGATTACAGCGAGGACGAAATTGCCGCTTATATTGAAAGCGGGGACCCCTTCGACAAAGCCGGCGCCTACGCCATCCAAAACGAAGTCTTCCACCCGGTCGCGCGTATCGAAGGCAGCTACAGCAATGTGGTCGGCTTGCCCCTGGATGTGGTCAAAGCGGCGCTGGTCGAAATCGGATATCGCCCGCTTGAAGGTTCGTGATCCGCGCGGGGATCTTCATAGGTCTTGCATGGCACAAGTGAAACTGTCAAAATACCTGCGGCTTTGAATATGCCAGATTGACAGGACGGAAAACCATTCATGAGCATAAACAAGATCGCAAAGAAACTGGTAGCCCACGGCAAAGGCATCATGGCAGCGGACAGACCGCCGGCAGCTTTTGAGCAGTTGCTGGAAAGCGAAGGCATTCCTGTCGACGAAGACGCCTACCGCAACTGGTCGCAACTGCTTTTCACGGCGCCCAAGCTCAACGAGTACGTCAGCGGCATCATCATGACACCCGAGCAAACGCAGTTGCGCAATGACGCCGGTGAATCGCTGATTGCGGGGGTTGTCGACCAAGGCATGATCCCGGGTATTTCGCCTTTCAAGGGCATGGTCGCGCTGGCGGGCAGCGACGGCGAAACGGTCGGCAGCGGCTTGGACGGCTTGCGCGAGCGCCTGGCGGGATTCGCGGCTATGGGCGTCGGCTTCACCAAGTGGCGCGCCGCTTTCCAGATTGGACCCGGGACGCCCAGTTATTACGCGATCGAAGCCAACGCCTATGTCATGGCGCAGGTGGCCGCGCTCTCGCAGGAAGCGGGCCTTGTGCCCATTGTCGAGCCGGAGGTGATGCTGTTGGGCGACCATACGATTGAAAGGTGCTTTGCCGTCACCGAGTGGGTGCTGTCACGCACTTTCGAAGCGCTCTACGTTCATCGCGTTGATCTCGAGGGGTCGCTTGTCAAAGCCAGCATGGTGCTATCCGGAAACGAATGCTTGCAACAGGCCGATGTCGATACTGTCGCCGAGCAGACGGTGAAGGCCTTCAAACGGCAGATTCCCGCTGCGATACCGGGTATCGTCTTTCTCTCGGGCGGGCAGAGCGACTACCACGCGACAGCCCACCTCAACGCTATGAACGCCAACTATGAATTGCCCTGGAAGCTGAGCTTCTCGTATGCCCGCGCCTTGCAGCGCGAGCCGATGGCCATCTGGGAGAATCGTCGGGAGAATGTGCCGGCGGCGCAGGCTGCGCTCTATCACCGGGCCAAGATGAACGGGCTGGCGTCACTGGGCTTGTGGACCGAGGAGCTGGAAGGCGAAGCGGTCGCCCAGAAAGCGTAACCTGATGCAAACGGTCGACGAAGTCCGCTGTTAGCAGTTGCTGCGGGACGATTTCTGCATCTTCGACGACGCGGTGAATCGTGACATGCTTTTGGCGTTGCGGCGGTTGCTGTAGCGACCGCAAGTCTCTACCGCGTTATGGCAATTCCGCTCGACTGCCCGTGAATGCAACGATGGCAATCTCAGCCCATTATTAGTCGCAAGAGGGTCCCCCGAAGATTTCACAGCGGGCTTCACGCCACTCTTCCTCCGTAAGAGGTATGAAGATGAGATCGCCACTCGGCTCCTTATCCGGTGGATCTTCTTTTTCAGTTTTCTGCTGTTCCTGCCGGCTCTGCTGTTCTTGTCGGCTCTGTTGTTGCTGCTGATTCTGCTGTTCCTGCCGGCTCTGCTGTTCTTGTCGGCTCTGTTGTTGCTGCTGATTCTGCTGTTGCTGCTGGCTCTGCTGCAACTGTGGCTGCGTTGCATGTTCTGGCCCGTTGCATTGATTGTTTTGAAAGGCCCGGTAGCCGTTTGTCCATTGCCAGTCCGTGCTGCATTGCCAACCGATGAAACAGCAATTGTCGATATCATCCGATGTTGCTGTCTGCGGCTGTGATTGCGAGGCTGTTCTACGCTGCTGTTGTTGTGCAGGCGCGGCGCATTGATTGTTCTGAAAGGCATTGTAGCCGTTGACCCACTCCTGGTTGGTCCTGCACTGCCGATCGACGAAACAGCAGTTGTCGATATCATCTGATGCGGCTGGCGCTGGCTGCTGCGGTGACGGCGCGGCGCATTGATTATTCTGAAAAGCCCAATAACCGCTAATCCATTGCTCGTCGGTATTGCACTGGCGATCGACGGAGCAGCAATTGTCAGTCGCTGAAACTGTCGGTATAGGCAGAATAAGCAGCACAACAAATATTACAAGCAACCAGGTTCTTTTGGAGACTCTCCGCTTGAAAATAGCATTATTCCTTTTCTATTGGTCATGCTGTCTGTCAAGGAGGAACTTGTCTAGTCCCTGGAATGATATATGTTAACAGTTAGACATTTCGGCTGCAACTTTGTGAAATAATGAACGATCTCAGGACGCGGCCGCTCATTTGCTTCTTTGCGAGGAGCGCGGCTTGGTGGAATCCGCGCGGGGATGGGATATAATCACGGCGAGTAAGATCCAGGAGATAAGCGGATGAGCAAACAGCAGGCAGTGCTGGATATCCTGCCCGAGCACGTCGACGGCCGGCGCGACTTCATGATCTTCGGGCATTTTCTGGAACATTTTCACCGGCAGATCTACGGCGGCGTCTATGACCCGGGCAGCCCCCTGGCGGACGAAAACGGCTTTCGGCGCGATGTCATCGAGGCGCTGCGGCGGATCAAGACGCCGGTAATTCGCTGGCCGGGCGGCTGCTTCGTCTCGGCTTATCCCTGGAAGAAGGGCGTCGGCCGGCGCGTGCCCTATTACGACAAAGCCTGGCGCGTCGAGGAGCCCAATACGTTCGGTACCGACGAGTTCGTGCGGCTATGCCGCGAGGTGGGCGCGGCGCCTTTCATCTGCACCAACGCCGGCACGGGCAGTCCCGAGGACATGTCCGATTGGGTCGAGTACTGCAATCTGGATATCGGCGAGTGGGCGGCGCTGCGCCGAGCAAACGGACATGACAAGCCCTTCAAGGTACCCTATTGGAGTATCGGCAACGAAAACTGGGGACGCGGAGAGATGGGCGCCAAGACGGCCGACGAATGGGCGCGATACGCTCACGAATCGGCCAAGATGATGAAACGCGCCGATCACGAAATCGAGCTGTCGGTGGCTTCAATCCCCGATCTCGATTGGAACAGCAAGGTGCTGCGCGAAACGGGAGATCTGCTGGACTGGGTCTCCATTCACGGCTATTGGTCCTTCGCTACCGACGACGGGGTATTTGAGAAAAGCTACGACCAGATCATCGCCCGCGCCTTTGACCCGGAAGAGCGCATCGTGACCACCAAGCATATCCTGGGTTCGCTGGGATTCCTGGGCAAGATTCGTATCGCATTCGACGAGTGGAATCTGCGCGGCTGGTGCCATCCCAATCTGATGATGTTCGGGTCAGCCGATCACGCCGTGATAGACAAGAACGATATCAACAGCAACTATAATATGGCTGACGCCGTCTTCACTGCTTGCTTCCTCAACAGCTGCCTGCGGCACTGCGATGTGGTGGGCATGGCGAATTTCTCGCCCGTGGTCAACACCGTCGGCGCTATCTTCACCCACGAAGATGGCATCGTTCTGCGCCCGACCTATCACGTCTTTGATCTCTTCGCCAACCACAGCTATGAAGAGATCGTGCATTCGGCCCTGCGGACGCCGTCGTTCACAGTAGAGGCAAGTGACGGCGCAAGTCAATCTGTGCGGCAACTGGATGCGGTTGTCACGCGCGATCCGGCGACCGGCAAGGTGGGTATTTCGCTGGTGAACTTGCATGGAGAGGACGCTATCACTTGTCGCATTCGTGGATTGGATGCGAGTGGACCCGGGCATGCAACTGTGCGGACAGTCAACGGCGCTTCAGTCGATGCCTTCAACGACGTTGATCAACCCGAGGCCGTGGCCATAGAAGAGAAGTCCCTTGACATAGAGAATCGCGGGGATTTCTCTATCGATTGCCCGGCGCATTCTGTCACTGTTTTGAATCTGGCATGATCGTCGCTATGGATAAGGATTCCCGGAACTTCGGCCTGCAAGCCCACCTCGATCATCTTTACGCGACACAGCCGCGACGCCTGGCCCTGCGTGCGGAAACGCCGGCGGAACTGCGGCTTTGGCAACGGGAATTGCGCGCGGAAATCATCCGTCTGTTGGGTCTGGAGGGGCGTGCGCCCCTGCCGCCGCCCGACGCGCGTCACCTGTGCTCAGAGGACCGCGGCGACTACGTCGAAGAACTGCACTCGCTCGATGTTGGCGAGGGAGCGCGTCTGCCCGTTTATTTGCTGCGGCCGAAGACCAGACCGCCCTGGAAACCGATCATCGTCTTCCACGGCCACGTTCCCTCCGTACAGTATATCCTGGGCAATTATCCCGACGGCCAGACGGAGCGGGAGCGGTTGGCGAGCGACAACAACTATGCTCAAGCGCTGGCGCGGCAGGGCTACCTGGTCTGCGCGCCCGAGCAGCGTGGTTTCGGCGAGCGCGTCAGCGACCAGCATATGCCGGGTGGCTGCCGCCACCTTGCTTTCTCCTACCTGCTGGAGGGGCGCACTTTGCTCGGCGAACGCCTCCGGGACGCGCGGCAGGCCATCGACTGGCTGCTGCAGAGCGAGGATGTCGCGCCCGGCGCGTTGGGCGCAACGGGCAATTCCGGCGGCGGCACCACGACATTGTGGCTGGCCGCCATAGAGGAGCGCGTCAGCGTGGCTGTGCCGGCTTGTTATTTCTGTTCCTTCAAGGCTTCGATACTGGGCGTGTTTCATTGCGAGTGCAATTATGTGCCGGGCATACTTGAATTGGCGGAGATGGGGGAGCTGGCCGGGTTGATTGCGCCACGTCCCTTGCGCGTCATCGCCGGCGAGCGCGATCTTATCTTTCCCATAGCCGGCGTTCGGGAGCAGTATCGCACGGCGGAACGGGCCTGGGCTTTGTCCGGCGCGCCGGAACGCTTGTCACTGGGCGTCCACCCGGGCGAACACGCCTATCATCACGATCTGAGCCACGCGTGGTTCCGCCAATGGCTGTGACTCCGGTGTCAGTGTCGGAATCGCGGCGTTGGTCGGGCCTTTCAGGCTCGCGCCAGCAACTTCTCGAACGAGCGCCGCCAGCCCGGCGACAGCGCTTCGATTTGCAGCGCGCGCTCGACGGCTGGGCGGTCGCCCTTGTCGAGGTAGAGCGCGGCGTTGACCTCGGCAACCGTCATGCCGACCGGGTCCTTTTGTTCTGGCAGGATGACATCACCGGCGCCAACGCCCCCTTCCTCGAGCACGCGGGCGTAGAAGCCGGGGCGGTTGGCGCGCAGGAAGGTCTTGGCGAAATTGGGGATGCCTAGTTTATTCGCCAGCTTGTAACAAGGTACGCGCGGCTGCGTGATCTGGATTATCGCCTCGCCCACTCGAAAGGCGTCGCCCACGCAGACCTTGTTTTCCAGCAGGCCTTGCGTGGTCAGGTTCTCGCCGAATTGACCGTATTCGAAATCGCCGCGACCCAGCTGACTCGACCAGTAGGCGTAGTGCTCATGGGGATAGCAATAAACGGCGCGGTTGGGTCCGCCATGATTCTCCATATCGGCTTGTCCGTCGCCGGCCAACTGGGCGCGACCCAACCATAAACGTCCGGCCACGGCGCTTTTGTATATGCCGGTGTGATAGCGTTGTTCCCCGATCTCGACAGCGATGGGCTGCGAGACGTTGACCGACAAGAGTCTCATTCGTCCTTGTCTCCTTGCAGGCGCTGCCGGCGCTCATTTATCTGATCGAGGATTTCTCCCGCGGGAGATGTCGTTTCCAGGAACTCGCTGCGCGCCTGTTCCACGGCGCTGAGTCGCTCCTGCGCCGCCGCCTCGCTATTGAGGCGCGCGTCATCGCTGGCGCTTTCGGCCAGATCCCCGACGACGATGTCGGTGGATTCTGCGAGTTCGTCTTCCATGGCCGCGGGCTTGTCGCGCCCTTCCAATACGAACTTGTAGAAGGCGAAGGCGCCGACGGCCAGGATTGCCAGGGGCACAATCATCTGGAATACGGTCGACACCAGGCTTAGCAAACCCAAAACCAAGATGACGCCCAGAATGGCAATCACTAATTGTCGAATGCGCTTGTCGTTCATGGGTAAACCTGCAAGAAGATCTTATGAATTCCTACCTCGATTATATCGCAGCCGCTCGGCGCCCGCGGGGAAGAATTGGCATAGGGCGGGCAATAGCCCGATCAATTTGCGCCGGTATTGCGCTACAAGCGATGCGGGAGGTTTGCCCCAGCGCGTTCTGTATTCTGGCTAGCGAGCATGCGGATCCGCCGTAGCAAGCGATGCTCGCGAATGCCCCAGCCTGCGACGGACGCGAATGACAAGGCGTAGATCAGCAGATAGGGGCATAGCTCTGGCTGAATGCGCCAAGCCAGCCAAGCCGCCCAAATCGCGTATGCGGTCAGTATCAGTTCCAGTAGGATCGAAACATCGCCTGGCAATGCGTAGGGATTGTTGACCCATTCGTCGGCGAATTTCGGCGTGCGCCGGAAACCAACGCGAATGCCCAGCAAAGCGGCCAGCACTGCGAGACTGTTGTTGAGCGATATGCCGGTACCGATGAAGAGCAGCGCCGGGAAGGCGCGCATGCCGCGCAGCGCTCCGCGGTTATCGCTCAAGCGCATCTGACCGACCAGATACATCAGGGGCGGCGCCAGCCCAACCAGGCCGAGCCAGGCCAGCGGCAAATCCGCGAGTGAGTTGGCCAGCAAAAGAGGCGGCGTCAGCAGCAGCAGGATCAGCATCAGAGGCTGTGGCAGGTATTGGCACAAATGTTGGATAGCCATGATCTTTTGCGAGAGGGTTAATTTTGCTCGGGCGATCGGTCCTGTCAGCTTGATCAAGCATTGGGTATTGCCCATGGCCCAGCGGGCCTGCTGCTGTTTGTAGGCGGCGAGCTGTGGCGGGATCTCGCCGGGCACTTGGATATCCGGCAGAAACAGCGATTGCCAACCTGCGATCTGGGCGCGATAGCTCAGGTCGAGGTCTTCGGTTAGCGTATCCGCGGACCATCCCGCGGCAGCTTCGATACATTTCCGGCGCCAAACGCCGCCACTGCCGTTGAAAGGGATCAGCCAGCCGCTGCGATTGCGCGCGGTCTGCTCGACCACGAAATGCGTGTCGATCGAGAGTTTTTGGGCGCGGGTCAGGCTATTCGCTTCGGCATTGAGATGGCTCCAGCGGCTCTGCACGATGCCGATACGCGGGTCCGCGACCAGATGTGGCAGGGTTGCCTTTAAGAAGTCCGGCGGGGGCAGGAAATCGGCGTCAAAGATGGCGATGTACGCGCAGTCGCAAAAGCGCAATCCATGTGCCAGAGCGCCCGCTTTGTAGCTCTTGCGTTCGTCGCGGCGGATGTGCTGCACCTGGAAACCCCGGGCCTTGAGCGCCCCGAGTTTGCGCGCGACGAGATTGACAGTACCGTCGTCCGAGTCGTCGAGGACCTGAATCAGAAATTTGTCGCGCGGGTAATCGAATCGGGCTACAGCGTCGATCAAGCGGGCGGCGACGAATTGTTCGTTATAAAGTGGCAGTTGCACGGCGACGCCGGGGAGATCGCGCAAGACCGGCGTCTCGACCGTCGCGCGGCGCGTCCGCCAATAAGTAATCAGCAATATCGCTTGTCCTAATGTATAGAGCGCCAGCAAGAATGCGCACAGAGCGTAGAGGCTTGTCAGGAGATTAATCATTGAGGCGATTTTAATGCGCCCCGGTATAGCTGACAAGATGTTTGTGCGCGAAATCACAAATGGCGCTGGCCCGTACATTGTTTTTCTGTCGGACGGGTATTCGCTTTCGTTTTGTTCATGACAAGTTGAGCACCGGAGAAGCCCAAGGATTTTCGCTATAAAATATGCTTGTGACGTCTGACCTGTTGCGTTCATATCCAATCGTATCAAAGCTGTGGCGTCCTCAAATGCTCGGAAGATGCCCTCATTTTGCCCCCTTTTTGGGTGACAGTATAGATAGAGTATGGATACAGGGGG
>JAPOOU010000116.1 GCA_026713245.1 Chloroflexota bacterium
GTGGTTTAAGGCGATGGTCTTGAAAACCATTGTACGGTCCTCCGTACCGCAGGTTCGAATCCTGTCCTCTCCGCCTTTGACCACCTTAACAACCTTATAGTTCAGCATGGAGAGGTGCCAGAGTGGTTGATTGGGGCCGCCTGCTAAGCGGTTGTACCTTCACGGGTACCGCAGGTTCGAATCCTGTCCTCTCCGTTTCAACTCCTTCAGAGGCGTCCACCCGGGACGACTGCAAATGAGCGAAGTAATCACGATTGAAGCTGTCGCAAACCGAGCGCGTAGCGATGTCTGGAAGATGTTCAACGCGCCGGAACATATCACGCAATGGAACTTCGCGTCGGATGACTGGCGCTGCCCACGCGCTGAAAATGATCTCCGGGCGGGCGGCAGGCTGTGCTACAGGATGGAAGCCAGAGATGGCAGCTTCGGTTTTGACTTTGAGGCAATTTATGACCAGGTTGCGCATGAGCGCAGACTCAAGTACACGTTGACGGACGGCCGCAAAGTTGAAACCAGTTTTGAGGATCTGGATGGCAAGACCAGGGTCAGGACTGTGTTTGATCCTGATTCGGAAAACCCGGTAGAGATGCAGCGGATGGGATGGCAAGCGATCCTCGATAATTTCAAGAAACATGCCGAGTCGACCTAAATTGAATTGAGAATTGACGTCGGTTGACGCCTGCTTGTGGCGAGCTTTGGTCGCAGCCAGGCAACGACGGGACAGCCCCAAAGAACAAAGAAACAAGCAGTCGATGGCTGCATCATCAAGTATCACGCATCGGCGAAAGCGTCCGCTCCGCTGGCCGCGTCATCGATAGCGATTGCGCGCTCTGGCCTCGCCGCCCTGTGCTAAAATACAGCCATATTCAATCGAAGCGGCAGGACAGATCACGTGCTCATAATTGGTCTGATGTCCGGCACTTCCGCGGATGGCGTTGACGCGGCGCTCTTTGAAATCGAAGGCGTCCCGGGCAACATGAAAACGCGCCTGATACATGGACGTACCGACGCGTACGAGCCCGCCATGCGCGAAGCCATCCTGCAGTGTTGCGACGCCGAGCGAAGCCGGGTAGACCAGATCGCCGACTTGAACGTGTCATTGGCGGAGGTATTCGCGGATAGCGCAGTGCGTTTGATCGCCGAAACAAGCGTAAGTCGCGGAGACGTTGACCTAATCGGATCGCACGGCCAGACGATATGGCACAGCGTTTGCCCCGACGGTCAGGTAAGCGCGTCGCTGCAAATCGTGGAAGCGGCTGTTCTGGCCGAAAGAACGGGCATCACAACGATAAGCAATTTCCGCGCTCGCGATATTGCCCTGGGCGGGCAAGGCGCGCCGCTCACCAGCTACGTGGACTGGCTCTTGCTTCGGCATCCGCGATTTTGGCGCGCCATCCAGAACATTGGCGGCATGGGCAACGTGACATTCTTGCCTCCGCTCAATAACGAGCGCGATCGACCAATCGCCTTCGATACTGGTCCAGGAAACGCTCTTCTGGATGCCGCCGTCTACCATTTTAGCGGCGGCAAGCTCACTTATGATCACGCCGGAGAGATCGCGAAACGCGGTCGGATGAACGAAGAATGGTTGGAGGTCTTGCTTCAGCATCCATATTATCAGAGAGATTACCCAAAGACGACCGGGCGGGAAACCTTTGGTACGGCGGCAGCGCTGGACTTAGTCGCCCAGGCGGCCGCGCGCGGACTGAGCGAGACTGAAATTGTCGCCACCTTGACGTCCTTGACCGCTACCAATATCGCAGAAGCCTATCGACGTTTCGCGCCCGCAGCCATTCAGGAGGTGATTCTTGGCGGGGGCGGACGCCATAATCCGGTCATGGTGGCCATGTTGCGCGACCTGTTGGCGCCGGCAAGCGTATTGAGGCATGAAGACATTGGCATGAATAGCGACTTTAAGGAAGCGCTCGTATTCGCGGTATTGGCTTATGAATCCTGGCACGGCCGACCGGGTACGTTACCCAGCTTTACAGGCGCAAAGGGAGCGGCGGTACTTGGGCAGATCACGCCTGGCGCGAATTTCTCACAGCTTTTGCTGCATTCCTGGTCAGAAGCGTCGGAATGACTCGGCTGATTTCCGTTTGGACAGATGTCAATTTCAGGAATTGGCACGGTCAAGGGTAAATGACGTGCGGCAAAACAATGAATGACTAGACGTTGTGCCCGCGCTGTTCCTCCAAGGCGCCTCCGGATAGTGCGAAGTGGTGATTTCAAGGCGTGAGTCCAGTCCCGAATGCGCGACTGGTGGGCCGCTCGCCATGCGCCGACCAAGGCACTGTCTCATGTCCTGCTGACGGCGCTGCGCATTTTCAGCCGATACGGCTCGCGTCAATCGGCCACGCTGGCCTTTCATTCGCTATTTTCGGTATTTCCGCTGACACTTCTGGTGGCTGTGGTTGTCAGTGGGCTGTTGGAACCTGCTGTCGCCCAAGAACAGATCGCGAATGGATTGAGCCGTTTGTTGCCCGCCGAAACGGTCACCTGTTTACGTAAACCGCGTCGCTCATGCGACGGGAAGGCTTACGATTTTGCGTGAGCGCGGCAGACCTTTTCGCTGCCGCCGAGCGGCTATATTTAAGAGGTATTGGGCGATTCATTGCTGCAAGCCAGGTCTTTCGGCGTCGTCGCCATTCTCGCGCTGATCTGGTCGTCTCTTACCTGCTTTTCCAATCTCACCGCGTCGCTGGACGAGATTATTGACGTGCCCGAAAGACGCCGAATCTAGAGCTCGCGCGTACTGGCGGTATTGAAGAGCGTCACGCTGGTGATTCTGGTAGTCGTTTCCTTCCTCACATCCGGCGTATTGAGGCTGGTATCGATTCTGCTGCTGGATCAGCCGAACCTTTGGGCTTCTGTAGGCAGCTTGTTCTTGCCGATCGGTCTTGATGTTGTGATATTCGCGATGCTCTTCCGCTTTGTTCCCGCGCGCTTTGTGCATTGGGACGCTGTATTGCGGGCGGCGATCTTTGGCGCCATTGGCTGGGAATTAGCAAAAGCCGGGCTCGCGTATTACCTGAACAATCTGGCCGGATTCCAGTTCATCTACGGCGGAATCGCAACGACGGTCGTTTTGCTTTTCTGGGCAAACCTTGTCGCAGCAATATTTTTGCTGAGCGCGGAATTTTGCGCCCGACTCAATGAGTGGATCATTCGGCAAGACACGGATCAACCCAGTACGATCAGGTCGTATAGCATCGCCATTCGCAACGGTCTGGTCGAGGTGCGATCACCGGAAGAACGACGGATCGCCCGCGGCAAGTAGCGACATCAGCAAGTTTTCTGTGAGCACGGCGATCCTATCCAACCCGCTTGAGTTTTCCGCTGCGTTTGGCATAGTCCTCCGCCATCTTGAAGGCCCGTATCCCGACAGGTAGCAGTACCACACCCAGGCCCAGAAGCGGGACGATGAAGGCCGTTAGTTCGGATACCGGTTTTCCGTCGAGAACCGCGGCGCGGACGCCATCGAGCACGTAGGTGACTGGAGAAAACACGGCGATTGATTGCATCCATTCCGGCAAGACCGTAATTGGATAATAGACGCCGGATATCAGCAAAAACGACGCTTGAACCACGCTCGTCATCTGGGCGCCGCGCTCGGGGTAGAGCAAGGGCAGAATGCTCGCGACTATGCCTATCGAGATTAGAGACAAGCTGCCCGCCAGGATCACCAGCGCTGCCCCGGCCAGATTTGCTCGCGACAGATCCAACTGAAAGAAGAGCGCCGTCGTCGCGCCGATAATCAATGCCGTTAGCAAACTGTAGATCAGCGAATAGGCGGTTTGGCCGACAAGGTGGACCCAGCGCTTGACAGGCGCCATCAAGGTATATTCGATGGTGCCTTCCCAACGCTCCCAGGCGATCACCTCGCTCGTCAGCATGAAAATGTTCGACAAGTAATGCCAAACAAGGGTCCCGATGACCAAGTACATCGTCAGGTACTGTACATCGAAACCCGGCGCGGCGCCGGACATGGTTTCTGCGCCCTGGGCGATGAATATGACCGAAAGCGCAGTTGTTAGCGAATAGAAGAACCAGACCACTTCCCAGCCCCAATAGCGCCTGGTCAGGTGCCAATTTCGCGCAAAAAACGCGTAGGATTGCAGGACCTCGAGCCGCAGAGTGGCGAAGCCATGTCGTAAGGTCTGTTGCATGATGAGAGCCTTTCTATTTGGGCAGCGGCGTTTCCATGGCGTCTCGGTCCACCAGTTGCTCGCCGGTCAGCAGCATGAAGACGTCTTCCAGCGTCGGTTGAACCCCATTGCGCGCGATACTGCGTTTGAGATTCTCGGGCGTATCGGTGGCGACCAGCTTGCCGTTGTGAATGACAGAGACGCGATCGCAAAGCATGTCGGCTTCTTCCATGTCGTGGGTCGTTATCAAAATGGTGGCGTCATGGGAATCGCGCAGTTCTTCAATGAACGCGTGAACTTCGCGCTTCGAGCGCGGGTCCAGACCGGTCGTCGGTTCGTCGAGCAATAGCAGAATCGGCGAGGTGAGGAATGCGCGCGCAACCGCCACTTTCTGTTGCATGCCCCGGCTCATCTCTTCCATTGGCTCGTCATACGAGGACTTCTTCAAGCCCAGGCGGCTCATAATCTCGTAGGCCTTCACAGTGGCTTCGGGGCCGGTGACGCCATAGAGCCTGGCGCCGTAGAGCAGGTTTTCCATTGGACTCAGTTTCTTGAAAAACGCGGCGTCAACCGAAACCCGGCTGATCAGTTGTTTGACCGCCATATCGTGCTTTTCGATATCGATTCCGAAGACGGCGGCGCTGCCTTTGTCGGCTTTGAGCAGCGTTGAGATGAGACGAATCAAAGTCGATTTTCCCGAGCCATTGGGGCCGAGAACGCCGAAAATCTCTCTTCGTTTGATGTCAAACGAAACATGATCTACGGCGACAACTGGTTCTTTGTCTCCGGATTTGACCGTTGGCAGGTCATCTGCTGTCGGCAATTCAACTTTTGTCCCGAGCAGGCGCCTCCAAAGTGGCGGCTGCGGCAGGTGGAAGTATTTGGTGATGTTCTTGACGACAAGCGCGTGTTCTGTATCTGGCAATAGCCTTGCGAGCATCTTGATCTCCTATGTATCGAGCGACGGCGGAATGACGAATTGGGAATCGCGTCACGACGCTCAGCAGCATTGTAGACTTGCCAGCTTCCGTAGAAAAGGTTTGTTGCTTTTGGACCTGCAGGTCTGGCGACCTGAGAGTAGCTTTTGTCAAATTGAAATCTTAGCAGTTGACCTAGTGAAGATATCATGATCCGTTCTGACCTGTCAAGCCCCTTATTGGTTCGATAATTGCGCCCTTGCCGAGCATGTTTACGGACGTATTGCACGCTCCCGACGCGACATAATGCGTTGGGGCGGGGGTTGTGGGTCTGGTGGGCGCGGGAATTGGCGGGGATGGTATGGTTCTTTTGGCCAGGGAGGCGCGGACGGGTTGTGCTGAAGGGAAAACCTGTCGCGATTGCTCTGCTACCTGCGCTAATTTACATAGATAATCCGGGTCTAGTGCGTTACACTAATACGGTGTGAAGCCATGGATTATCGAGATTGGTTTGGATAAAATAGCGAACATGGAAAAGTATCCGTTCGAGTTGGACGACTTTGATCCCGATGAGGACATGATCACGTCCGAAGTCGTTCGCCCGGCTTTGAATGCGGCTGATCGTTCAATTGCCCGTCGCGCGAGTTTACAGATTCTTTATGAACTGGACTCGACCTGCCATCCCTTGTCGATGGTGCTGGAAGCTCATATTCGGGAACGAGCCGAATCTTATGCTGTGCGTCAGATCATCCGTCGCTTCGTTGAAGGCGTGACCGCCAATCGCGAAAGTATCGACAGGCTCATTCAGCAGTACGCGCCGGAATGGCCTATCGACCAGGTGGCCATCATCGATCGCAATATCCTGCGAATCGCCGTCTTCGAGTACTTGCTGCAAAAGCGCGTGACCCCGGTCCCAGTGATCATCAACGAGGCGGTACATCTGGCACAGTTGTTTGGCGCCGAGAATTCGCACAGCTTTGTTCATGGCGTCTTGGGCACGGTCACGTCGGATGAAAGGGTGGAGCTGCGGTTTCAAGCTGATGAGGTGGAAACGCCATGAACATATTCGGCGTTGGCGGCGCAGAGTTGATCGCTATCCTGGTCATCATGCTGGTCTTTGCCGGTCCAAAACGGATGATCCACTGGTCTTATGTTTTGGGGCAATACGTCGCGAAATTCCGCGTCATTTGGTCGCAGACGGTTGACCTGGTTCAGAAGGAATTCGATGAGGCGGGCGTCGATATCAAGCTGCCCAAGGAACCGCCGACGCGTCAGAACCTGAACCGCAGCCTGGGCGAAGCAATGAAACCGATGACCAAGCCAATTCAAGACTCGATAGACGAAGTCAAGAAGGACGTTGACACCTTGCAAGACGTTAGCGACTCCTTGAACAACAAGACGTCCAAGAAGGCTGATTCCGCGACCAGCAAAACGCCTGCGGCGGATACCGGCGTGCCGGAGAATAAAACGTTAGAAGCAAGCGAAGCACCTGAACCTACAGCCGCGAAGACGCCAAAAGCGCGCGCCGCCCCGGTCGAAGCGACTCCTTCAAGTATGGGAAGCTGGAGCGGCGATGGCGCCGCAGAGGCAGGCGCGCCGAACGCGAATGGCAAGGCGGCTGACCTGGGCACATGGTCGGCTAAAGCGGTTGACGAATAGGTCCCGAGCATGGCGGAAGAACTGGATATCGAGGAAATTGAAGATGGTCATGAACTTCGGATGGGGTTCTTTGAACATCTTGACGAGTTGCGCCACCGCTTGACGCGCGCGGTAATCTCGCTGGTCGTCGGCACCGGCGTCGGTTTCTTCATTACAGACCGCGCGCTGGATATACTGCGCGAGCCGTTCTGCCGCATCCCTACGGTTGACAATTGCGAGCTAACGATTCTCGACCCGACCGGCACCATCATCGTGTATTTTCGCGTAGCCCTGATGATTGGCGGAATCTTGTCAATCCCCATGGTCACGTATCAGATCATGATGTTCATTTTGCCCGGCTTGACGCGCAAGGAAAAGCGCTATGTCGTCGCTTCGATTCCGGCGACTACGGCCCTGTTTCTGATCGGCACTGTTTTTTCCTGGTATGTACTTTTGCCGCCGGCTTTGGGCTTCCTTAACAATTTTCAGCCGCATATTTTCGAACCTGAGTGGACTGCTGATCTCTACTTGAGCTTCGTCACGTCGCTGATTTTCTGGATGGGCGTGGCATTTCAAACGCCCTTGGTTTTCTTTTTGATTTCGCTATTGGGCTTCGTCAATTCAGCGACGTTGATCCGTCAGTGGCGGGTGGCGGTCATAGGCGCGTCAATCGCGGCGGCGTTGATTACGCCGACGATTGATCCGGTGAATATGTTCCTAGTCATGGCGCCGCTGCTCACGCTGTATGCCTTGAGCATCGTGCTGGTCTATTTTGGCCATCGCATATCCGGCATTGATCGCAAGGACTGAGCCGGTAATGTATCGAAGTCGGTCGAAATAGAATATGACAGCTAGTCTGGATTGTTTCGGGCGACCTGATAGGTCGCGTAGACACTGACCGCCGGTGGCCCCTTCGGACAGACTCTATTCTGCATGAGGGATATATAGCGACGTATTGAGGCGGGGACGCAAGGATTTCAACCGGTACGGATACGCTAGTACTTGGCGTTCCGCTAACAAGACGCCCCTGAATGTGATAAAATACCGAAGTTTTGTGCTTGGCCGATATTCGGCCGACTCGTATGCCTTGATGTGGAGAATTTGATGATAGCGGAGAAAACAAAGTTGATTGCGCCCTACGGCGGGGAGTTGATTAACCTGCTGACGCCTTCTGATCAGTTGGCGGAAAGGATGTCCTATGCGGGGGAGTTGCCCTCGCTTCAGGTAAGTCCGCGCGTGGCCTGTGACCTGGAATTGCTGGCGGTGGGGGCGTTTTCACCGCTGCGCGGATTCATGAATCGGGCCGATTTTCAGTCTGTTCTGGATACGATGCGCCTGAGCGACGGTACGCTTTTCCCCATGCCGATAGCCTTGCCGGTTGATCCCAAGGAAGACATCCAGGTCGGCAGCGATATTGCCTTGCGCGATAGCCGCAACAATATCCTGGCGATCCAGCATGTGGAGCAACTTTATGCCTGGGACCTGGAAGAAACGGCGATCAAGGCTTTTGGCAAGTTCGATACGCGGCATCCGATCATCGCCGAAATGCATCGCTGGGGCAAGTTGAATATCGCGGGCGAGCTGGAAGTCTTGCAGTTGCCGCATCATCCCGATTTCGCCGAATTGCGCCGGACGCCAGCCGAGACGCGCGCTGTTTTGGAAAGTTATGGCCACGACAACGTCGTCGCCTTCCAGACGCGCAATCCACTGCACCGCGTGCACGAAGCCCTGACCAAACGCGCCGCGGCCAGCGTCGACGGGGTGCTGCTTCTGCATCCGGTTGTCGGCATGACACAGCCCGGCGATGTCGATCACTATACCCGCGTCCGCGTCTACAAGACGCTCATCGACAACTACTACGAAGAAGACCGCAGCCTGCTTTCGCTGTTGCCGCTGGCAATGCGCATGGGCGGACCGCGCGAAGCGGTTTGGCACGCCATCATCCGCCGCAATTACGGGGCCAATCATCTGATTGTCGGGCGCGATCATGCCGGCCCGGGCGTCGACTCGCTTGGCAATCCCTTTTACGGTCCCTATGACGCGCAGGAGCTGGTCTTGGAGTATGCGGATGAAGTGGGCGTCAAACCGGTGCCCTTCACCGAGATGGTCTATCTCGAAGACGAGGACAGGTACGAAGAACGGTCCAAATTGCCGGAGGGCGCCAAAGTGCGCAAGATATCCGGAACACAGGTCAGGAAAGATTACCTTGGCAAGGGTGTGCCGTTGCCGGGCTGGTTCTCTCGTCCGGAAGTCGCCAGCATCCTGGCGGAAACCTATCCGCCGCGGCATCGGCGCGGCTTGTGCTTATGGTTCACCGGGCTCAGCGGTTCCGGCAAATCTACCACGGCAGAGCAAATCGTCAATCTTCTGATGGAAAAGGGCCGGAACGTCACAGTGCTTGACGGCGATGTGGTGCGGACGCATTTGTCCAAGGGCCTGGGCTTCAGCAAGGAAGACCGCGATACGAATATCCGACGCATCGGTTTTGTCGCCAGCGAGATTGTACGTCACGGCGGCATGGTAATCTGCGCCGCCATCAGTCCCTATCGCGCGACGAGGGAAAATGTCCGCAACCGTGTGGGCGAGGGATTTATGGAGATTTATATGGCGACTCCGCTCGATTATGTCGAAGCGCAGGACGTCAAGGGCTTGTATGCCAAGGCGCGGCGCGGCGATATCAAGGGCTTTACCGGCATAGACGATCCGTATGAGCCGCCGCTGAATCCTGATTTCGTGTTGACCGCGGAAAACACCAGCGCGCAGGCGAATGCGCGCTTGGTCGTCGATCGACTGATCGAGTTGGGGTACGTTCTGGCGGACTAAGGGCGGCAGCGATATTCTTCTTAGCTGAGGTAGGTCTATCCGCTTAGGGCATCGACCACAGGATCTTGCTTTCTTCCGACTTTAATTCGCGGCGGATCAGTGTTTTTTCCAGTTCAACCGCAAATAGCACGACTGAAGCGGCCAGGAAGCTGACGGTTATCTGGGTCACGGTCAGCGCGCTGGTATCGAACAATTCTTGGACGAAGGGCACAAAAACCACGATCAACTGCAAGACGAATGTCGAAAGCACCGCCCAGAACAAGAGCCGATTGCCTTTGAACCCGGTGCGGAAAAACGAACTGCGATCGCCGGCGTGAATGGCCATAACCTCGAACATCTGGGTGAATGCCAACACTGTGAAAGCGATCGTCCGCGGGATCCGCTCGGCGCGGTTCAGCAATTCGCGGCCCGGATCGCCCTGGGCGAGATTTTGCTCGCCCTCCAGGAATTGCGCGCGGGCCGCGCTGCCATGCCTGGCGAGGAAGGCGATTTGCGATTCGTCCGTCCAGGCGTCCCATTGTTCCGGCACGTACGCTTCTCCGGCGAGGGCGACGACATCCGAGCGTTCCAGTTTCTCCAGCCCCAATGACGGACTGCGGGCGTCCAATCCGATTGTCGCGTATCCCCAAACATAGCTACCAAGCGTCAAGATCGCTATCATAATGCCGACCCAGATTATGTGCCGCCCCGTGCCGCCCGCGAAAATGCTCTCGTTGATTGGTCGCGGTCGCCGCTGCATAACGCCGGCTTCGGCCGGTTCAAAGCCTAGCGCGATCGCCGGCAGCCCGTCCGTGACCAGGTTGATCCAAAGTATCTGGATGGCGAGCAGGGGAATCGGCAAATTAATCAAAAGCGCGACGAACATCACCAAAATCTCGCCGACATTTGAACTCAGGAGATACTTGATGAATTTCTTGATGTTGTCGTAGATGGCGCGGCCTTCCTCGACCGCGGAGACGATGGAGCGGAAGTTGTCGTCGGTCAGGATCATTTCCGCAGCGCCTTTGCTGACATCGGCGCCGGTGATACCCATGGCGACGCCGATATCCGCCTGTTTTAGCGCGGGCGCGTCATTAACGCCGTCGCCGGTCATAGCCACGATATTGCCGGTTCGCTGCAGCGATTGCACCAGCGTGAGTTTGTGTGCCGGCGAAACGCGCGCGAAGCAAGTCGCGCTTTCAAGGGCTAGCGCCAGGTCATCCATACTCATCGCGTCCAGTTGCGCGCTTGTGATCGCCTTTTGATCCGCGCGCAGGATGTCCAGATCTCTGGCGATAGCTTCCGCGGTCAATGCGTGGTCGCCGGTGATCATGATGGTGCGGATGCCCGCTTCTCTTGCCTGTCGAACTGCTTCGGCTGCTTCCGGACGAGGGGGATCGAGGATGCCAACCAAGCCGAGCAGCGTGAGCTCGCGTTCGATATTCCAGTTCAGGTCCTCGGGAATCTCGCTCCAGGGTCGGCAGGCGACTCCCAAAATGCGCAGTCCGTCGTTCGCCATGCGGTCGACGCGCTCCTGCCATTCGCGGCGACTCGCCTCGTCCACGGTCTTGGGACCCTCAGGCGTCTGTTCGGCATTCGCCCACTCGATCAAGTTGTCGGGCGCCCCCTTGGTGATCGCCAGGTAAGCCGCGCCCGGGAACATTTGCGATGCTGAGTCACTGGAAACCTGGTGTATCGTCGTCATGGCTTTGCGGTCGCTGCTGAATGGCAGCTCCGCCACGCGCGGCAGGTTCCGCTCCAGGCGCTCGCGCTTCAAGCCCGCTTTTCGCGCGGCTACAAGCAAAGCTGCTTCGGTGTTGTCACCCACAACTTTGACTCGGTTGCTTGCGGATTCAGATTCCAGAAAAGCATTGGTCGACAGCGCCATGGCCTGGAGCATGCGCATGACCATCTCGTCCTGGTCTGCGTCGACAGGCGTACCCCGCCGATCGGGCTCCCGCGCACCCAAATAGGTCAGCTTGCCTTCGGGCCGGTAACCGGATCCTTGGATTTTTATCTCGTCGTAATCCGGCAAGACCAGGATTGTCGCGGTCATTTCATTCCTGGTGAGCGTGCCGGTCTTGTCCGAACAGATCACGGAAACCGACCCCAAGGTCTCGACCGCCGGCAGCCTGCGAATGAGCGCGTTGCGCTTGACCATGCGATTGGCGCCGAGCGAAAGGCCGATGGTGACCAGCGCAGGCAAGCCTTCGGGCACTGCGGCGACCGCGAGGCTGATGGCGATCAAAAACATCTGGTCGGCGGGAATACCTTGTACGGCGAATCCCACCGCGAACACGATCGCGACGACGATGAGGGCGCCAGTTGCCAGCGCACGACCCAGTTGATTCAATCGCCGCTGAAGAGGCGTGACACCTTCTTCGACTTGCAGCAGCATGGCGGCAATGTTGCCGATTTCGGTACGCAATCCGGTGGTCGTGACGACCATTTCCCCGCGACCATAATTGACCGCTGTGCCCATGAATACCATATTGCTTCGGTCGCCAAGCGCTACATTGTCCGGGGCGATGGGAGCCGTAACCTTGCTGACCGGCACCGATTCGCCGGTGAGCACCGCTTCTTCGATTTCCAGGTTGATCGTTTGGATGAGTCTGCCGTCTGCCGGAATACGGTCACCTTCAGCAATGAGCACGATGTCGCCGGGAACGAGTTCGTCTGCGCTGATCTCGCGCACCTGGCCGGCGCGCCGAACCCGAACACGCGGCACTTGCAAACGGCCGAGCGCTGCGAGAGCCTGTTCCGCCTGGTATTCCTGATATATCCCGAGCATAGCGTTCAAAGCCACGATTGCCAGGATGACAATGACGTCGGTGGCTTCGCCCAGGAATGCCGAAATCGCCGCCGCGACGATGAGAATGACGACCATGATATCGGCGAACTGTACGAGTATGAGTTTGAACCAATTGACGCCTTCGTCGGTGGGAAGGACATTTTTGCCATATCTGCTTTGGCGAGACAGAACTTCAGCAACATCAAGCCCAACGGTCTTGTCAACGCCCAGCGTGTCCAAGGTCTGGTCTACGGCTTGTTGGTAGACTTCTGTCATCGACGGCTCCCACCGATAAACCGCGTGTATACGACTACAAATGCCAGGGGCCGCGGGCAAAGATATGCCACCGGACTCGGAAGCTCCGCTCCAATTCTTGGGGCGAGGTTTCCGCGATTTGCGCCAATCATGTCCTCGCAGCCAGCTACTTCGGCTGGTTTTGATCAGACATTATGCCACCTTGTTCGATTAGACGATACGGTAGCGCTCACGCGGGCCAGAGCAATCGCAGCAAAGTTTTCTTAACCGCCGAGGACACCAAGGAGCGCGCAGGTCGCCTAGGTCGCGTGGGCACAGACCGCCGACACAGACCGCCGGTCGCCCCTGTAAGGCTTGATTGGTATTTCATTTCTCACGTAGAAATAATTGGAGCAGTGCCTCATCGATAAGCAAATTCGGGATGAAACAA
>JAPOOU010000289.1 GCA_026713245.1 Chloroflexota bacterium
GGTGCTTGCTATTGCTGCCCATGGCGATCGAATTTGGGCTGGGCTGGGTCCGTCCGTTTGAACGCTTCGACGATATCAACGTCCCCGCCGAACCCGAACATCACTAAACGCGCGAGATGCCCGTCAACCCGATACCGCAGCGAGAACCCGTCAATGAATTGGTGACCGGAACCGTCTCGCGTTTCGACCGGTCATTCTTCCTGTCGTCGAAATTATTGCCGCAAGCAGACCTCATTTTTCAGGGCGAGATCGTTCTGCGATACGGAATCCCATATTTGTACAAACCGCAATGGTCCATCGTGCCGGATTTGGTCGTTCTGGATTATGGCGACACGATGAAGGGCGAGCTAGCCTGGGACTTCTTGATGACGAGCAGCCACCTCTATCCGCGTTCGGACGTTCTAGGCTATCGCAATGACGGCGCCGACGAGATGGTCCCTCTCAAGCAGTTGGATTTCGACAGTCCCTATGACGTGTTCGTTTATCGAGCGCTCCTGGATCGCGAGCCCGTCGCGAGGCTGTCGGCGCTTATCGAGAGCGAAGGCGATGCTTTCCCGGAACGACTGCTGCGGCACTTACCCCGCTTCTCCGGCCTGGATGATTGGCAGAGTCGTGGATGAACTGGATTCGATCTTCAGCGATGATTGGAGCGATGATCACCGTTCCGGCATGGTGGCTGTCATCGGACGCCCGAATGTTGGCAAATCCACGCTGATCAACGCCATACTTGGGCAAAAGATCGCCATTGTTAGCGCCAAGCCGCAGACTACCCGCCAGCGGCAACTGGGCATCTATACACGAGATGATGCGCAGATCTTGTTCGTCGATACGCCGGGCATTCACGATCCGCGCACGCGATTGGGCGATTACATGGTCGGGGTCGCTCACGGCGCGCTTAGTGACGCCGATGTTGTGCTGTGGATCCTTGACGTTTCGCAGGCGCCGCGAGAGGAAGACATGGTCATTGCCGACGCCATCAAGCGCGCGGCGGCGAGGACGCCCAAAGCGCTTGTCCTCAACAAGATTGACCTGGCAAGCAAAGATTGTGATCGTCGCGATCACCTTGCCTTAATCAAGCATGATCGTGTCTTCGAGACCAGCGCCAGGGACGGGACCGGAGTACGCGATTTGATCGACGGCTTGGCGCCGTTGCTGCCGCTGGGACCGCGCTATTATCCCGCAGATCAGGTCAGCGAAAGCAATCTGCGCTTTCTGGCTGCCGAAATCATACGCGAAAAGATCATCGAATTGACCAGTGACGAGATTCCTTACACAGTCGCTGTGGAAATCAGCCGATTCAGCGAGAAAAACGCAATCAATATCATCGAAGCCGTTGTCTTTGTCGAAAGGGAATCGCAGAAGGGCATCGTCATCGGCAAGCGAGGCAAGATGATCAAGCGCATTGGCATAGACGCCCGCGCTGACCTCGAGCGTCTGCTGGAAGGGCATGTTCATCTCCAGACGCGCGTGAAGGTACTGAAGAATTGGCGCAGCAACGAGCAGTTTTTGAAGCGCGTCGGGTACTTCCTGTCAAAAGGCAAGAAGGGTCAGTCGGGCTGAACTTTTTCCAGCACCGCCTTGGCTTGTTCAATATCCAGCTTGATTTGTGTCAGCAGGTCATCGGAACCGTCGAATTTCCTCTCCGGGCGCAAGCGCGCTTCAAAACTCAATTCTATGGACGCGCCGTAAATGTCGCGATCGAAACCCAGCAAGTGCGCCTCGATTGACAGCTTGTCTTCGCCAAACGTCGGACGCATCCCGATATTGGTGGCGGCCATCAGCGTTTCCTCGCCCAATCTCGCCAATCCCGCGTAGACGCCGTTGGGCGGGATAATTTGCTCTCCCCAAACGTCGAGGTTGGCGGTTGGAACGCCAATCGTTCGGCCACGCTGCTGTCCCGTTATCACTTTGCCTTCAACTGAATAGGCGCGGCCGAGCATGCGTTTCGCTTGGCGCATCTCTCCCTGTCGTACTAGCTCCCGAACCTGTGAGCTATGAATGGAATCACCGCGGGCTTCGCTCATGATCAGTTCGATAGCGGTCACGCTGAATCCTTTGACTTTACCCTGAAGGCGCAGAAACTCGACTGTACCTTCGCGTTTATAACCCAGGGCAAAATCGGCGCCGACCCACAACTCTTTCAAGCGCAAATGCCTAACGAGTTGATCTACAAACTCCTTGGCCCGAATGTGTCTAATCTCTTCGTCGAAAGGGTGGGTGATAACTAGGTCAACGCCGAGCGCTATCAGTAGTTTCGCGCGCTGTTCCGGCGTACTCAAATAGTAGCGCGCGTCGACTTCCTGCAATACCTTGTCCGGATGCGGGTGAAAGGTCAAGACCACCGCAAGCCGATTGCTGGCTCGCGCCTCCTCCACCAGTCGCCTGATCATGGTCCGGTGTCCCAGGTGTACGCCGTCAAAGACGCCGATGGTTACCACGGATTCAGTTTCAATCCGCGCTTCACCGAGATGGCGCAAATGGAGCATCGGCAATCCTGTTAGTCTTCCATGCATAACCTTGAAATGCCCATATCACGCCTCCTCGGCCAGCAACGCATGGCATCTAGAAATCGTAGTACGCGCGCGACCTGCTATCCTCGCGCGAAACGTACAGCTTATGGTAAGTCAAGTCCGGTCCTTCTCGGCCAATTGTATCAACTTTGGCCGACAAATACTTTGTGTGGTTTCCAAAGCTCGTCTTCGGGGACCAGGACCGCGGCAAGTCGCTTGTCTTGGGTGAAAGCGAATATCTGATTGGCGGCATCATGCGGGCGACTTGCGACCGCTCGCCCAAATTGGATTCTCGACAAATCGTCTTTTGACAGCGTCACACAGCTGTGCCCCGCCAGCGCGGCATGTGGTGGAATGATGCGCCGCCACCAGTCTGTTTCGTTCAGGAGGGTATCGAGAGCCACACTGTCGCCAAGCCTAAACTGTCCGCTGGAACGACGTTGCAGGCCGGAGAGATAAGCGCCGACTCCCAGCGCTTGACCCAAGTCGTGAGCCAGGCTGCGAATATAGGTGCCGGCGCCGCATATCACATCAAGTTCAAGCAGCGGGTCATTCCACTGCAATATATTGATGCTGTCAATGCGCACAGGCCTCGGCTCGCGTTCAATCGATTGCCCATCCCGCGCTAGTTCATAGAGCTTGCGGCCTTTGACCTTGATCGCGCTGTACATGGGCGGCACTTGCCGAATGTCGCCGATGAATGAGGCGACGGCATTTTCAATATCGGCAAGCGTGACGCCATCCGTGTCGACTCGGCTGTCCTGGATTTCACCGCCGCTGTCGTAAGTAGAGCTTGTTTGTCCCAGCGTAATGCGGGCGCGGTAGGATTTGCGCCCCGGCATGATGTATTCGCTCAAGCGGGTCGCCTTGCCCAGGCAGACGATCAGCACGCCGCTAGCCAGTGGATCGAGAGTGCCGGCGTGACCGACCTTTTTCGCTCCCGTCAGTTCACGATAGCGCCGGCGCACAAGCGCGACAATGTCGTGACTGGTATAGTGAAGTGGCTTGTCAACATTGAGAAAACCTGAATGATCGTGTTCACACAAGTTCCGAGTCCCTTGCGCTGATGATCTGATGAGCCAGAGGCAAGACGGTGCTGCGAACCTGGGCCAGGGTTCCGTCCATGGTGCAGCCTGAAGCCTGTGTATGTCCGCCGCCGCCAAGCTGTACTGCCAGGCTCGCGACATCGTAGCCGGGTTTGGATCGGAAGCCGACTTCCACCTGGAGGTCTGACAATTCCTTGAAAACGATAGATACTTTCGCCTGATCGACATTTACCAAGTGGCTGACCAAGCCACCGTCAGTCATGGCGTCTAAACCGGCTTGAGTAATGTTGTCTCGCGTTATTGCTGCGTGGATCAGGCCATCGCTAATCGCAACAGAAGGGAAAACCAGCTTCCACAAAACGACCTCTTGATAAGGGCGCCGGTTGAGCGTCTGCGCCATGATCTGTGAAAGAGGGGCCCCGAATTGCATCAGCGCCCGTGCGATCTCTAAAGTGCGGTCGTTAGTGGCGCTAATGCGAAATCCCTGCGTGTCGGTGACCAATCCGGTCAGCAAGGCATAAGCGGCCGCTTCGGTCAATTGGCAGCGGATGTAGTTGACCAGATCAAAGACAATCTCCGCGGCGGCCACCGCATGCGATACGACTAGATTGATGTTGCCGTAGCGCGTATTTGTGGGGTGATGATCCAGATTAATGATCTCTTTGCTGTGCGCCATTCCATATGCGCCGGCGACGCCGATTCTTTCGAGATCGCTCGAATCCACCGTGATCATCAAATCGAATTCTCCGGCGTCGATGCCAGGCAGGATTGTCGCGCTTTGTGGCACAAACTGGAGTGCGGGTGGCACCCCGTCGTCAATGACGGCTGTGACATCCTTGCCCAAGGCGCGCATTGTTTCGCTGATTCCCAATAGCGAGCCGACGGCATCGCCGTCCGGGGCGATGTGCGAAACCGCAAGAATCTTCCTGGCGGCCTCAATGGCATCAGCGGCGGCCTGCCATGGAGACTCAGTCGTCTGCATTCAAACCGCTCTCTGGCTCGGGCGGGATCTCGAGGTCTGCGATAAGCTGGTTGATTCGTTCCGCGTGCTCCAGAGTATGATCCCAATGGAAATGCAATTCCGGCGTGTTGCGCAGTCGGATACGTTTGCCCACTTCGCGCCGCAAAAATCCATTAGCGCGCCGCAATCCCTTCATCACCGTATCTTGCCGACTCTCGTCGCCCATCGCGCTGACGTAGATCTTGGCAACCATCAGTTCCGGGTCCAGCTCGACCTCGGTTATGGTGATGCCTCGCAGGCGCGGATCTGCGATTTCACGTAATAGCAACTGGCTCAGGATTTGCTGAATCCGGTCGCTCATGCGGCCTTGTTTAATAGACATTCGCTTCTTTCAGATCAATTGACACGAACGCGAACGAAGAACTCGATGACATCTCCTTCTTCGAAGTCGCTGACGCCGGACAGGCCAATCCCGCATTCAAAGCCGGATCGGACTTCGCGCACGTCGTCCTGGAATCGCTTTAGCGAGCTGACATTTACGCTGTCGATGATGGTTTTGTCGCCTCGTTTTAGCCGCGCCTTGGCATTACGCCTTGCTTCGCCTTCCTTTATCATGCTGCCGGCTATGACCCCGCCGCGCGGGATCTTGAATGTTTGACGCACTTCGGCAATACCCACGACCTGGTCACCAAACTTGGGCTCGAGCATACCGTGCAATGCCAGTTCAATGTCTTCAAAGAGCTTGTATATGACATCATACTTGCGGATCTCCACCCCTTGCGCTTCGGCCGAAGATTGCGCGGGATTATCCACGCCGACGTTGAAGCCGACAATGATCGCATTGGACGCGCTTGCCAACATAACATCGGATTCGGTGATGCGACCGACTTCCTGGCGCAGCACACGGACTTCTATGCCTTCTTCGTTACGCTGCGATATGTTTTTGAGTTCGTCCGTGATGGGCTGGATGGACCCCTGGACATCAGTTTTCAAGACCATCGCCAATTCTTTGGCATCGCCGGCTTGGAATTGATCGAATAGATCTTCAAGCGTCATCGCGACTTGAACGGGTCCGCTTATCTGTCGCGACCATTCCTTCTGCCGCCGATCTTCCGCTAAACTGCGGGCTATCTTGTCATTCGCCACAATCTCAAAAAACGCGCCGGGCGGCGGCGGCGCGTCCAAGCCTAACACGGATACGGGCATAGACGGAATCGCTCGTTTTACCGGGTTGCCGGCGGAGTCAAACATGGCTTTGACCCTGCCGTAGGACGTCCCGGCCACGATGACGTCTCCGCGTTTCATCGTACCGTTCATGACCAGCAGCGTTGTCATCGTCCCGCGGCTTCGGTCCACCTCGGCTTCAATCACAGTGCCGCGCAATATTCCTTGCGGATTGCCTACGATGGAATTGTCGTCGGCCACCAAGACGAGCGCCTCGAGGAGATCTTCGATTCCCACGCTATTGAGAGAATCCACCGGAACCATCATGGTGGAACCATCCCAATCGTCGGGGATCAGGTCGAGTTCTGCAAGTTGCTGTTTAACCATGTCGGGATTGGCATTGTTTCTGTCAATCTTGGTGATTGCGACCACCAGCGGCACGTTGGCCGCGCGGGCATGGTCCAGCGCTTCACGCGTGGTGGGCATGACACCATCATCCGCGGCCACGACGAGGATAGCGATATCCGCGCCTTGTGCGCCGCGCGCGCGCATAGCAGTAAAGGCTTCGTGTCCGGGTGTATCCAAAAATGTCAGGATACGTCCATCGTGCTGCGCCTGATATGCGCCAATGTGTTGCGTGATGCCCCCCGCTTCGCCTTCCGCAACCGCGGTCTTGCGGATCGTGTCCAGCAGCGTGGTCTTTCCATGGTCGACGTGGCCCAGAATCGTGATGATCGGCGGACGCGCGGTAAGCGTATCGGGCGTCTCGCCCAGAAACATGGCGCTCCATTTTTCTTCACGTTCTTCGGCGCGTTTTTCTTCTTCTTCGGCAGCGGCCACCGCGCTTGCGGATTGAGCGGCGAAGCCCATCTCTTCGATAACTATAGCCGCCGTATCGAAGTCGATTTGCTGGTTTATGGACGCCATGATGCCGTTGGTAATCAACCGCTTCATCACGTCGATGGGACTGGAATCGATCAGTTCGGAGAGTTCGCGTACTGTCAAGAAATCGGGAACAAGAATCACGTTAGAAGTTTCTACCATACCTACCTCCTTCAGATTTGGAGCACTGTCCGGGGCAGGATATGCGGTCCTGCCGGTTCTAGCGGATGGTCGTCATGTTGGTTTCATGTGCCGCAAATAGCTACGATCGTCATCATGTAATGCCCGGCGCAACGCCGCATCCATGACCGTGCCTGTCGCGGCGGCATCCCAGCAATTTGCCTTGCCGCACAAATATGCCCCGCGCCCGTTCATTTTTCCACCCTCGTCGATTCTAAGGTTGCTGTCGACGAATACAAGCCGCGTCAAGCACCGCTTGTCCATCTTGTCACGACAAACCACGCAACTGCGATGCGGACGATGCATACTGCCCACTACGCGCTCCTTTGGGATAGCGGCATTTGCGCTAGTAATCGTAGTCTTCCCAGGTTTCCTCGTCCCAACTGCCGCGCCGTCCCTTGCGTCGCCGTTTGGCGATGACTTCGCCGCTCTTCTCGTCCAAAACCAGTTGACGCCGTTTTTGACGATCCGTGCGCCGCTGTTTCTTGCCCTTGCTGCGATCCAGTTCAAACCCGTCTTCGTCTTCCTCTGATTCGAACGGCGCGCCGTCAGGGCTTTCCGGGCGCGGGCCTTCATTGCCTGGAACCGCCACGGGCGCTTGTTCGACAGCGCCGGCTTCGGCTACTGCCACGCCGGCGACGGCCGGTTCCAATGTCTCTTGCGGGATTGGCTGTCCAAAAGCGTCCAGCAGGACATCTTGTTCTGCGGCTTCTTGCTCGGCCCCGTCTTCGGCGCCTTCGTCCGGCTGGGCTTCGTCCGCAGCGCTTGCGGCCAATTCGTCGTCGGGTTCAACAGCTTCATCGTCATCCTCAATTGAAATCGCTTCCTGGAGCAAGGCGTCGATGTCCGCAGCCATGACGGCGTCGAGCGCCGCCTGGACTTCGGCTAGCGGCTCTCCCTCAAGGGCGCCGAGCCTGCGGGCCACGATCTCTTCGTCAACCAGGCAAGAAAGCATGGTCTCGCCAACATTTTCATAAGGCTCGAGGATATCGAGAATTTCCTGTGATACAGCCAGCACGTCCAAGGGCAACTCGAACAATTGCGGGGTCAGCGTGGCTTTGACCGCTTCACGTTCGCGCAGGTAAATCTCGCGGGCCTCGTTACGCTGCTCTTGCAGGAGCTGCTCGACAACTTCGGCAAAGCGACCCAGTGTCTTGTACTCCTCCGGCATGACGGTCAGTTCCATGCTCTTCTTTTCCATGATGCGCAGCGACTCGGCAACCATGTCGGCATGCTCTTCCGTCAAAACTTCCAGCGGCGGTACGTCGAGGTTCTCCAGGGCGCCCTGGACCGTTTCCGTCACGCTCTTGATGTCGATGCGCCAGCCGGTAAGCTTGGCGGCCAAGCGCGCGTTTTGACCTTCGCGACCAATTGCCAGCGACAACTGGTCGTCGGGGACAATGACAACGGCTGTCTTGCCGTCGATCGGGTCGTCATCCAGGAAAACCCCGGTCACGCGCGCCGGGCTCAAGGCTTTGGAAATGAAGGCTACGGCGTCGGTATTCCATTCGATGACATCAATCTTCTCGTTGTGGAGTTCCTTTACAATATTTTGTATGCGGATCCCGCGCATGCCGACGCAGGCGCCTACCGGATCAATGCCATCTTGCAATGCCGAGACCGCCACCTTTGACCGATGACCCGCTTCGCGCGCGATATTCTTGATCTCGACCTGTCCGTTGTAAATCTCAGGCACTTCATATTCCAGCAGTCGGCGCAACATATTACGATGAGCGCGGCTCACCAGGATCTGTGGTCCGCGATTGCTCTTCTTGACTTCCATAATAAAAACGCGGATTTTTTCGTGCGTGCGGTAACGTTCGCCCGGAATCTGTTGCTGGCGTATTAGATCGGCCTCCGCGCGGCCCAGGCTCAGTGTTACCTGCTTTGAATTGACGCTTTGCACGGTACCCGTGACCAAGTCGCCCTCGCGGTTAATGAATTCATCATACAAGGCGTTGCGCTCCGCTTCGCGGATTTTCTGCAAGATGACCTGTTTTGCGGTTTGGGCAGCGATACGTCCGAAGCTCTTTGTCGTGTGCTCGACCTGAACCATCACGATATCGTGAAGATCCGCTTCAGGATTGTAGAACCGGGCCGCCTCGAGCGTCACTTCGGTGGCATCTGTCAAGACGTCGTCGACCACTTCCTTTTCCACAAAGACCTTGGCACGGCCTGTGTCGGGATCAATCTCGGCTTCAATCGCTTGCGCCGAGCTCGCGCCCGAATCCTTGCGATAAGCGGAAACCAGCGCGCTCTCCAAGGCTTCGAGCACAACCTCTTCTGGAAGATCGCGCAATTGGGAGATCTCGTTGAAGGCGATTTGCAATTCATTTGAGGACATGGTATTTCACTCCGAAAGCCAAGCTGCCGCTTCCAATTGCTGTGTCTTGCTCTCCAGGACCGCATGCCAACACATTTTGCGGTTTTCCTCGCCTGTTTCAACGACAGGGGCAAACAAGAGCGCAATATAAAACGAAAAGTGGGGGTTGCCCACTTCTTTTGCGAAATCTTACTTATGGCTGCATTCTATCATGGCGGCGCAAAGTCGTCAAGACAGGGCCGCGTGCGCTCCATGACTTGCGGTCGTTCATGCATGCCGGCGAATCATCCCGATGCCTGAACTACGTCCGAGAAGGGAGGAAACTTCAGCAGTTTGCCGGCCGTCGAGTCGCTCACGTAAACGTAACCCTGTTCATCGACGGCGATTCCGCCAATCGACTGGAACTGTCCGTCGGCGGATACATCGCCGTCCTGCCCAAAGCTGCCAATGCATTCGCCGGATGGATCATAGACCAGAATACGAATGCCGTCGGGATCGCTTACATAGAGAATATTGCGAGTCTCGTCCAAGCCGAGGTAAGGCCGGTTAAAGCTATTGTTGTACCAGCCGCGCACGCGGAAATTGCTCAGATGTTTGCCCTGCAAATCAAATACAGCGATCCGTCGGTTCCAGGTGTCCGCGACAAAGAGTCGGCCGTCCGAATGTACGGCCAGACCGCTCGGCTCGTCCAACTCTCCCGGTCCGCTGCCGCCGCGGCCTATATCGCGCAGATGCACTACTTCGTCGTCATTGATTTCATAAACCCGAACACGTTTGTTGCCAGTGTCAGCGACATAGACTCGGCCTTCGCTGTCTACTGCTACGTCACGCGGTCCCCAGAATCCGTCGTCGGGGTCGGTCGGCGCGTCAAAGCCGAATTCGCCGGGTTGTCCCCACTGCACAAGCGGATTGCCATCCGGATCAAATAGTTGGACTTGGTAATTCCATGTGTCGGCTACCAGGACCTGGCCATTTGACATTGTTGCAATGCCATTCGGTCGATTGAAGGAGAGCAAGCCGTCACTGCCGTATGCCTGATCGCGCAGGCCGTCAATGCTATAGGTGAATACTTGATTCTGGTTCTCGTCGACGACGTAGACCAAGCCCTTGCCGGCGGCGACGCCTAGCGGTTGGATGAGAGCATGTTGACCCGTATCGAATTCGACTAGTGGAATTAGTTGCTGCCAGTTGGCAGCGCACTGATTAACTTCAGTTGGCAGATTGCTCTTGACCTGGCCCTCGCCAACGCCATACTCCCAGATCTGAGACGCGAAGTCCTTTCGGACATAAACGTGCATGCGGTCGGATACCGGCCAGTTGTTAAGCGAGAAGTCTTTCCCGGTGGCTTCGCCATAGCGGTCGTAATCTCTATTCCACCAGATATCGAAGATGCCGCGGCGAATTCGAGACGCTTGATGATTATCCGGCGAAAAATCGAGCGCGTTGAGTATCCGCTCCGGAGTCAGATTGAAGTACTCCTGCATGGGCCACCACATGCGCACGTGATCAAAGCGGACGTATCTGTCTTCCAGGACAGGCTCCACATCGCCACGATGACCGGATCCAACAACGACATAGGCGCGGTCTTCCAGGTTTTGAACGGTGGGGTTGGCGCCGACAAATGACGCGGACGTAAAGTCTCGGAAATACCAGCTATAGGGCCAGGATACCTCGTCGTCGTAAGCCAACTTGAGATCCTTGCTATCTGTAACGCGCAGGCTCATTTCTTCAATGTCATCAAGCACCCATTTCACCGCCGGCGCGGCATGCGCGTAAACCAGGAACTCTGTCGCCAGGTCATAGTTGATAAAGGACGCCATCCAGGCGGTGCGGAATGTCAAAATACTGAGTAGACTGAAAGCGGCAACCGCAGTGAGGCGGCGGATGTGCATCCAACTTGTTGAGCCTGCGATGCGTACAAGCAAGTATCCCAGGCTGAGCGCCAAAAACAGCGAGAGCAGCCACTCGTAGGTTCGCTCTAATTCAACCTGCGCCAGCCCGACAAATGGCGGATCGCCAACAATAAACGCGCCGACCGCCTGCGCAAGGCATATCAAAAAGACCGGCATGATCAACAGCGCCATCCAGCCGCGCGACAAAAACAAGGTCTTGTCGATCCGCGAGAAAATCCCGCCGAAATACCAGGCGGTGAGCAGGATCAGGGGCGTGGTCAAATGCGTACCCAGCCAGGGCATCTTTTCGCCTGCCAGCGAATACCCGACGAGATTCAGCACCGCCCACCAAGCGAGCAATAGCAAAAATGGCAATCGACGCAGATACGACCGGGGCTGGTCGCCTGCACCCGCGTCGATCGTTAGGGTCTTGTCCCGGGGCGCGACCTGCGACTCGGTTGAGCTTACATTGGCGCCTTCTGATTCGGAGTCTGCGGCCGGGCTTGTCTGTTCGGTGACCACCCCCAACTTCGGCGCGTCCTCGGACGCTATCCCTGCGGCAGTATCGGCAAAGAATCCGTGAAGCGTCTCTCCAACTTCCCGTCTGCGCGCGTTTTCCCCGGCGATTAGCCGCTTGCGCCGTAGATTCCAGAAACCGGTCATCCCGGCGAACATCGCGCTGACGCTCCCGACGATCGGCAAGTATTCGTAAACCGGCAAGATGATCAGCAAGTAGTAGTACTGCGGCTGGCTCCCTCTGCGTACGCCCTGTTGCTCCAGCCAATAACCCAGACTGTAAACCATGCCGGAAGCCAAACCTGTAATGTTGGTGAAGACGGTGGTGAAGAAAAACGCGAACAGAACATGGAATATGATGGCCGATACCAGCCACCGCTTCCAATTCCAAGTTAGTCCGATCACCACCATCAAAACGAATAGCGGCACAAATGCATAGCCGCCAAGCACGAACTTGCCAATACTCTCGTATGAACCCAGACCAGGCAAGCTAACAATGATGGTGTAGACAGCATCGGGCAGCGATTGCGCGAGCCGGGCATGCGCGTCGTTGCTGCCGCCCATCAAGCGAGGGAAGAGGGCAGTTGTCCAGGGCAAGATCAGGGTTGCGATTATTACGATCAAATCCACTTCGGGAAACTGGTATAGAAAGCCCCACAGGCCGGGTTTGTTCTTGCTTTCTGGCGACTCGGCTCTGATGCGAGCAGCGCGCCGGGCGTCGCGGATTAGATAGGCGATCGCGGTCACAGCAATCATCCACAGCGCGAACAGTGGCGTCCAGTTTATCTGCTCGCCCGGCGGCGCGGTTTCTTCCGAGACTTCTGCAGCATCGGGTACAACTGGTTCCGCGGTCTCCGTTTGGCTGGGGAAATGCGACAATTCCTCAATAAAAAGCAGGCCAAATGCCGTTACCAGCGCGATCAACAGGATCAATGCCAGTTCACGACCGGGAATGCGCCTCCAGCCGCCTCGGAAGGCAAAAAGCGCCGTGCTGATTGGCGTCATCAGCGCCGCAAACAGCGTTAGCAAGATCCATTTTGTCCAGCTTGAGCGCTGCAAGTCCGACAGCTCGCCCCAAGGCGTGCCGCGCCCGGGGATTATTTGAGCCGGTACGATGTCAACGATGATGTACATGCCCAGCGTCAGGACACCGCCCACTAGGATCCCCAGGACAACCATGTAAAGCAGCGGCTTGCCTTCCAGATCGTAAACATGTTGTGCCAGGCGCGCCAGGAAATAGATGCAGAGGAAACTGCCAAAAATCGCGATGTAAATGAATGCCGTCTCTTTGGAGCCGAGGTTAAGAATCATCGCGGCGGCAAAGATGTAGAGCCAATAGGCGCGCCTGCGGACTCGCGGCGAGCCGTTGATATACTGTAATATGCAATAGACCATGATTAAGCCGAAGAATATCGACGGCGTATCATGGCGAATATAGCGGTTGTAGTAGAGCAGCAGCGGCGAGATCAAGATCATTAACGCGGCCAGCACGGCCCCCCACTTTCCCAGCCATCGTCGCATGAGCATGGGAAACATGACCATCAAGACACCCAGGACAGCGGTGTAAATCCGGCCGGAAAAATCGCTATCGCCAAAAAGGAAATACGACAGTGCCGTGGCATGAAATAGAACCGGGCCATGCATCAGCGGGGTATGCGTGAAGTGTCCTTCGTTGTACAGGTTGTAGGCGAAGCGCGTATGCAGGCTTTCGTCGTGGCTCATCACGCGCTGGTCCAGGATGAAGAAACGCGTAAAGAGAGCCAAGAGCAGAATGACTAGATATGCCGCGACTTCCCAGTTGAGCGAGACGCGCGTGGACAGCAAATGGTACAGGGCGTTTTCATTCTGCCGGTTGGGCGTGGTCAACATGTTTGGCAGGGCCTCACGATTCTCGACCGTCTATCGAAATCGCTATTGCAGGAATCTGGCTTCTGGCGTGTTTTGTAGCAGGGGAATCTGATAAGTGAAACTTGACTGGGTCGATAAGACGCCAATAGGCGACGCATTTGAACGTGTGGCAGGGGTTCTCTCAATGCCAACCCATTCGGGACGTGGTGGCGAGTCGATGGAAGTTACGGATGAATGGAAGCCAATCACCAGGGGCAGCAACAAGATTGCCGCCAGCAATACCATGGACAGGCTGTACCCGTATGGCGTATTGCCCAGATTACTTGGGCAAGGCAGTCTTCCGGACGCTGCCGGGGCAAGCTCGCTTTGCAACGACATCCAGATATTGTCCAGCCGTTGCGAATCCGGGCGGCCAAACGCTGGCAAAGTTCGCTGTAATTGATCACTTACCTCTCGCTGGCGCAAATACTCCTCGTAACAATCCTGGGACTCGTCAATGAAGCGAGCGATCCGCCTCCGCGTGAGATCCGAGAGGTCGCCGCTCAGGTACTTCGCCATATGAACCTTGCAGTAGCGGTATTTGAACTTGATCATACGCTCCGCCACACCTTCGGTGTCGCAAACCTCAATGTACTTTGAGCAATTCTTCCAGCAACCCGCGTCCCTCGGGTTGCAAGGACTGTCTAAGCCGCTGATGACCAAGGCGCACACGGCTTTCCGCCGTCTTTTGCGGACAACCCATCACTTCGGAAATCTCACGATAGGTCATCCCTTGTCCGTAGCGCAATACGATTGCCTCTCTCAGCCGTGGCGACAAACCCGTGAGCGCCTTTTCTATGGTCTCTGCCGCATCACGGCGGATAACGGCCGCCTCGGGCGCGTCTGCCGGGGGCGCCTTTAATTCGAAACCGAACCACTGTGAAATATCTACGGTCAGGAATCGCTTGCGCCGGTAGGTGTTGCGGCAACGGCTGACGGCGATGGTGTAGAGCCAGGTTTTGAGCGATGCCTTGCCAGAATCAAATCGGTGCAGATTTTTGAATGCGTAGAGGAAAGATTCCTGCAGAATATCTTCAGCATCCTGCTCATTCATAAGCAAGCTGTAGCAAAGCCGATACAAGCTGGCCGCGAACCTATCATAAAGTTCCGCATATCCAACTTGATCGCCGTTTAGGGCGCGCTCGACAATCAGATCAATTTCGGCGCGGCCCTGCAATCGGTTATCTGTCATGTCGTTGTCCTTGCGGTGAGCTAACAAGCACAACTTTCATTACACATTTTAGCGCGATCATCCTCACAACGGTTGGCCTCAATTCGCGTTGACATTATCATAAACGTCTTGTCGCAACCACAGAATGACCGATTCTTCCATTCCTGTGTGGCCTCTGCGAAGACGACGTTGGGACCACCAGGAGGGCAATTGCCAAAGATCCAAGCTCGCAAAGGATGTCCGACGCTGTAACACAAACTTCTGTCCAACGTAATTTCCCTTTAGGTCCACGAACGCTTCCTCGCCTTGCGCCATGAGAATGATTGGCTCACCCGCTGCAATTGCCGGGGATTTCACGAAGCGCGCATTTGGGAAGTCGCGCACAAGCCAGCCCATCAAGCCCTTGCCGTCCACGACGCCTTTGGCGTCTGTTACTAAGACTACCTGCAATACTGGAAATCCCTTGGCGTCTCGCTCGGCCAATTCAAAAAGCGTTTTGCGCAACAGCCGAGAATCGCTGCTAATTGCGCCGGGATGCCAATATTCCGCGGGATTGCTCGTGTCGGCGACGGCGATTTGCCAGGCGCCGCCAAGGCCGGACAATATCATAAACCAAAAGAAGCCTAATCCAATCCCTTGCAGGCAAGTGCCGCTACCCCAAGTATTCGCCACGAGCAAATATAGAACTGCAGCGACCGCGGCGGCCATCACAAACAAGCCCAGTCCCTGTGCCAACCGTGTATAGGACGATACGGACAGGCGTTCCAGCAGTTGAGTCACGCTGGTATCGGCGGGCACATCGAGAAGTGACCTTCCCACTTGCAGAAATTGCACAGAGGCGGTCAGCAGCAAGAGCAGTACGCCCAAGGAAATCGCCCACTTTATCCACCAATAATGTGTAGTATAGAGTTCGTGGCCGTCGTCACTGTCGTTGTCAATCTGCTCTGCCCAAAGCACAACCATTCGCCGATTGATCATCAGTTGCGTAATGCCGTAACTCGCCAGCAAACTTAAGGGCAAAACCACCCACATGGCGTCGACCGGACGGGCGCCGCGATAAAGAAATAAACCCGTTGTCGCGACAACCACCCAAGCCGCAGCGAATCTGTCGATGTAGCTGACCGCGCCGTGCTTCCAGATCAGCCAGGCGCCTCCAAGCGCAAACACAATGAGTAGAGGTTCATACGTGAAAAGCGCGATGATCCCCAGACGCGCGCTATCTGCGTCGCGCCATTGACTGAAGCCGGTCAAGGAGACGTTGATAGACTCGGCGACTGATTGTAAACCGCCGGGATTTAGCATAAACATAGTGCCGGCTATGAATACTATAGACGGCGGCACAAAGGCGACCCGCGTGTAAGGGAAGTCTTGCAGTCGCTTGAGCGACAATTGCAGAATGTCGTCGCCTGGAAGGTCCATCCGCTGCGGCGCGCTCAAGGCAGTGCGCCAGACAGCCAGCCAGCCGGAAACCAGCAGGATCAGAAATAGCGGTATGCCGGACGGGCCCGAAAGCGCCAGCATAAACGTGATAAAGGCGATAGCGGCCATAGCATGCGGGAGTTCATGCGAGTACCAGAAACGACGTATCATCCAGATTGCCAGGACCGTGAACAGCATCATAAACGTAGTGCCGTCTGCTATGCGCGCTGCAGCGACTGGCGTCGTCAATACCGTCAAAAGTAGCGACCATATAAAAACGCGCGTCGCGCCGAGATTCTCGCGAAACAGCAGCGGGCATAGAGATAGCCCAACCCCGGCCAGCGCAACCGCAATGCGCGCGGAAAAAGCCGAGGCGCCCAGCGTCGAAAACGTCAGCAGTTGAATCGAGTAAGTCAAGGGATTGTGGCTGGCGACGAAGTCGCCGGGCGCGTCGTCCTCGACTGTGTGCCAGGCGTGAAGCGACTGTTGCGCTTCGTAGTCATTCAAGGGAACGCTGCCTAGCGCGGCAACACGTATAACAAGCGAAACCAGAGCCAGCGCCAGATAAGCGAGCCATTCGGCGCGGACCGAAAACGACGCGGACTGATGGTTCGCTTGGTCGCCGATTGACAAGTCGTCGTAGGCCTTAATCCTGCCCGCCGCCGGTGATTCTACCGCCATTGCTCACCTTCAATTTGCCTAGCTAGGCGTCAAAGGGATCAGATTGCAGGTCGCCCGAGAGCGGCACAGAGTAGATGCGCGCATGATTTGATTCGCATGCGACCGGAAAATGGTCACGGAACTTTTCCTCACCCGCGCCTCCGTATTGCGAAAATTCGGTACTCCCAAAGAGAATATACCCGATCCGATAACGGTCTATGATATGCCTAATTTGCGATACATCCTCGGCTGTGTAAAGGGTCTTCATATCTTGGCGCCGGCTGCCGCCAATGTCGTCATATGTCGCCCCTCGCCACTGGCGTTCGTGGTTCTCCCAGCCCAGGACAATCGGTATGCCGGTCAAAGCGCCGACTCTGCCGTAGTCTTCGCTGTATGCTCTGAGAACAGCTTCCGCCACTACCGCATCGTCACGTTCGACAAGATCGCTTAGACAGTTTATGACGTTTAGGTCGTCACGATCGATAAAACCGTCGCGGCCGTCCAGTGACAAGGGTTTGACAATTCGAATTGACATCTCTTCGGCCAACACGATTCCCTCGTGCTGCGAACGAATGATAGTAGACTCGGTAGCGTCAAACAAGCTGCCATCTGTAAACAAGACGGTCCCGGGATAAGCGGTCTCGCCTGGCGTCACTTGCATGACTGGCGTCGACCAATTTTCGGGCGGCCTGTACTGATGTTGACTGCCGCCGCGCCCGGATTCGATCCAGGAGCGATGCGCAATCCCCAGTACGCTGTAGACGAGACCTGCCGCAAGCGCAAGCAGGACTAGCAACGCATACATGAATCGAAGCGCTTTGATCGGCCGCAACACCGCGCTGTCATCCAGAACACTGAAGACCGCATAGGCTGTCGCAATGCTCCAAACTGTCCAGGCCTGGTAATAAAACTTGAATATTGTGTTGATGCGACTGCCAAAGTTGTCCTTGAGAAAGACAAATTCGGGAATGAGCGTCAAGCACAATCCCATGCCGATCAAGAGCAAGGCGCAAGCGGACGCGCGTGAATAGGTGATATTGGGAGTCGGCGTCTCACTAATGTGCTGACGCGCCCGGCGCTTGGGGAACAGGCGCGCAAGCGTCAGCGCAATGCCCCCCAGCAACACCAGCGTCGTCACCCCATAGTCGATTCGACGTCCTAACAATTGTGCAATTGCCTGGCCCCATCCTCCGGTCTGCGCAATTAATTGGGCAAGTGCCGGCGCCACCGACGATGACATTGCGCCGATCACGCTGAACATGACTAGAAGCAGCAGGAGCCCGGCAAACACGACAGCGGCGATTGCCCGGCCCAGTCGCCAGTTTAGACGCAGAAACCGGTGGCCGCGCCAGGTCTCCACCAGCAGGAAGCCTGGCAGGATGAGTAGAATCGGACCGAACATGATAAAGAAGCGTCTGAACGACGTCGGATTTACCAGGTTTGGCAGCATTCCGCCAGCTTGAGATCGAAACCCTACAAAAAACGGGAAATAGGCGAGCAGGGCGATACCGGCCAACAGCAGGCCGAACAGCAGCAATATGACGGTATCGGCGACGGTTAGCCTGCCACGGTCATTCAGCATCAGACGGCGCAGCGCTTCTGCAGCGACCAGACCTAACAGATAGATCGGCCCGTCCCAGGTGTTGAGGAAGGCCAATCCGCCGATGACGATGCCATACAAGATGACTTCTGGAATCCGCGGTTGTCTTCTCAACAGGACAATGTTGATCATCAGGCCAATCGTCATCAAGGCAAACGGCAGCGCCAGGACATGCGGGTGATTATCCGCCAGCAAAAAGCTGAAAGCTGGAAACTCGTCGATCGGCTGGATCGGTCCGGGCGTGTTGTCCAGGTTGTAGTCTGTCAGGACGCGGCTGGCGCGGAACCACCACCAGTAGCTCCAGCTTGCGGGATCAGAAAAAACAGGTGAATGTGGATCGCGCGTGTAGCCGCCTTCAGGGAAGTTCGCGCGCTCTTGGGTACCCCAGAAATCCAGGTAGGCTTCCGTGGCAGATCCGGACTGAAAGGGAACCTCGATGAGCACAGCCTGGAAATTGCCGACGAGCGTCATGAAGAGCATCGCCAACAATCCGACGGCGATGGCTTTCGCTCGCGTAGCCCCGATATTTCGGAATGGTATCGCTATCTCGAATGCGCGGGATCGTACCAGATTGTAGGCGACGCCAAAGGCGCAAATGCCTGTCAAGGCGAACTGCGACGCAACTGTCAAGTTAAAGCCGACAGTGCTGCCGATATTGCTGAAAATCGACAGCATGGCGGACATCAAGTAACCCATGTAGTAATAGCTGATCGCGTAGCCCGCCATCCAGGGATCATCCGGCGGGAATGTCGCGCTGCGCTGCACGGCGCTCAGGAACGCCAGTTCCATGGGCTTTTCCGTATATAGAATCGCGTTCTGGTGCGCTCTATAGACTGCCCAAACAAGAAACAAGATCAGAAACAATAGTTCGGTCGCCAGCACGAGGCCGCGGTTTTCCCGCCACCAGGCGCGTATGTTGCGCCACTCGCCCTTCTGCGCATAAAATATTATTGACAAGAACAGTAGCGCGATCCAAACCAGCGCGATGCTGCCGGCGGAGTTTTCGAGCAGACCAAAGCTGGTCAAGAGCCAGTAGACGAATGTCAACGCCAGCATGCCGATTGCGCGCGAAAAGGTGTAGCCCTTGTCGGGCAGACCTCCCAAGAGACGAAGGCAGAGCGGTAAAGCCAACACGCCGGCTAAGGTGATAGCCAACCACCAGCTAATAAGCAGATGTCCTTCGCGCGTCAACCATTCCTGGACAAGTGTCAACGATATCGCTCCTCGAGGAATCGCAGAATTGCATCTTCGTTAATTTGATAAATCGTGCCGCCTTCAATGGCAAATGCAATCGATAACAGACCCTCGCTGACCATGCGCTCGAACTTGGCAAGGCCCTCCGCCGTCGAATGAAGCTGCTCCAATCCGCTGCGGACGATGTATTTCACGTCAAAGTGATAGAGGATATCCACAGCATCGTCGATGTCGCCGGTATTGTAAAAGGCGCGCACATTTCTTTCGCGCTGTTCTACCCAGGTCGGCAGCGGATCAATAGTACGCTGCTGCCGCTGGTGCCAGTTCCAGCCAAGAACAGAGGGTAGGCCGGTAGCTATCGAGATACGGCCGTTCCACTGATATTCGCTGGGGAAACGTCGTCCCTCCATGATCACCGGTGAGCCGGCAATGTTTTCCTGCATCCAGCGAATCAGCGCGTGGTCGACGGCAAGATCCAGCATCGCTGTTTCGTTCTTGTCCGGTGCGGTTTCCCGGTGCGTAGATTCTTTCATGTAGGCCAGGCCGTCGAGGGTCAAGGGCAAGTGCGGCGCCATCCTGTCCAAAGATCTGGCCCGCGTCGCCAGTAAGGGATATGCCCCGGCGACTGTGAACAGACCAATACACGTTGCGAGCCAAACTACGCGTATTCTCCGGCGCCAGTTAACGGCGGAGCTCAACAGGCAACTCATCGCGACGCCCGCCGCCACGCTCAGCAGCAACCAAACCTGGATGTAAAACTTGAAAACTGTATTCTGGCGACCGATATCCCCGCCGATGACCACGATCTCTACGCCAAGCGTCAAGGAAAGCGCCAATCCGATCAAGACGAGTACGAATCGAAAGGCGCGTGATTGACCGGGACGGAAGAATAGAAGTGCGATCCATACCAGGATTGGCAGCACGATCAAGGCGACTTGGTAGTGCGCGACGAACATGGCCAGCGTTACTAGCAAAACCAGGACAAGGCCGGCGCCTGCGTTTCTTACCAGCCTGCCGCGCCCGCGCAGCGCTGCGACGCGCGTGCTTCTCATCCAATGCCCGGTCTCCCAGATCAAGAGCGATACCACCAGGAACAGGAATAGTCCGTGAATATCGAAGTACGCCCAGAGCGGCGTTTTCCCGCCGTGCCAGGGTCTCAGGCTCGTGTAGTTGGAGGCGTACCAGGTCGTGTATGGCAATGCGAATGCGAAGTTTAGCGCCAGGAACCCGCCGACGCGGCCAAGTAAATCTATGGCCGACGTCCTGACCAGAATGTGTCGGATCGCGATCCAGACGGCAATCAGCGCGATGCAAGCGAGCAAGACGCGGCTGATGATTGCCAGCGACTCTGACAGTGCCCCTGATGACGCGCCGATACCCGCGGAATAGTGAGAATGCAGAAGCGTGACAATGCCGACAGCGATCAGCAGCGCGCCAGTTAGTACCGCGTAAAATCGAACGTCAATTCCCCCGCGAAATGTATCGCGCCAGCGCAGCCACCAGCAGTAGCTCAGGCCGGCCGTCGCCAGCAGGGTCATCGAGGGCCAGTCCCAGGTATTGCAGGCCTGCATGACGCCGACCACCATTGCTCCCAGCGCCAGCGCCAGAAATCTCTCCCAGGCGCTGCGACGATCTCTGCCAACTTGCATCAGCTCGTTGAAAACAAAAGCTACGGTCATCAGAATGAGTGGCATATTGATCATATGGGCGTGCAAGTCGCCATACAAAAAGGTAAAGAAGGGCATCTCTGTTATGGCGTTGCCGCGCACGCCCGGCGTTTCGGCCAATACGCGAGTGGGACCCCAATACCAACGGTCATGCCCCATGGGTATGGATTCTCCGCTGATCGCCAAACCGACCCCTCGCGCAAGCCCGCCTAATAGCGACAATGAACTATTGATTTCGTAGCGAACATTGTCGATCAGGCTGGATTGAGATGCTTGCTCCCTCAGCTGAGCGCGATTGTTCTCGTCAGGCGCTTGACCGTGAGCATCGCGGTATTCGTCGACCAGGAATGCTTCGAGCCCCGTGGGTTTTCGGTAACCGCCTAACTCCGCTATGCCGTTGCCTGCGACACGAACCGTATCGAGGTTGCCTAAGAGGATGCACATCAACATCGCCAGGATGCCCGCATTCCAGGGACTTCCGAGCCGTCTTGTCTGCTTGCCATTCGATCCTTGATTGTTCTGGAGGTTCATCTTCCAGCGTGAAAGGATATTGAATGCGGCGGAAAATGCGCCCGCGCCGGTCAGCGAGAATATCGTAGGGATCATCAAGTTGTAAGCGAAGGAGGGGACGATTCCCAGCAACAGCGACGGTACGCCAACCAAGACATACCCAAAGTAATAGTAGTTAATGAATCCGCCGGCAAACCAGGGGTCAATCGGCGGGAAGGTCGTACTGCGCAAAACGCCGTTCAGGTAGGCGAAATCCATGGGCTTTTCGCCGCCCTTGTACGGGTGCCAGAGATCCGGATTCGTCAGACGAATCACAAGCATCAGTAGAAAGGCTAGGATTGCCAGCAACTCCATCCAGGCCAGGCGCCGCCAGTTTGCGCGAAGAAACTGTATCAGGCGCAGACGTCTGCGATGGGCCAAATTCAGACTAAACAGCGCAAGCCCGGCGAGAAGCGCCAGTAGGCCGGCTTGCGACCACAGGGGGATCTTCAGCGTCGAAGCAGCCCAGGCGAACCAGGCAACCAGAAGCAGGCCGGCAAGCTTGCTAATGCCGTAGCCTCCATCTGCCAGGCTGGGGAATAGCGAGAAAACGATGGGAAAAGTGACGCAGCCGACGAGCAGTAGCGCGACATACCAGAACAGTGTTCCGAGGGCTTGATTGCTGTTCGCGATACTGTCGCTGAAAAAGCGATCCGACCAGGTGCCGCCCGCCGTTTGCGTCTCATAGTCAGCCTGCGGAAACGTCAAGGCGGTCGGTACCGAGTCCGTTTCCATGGACGTCCAATAAATGACACCCAGCCTGTCCGCGCTGCTGTGGTCTCTTGACAGTTCGTGCGTCTGCTTCAGCGACACTGAAGAGAGAATCGCCTTTACTTTCGCGCTCGAATAGTCTGCCGATTTGCGAAAAACCAGAACAGCCGGATGATCGTACACGTGAAAGGCTTCGTCGCCTTCGATTTCGTTCAGCCAGGCCGGGGAATCATATATCGGCAAGTACTGATCGGAGACCCGCCAGGGTCCTAATTGGAATGGCTCGTCGAAAAGAGCAACCCGCTCATAACCCAGGTCACCTGCAAAGAGTTTCTCATAATAATGCGTCGTCAGCGGCCAACGCATACGATTGCGCGATTCCGTGTCGTAAAAGCGGTTGCTGGCTATCGTAAGGTAATCGCCCACTTCCAGCGTGTGCAGGATATTCTCGTATTTGCTATGACTGTCCACCGGGAAGGACATGATCTGATCGTATGAGTTGACCAAGGCCCCGAAGGCGTACTTGCCGCGACAGTCCTCGCTGCGAACGAGCCCCGAGGCCGGACGGTCAACCAGCGCCAGGTCCTCAGGCAATTGACAGGTCAAGGTGCCTGTCACGGTGTTGTCCCAGCTGCCTTCCGTCAGAACGACAGAACCCGATCCGATGATGTCGCCGCTGCCTTCCGCCGCCAGGACTTCAAATACATACCGTTCGCCCGCCTCTACTTGCCAAGGCGCGGCGAAGGGGATTTCATAGCTGTCGCCCAGCGGATGATCGCGACGCGCCAGGTCGGCTTCCAGGACCGCCTCCGCTATGACTAGATTCTCGCCTTCGTGATATACGCGTATTTCCAGTCTTTCTGGCGCGGGATCATCTAGCGGATCGCCCAGGTGCGGCGCAATAACGCTCGCAATCGAACCGCTTACCCGAGCTGTGAAGACCGCGTTGCGGGCGGCCTCTTCGCGGTAGTGCGTGACGCTTTTGAACAATGTGTCGGGCAAGTCTGCGGACTGATAACCCGTATTCGCCATGGCAACGTTGACCAGCGGCAATGATTCGTCTGCCCCGTCGATACGCATGGCAAAATCACCGGGAACCTGTTTGAACAAGTACCGAGACGCCTGCACAAGCGTCGTCTGACGCCTGTAGACATTGCCGAACATCATCCCCCAGATCGCGGTAAAACCGATGGCGAACACGGCAAGCGCGATGGCTCGGCTTGAACGCGGCAATGGGAGCAAAGCCGCCAACAGCAGTACTGCGCCGATGGCCGCGGCGGTGATCGCGGTCGCGTCCTGCGTGCCGTTGGCAAGTTGAAATCCGCCTACGACGCCGAACAAGACGCCAATGATTGACAGCAGCAGGCGGGTCGCGACAATACTACGCCCGCCGCGCCGCGCATAATCGATCAATTGCACGATAGCCCAGCCAGCCAATACCGCCAGTGCGCCATACAGGGGCAAGTAGTAGCGCATAGTCATGGGCCATAGCTGGTTAAGCCAGACAAAATACGCGCCGATCCAGACTACGAGCAAGACGTTGTTCAGAGCCGCCTTCCGCATGCGCGCGATCCGATAGGCTGACCAGCCCCAGCCGAACCATGCCAACAAAGCCAAGGGAGGTCCCATGGCCCACAGCGCCATGTCTTTGAGCGGGTAGAAGTAGGACGCGCGCGACAGCCATTGCCAATTGGGCGGCGAGTCTTGCACCCCGGATACGCCGTAGCTGGCGGAGCGCACGTTATCAAACCAGCGATCGTTGGGCATTATGCCCAGGAAGTCCGGTCCCATAAACGCATAGGGATTGAGCAGGCGAAACGCCAGGAAGGTGGCGAATCCCGCCAGAATCAGCCCAAAGAAATGGTAAGCGAAGATCCGCAGTCGTTCCTGACGATTCAAATTTAGGTCGATGCACGGCGCCGCTTTGACTATGGCGGCCAAAACCACGATACCGGCCAGTGGCGCCAGGTTCATGCGGCTGGCGACCGCGGCGCCGCAAGCGAGGCCAAATAACAAGTATGACGAAAGTCTTCCTCGTTGCTGCACGGCGACCGCAAAGTAAAGCGCAAGCGTAACCAGGCAGGCGGCAATCGCATTCGTGGTAGCGTAGTGAGATTTCTGAATGGCGAGGGGCGCCGCCGCGTAGAGCGCGGCGGCGATAAGTCCGACCCACCTGCCATGAAGTCGGCTGCCCAAGGCGTAGATCACGACAATCGCTAGCAAGTCGAAAAGCGTCGACAGTCCACGCCAGACAAGATGGCCGCCTTGCCAGTCAAACAAGGGGAATCCCGCCTCGGTAGCATCGCGGACGAATTCACTCGCATAGTGGGCGAGCAGCAGGGGAAAGGTGCCATAGGCATAGAAACCGTGGCCCGCCTGATGTGGATTCAGCGGAGAACATCGCGCGTCGAAGAAGTTGCCTATGCCGTTGCTTTGTGGATACAGATGCCGACAGCGCAGCGATTGCAGTTGCAGGGAATCCACAGTAGCCGCGACGCTCAGGCCTGCGAAACTTGATCCTAACCCCTCGTCAAGGATCACCGCATCCAGTTGGCTCGCTCGCAGCGCTTCCAATGCCTGCGCGGTCTGGTTGTAGATGGTGACGTGATTGCGGCTCGCTATCCAGCCCGCGACATGTGCCGAAATCGTCTCGCTAACGGCGCCGATCCGGATTCCAAATACAGCCGACAGATTGTCATAGTCTTGGAGATCTTGCTGGCCGCTGCGTACAAGGATGCTCTGGCTGGGAAAATTGCTTCGGTCGTAGGTAAATTCGTTCCTGCCGCCGACGTTCGGCAGCAACAGGATGGATAGGAAACGCTCGTCAGGATGCGAATAAGAGAAGTCGTCCCAATTATGTCCAGTGAAACGCAGAACTCCCGCGAAGGCAAGAATGATTGTAACAAGCAGCGCTGTTATGGCGGATTTTCTCATCGATTGGCGCCTCATTTACTGGACCGCATCCTTGTGGCCACCGCTATCAGTTGCGCAAGAATTCATCATGTGACGCTGGTTCGGATTCCCATGTATCAAGCGCGGCTTTGAAGATAACCGCCCACGCGGAGCCGGCGCCCGGTACAGCGCAACCGGTTCCCGTTCGTACGTTTGACTTATCGACGGGCGGCTCTGGGAGAACGATGTCGCCAGTTTCGCCGGCAGTTCCTCATTATCCGTTCTGGATATGAATTGCTGATCGTGGTCCGCCTTCAACCTGCGAGCTTCCTCTCTACCCATGGCAGCATGTACCCATCTGGGTATTGCTTGCCCGCTTAAGGTCCGATACACCCTGCTTGCATTTACCCCAGTTTAATTTTTATCTCCCTATGGTAGTTCCTGTACCATTCTATGACAAACGCATTTGCATATACACCTGTCGCCAAGGGAACGTCGCTGTGAGTCGATCGCGACTCGGAATACAGTTGATAACTACGGATGTATCCATTGGGGTCGTGTTCCAGGGCGTATCTTATCTGTGGTTGCCGTTTCCTGCGAGAAACGCTGCCCATCCTTCCTCTCCCAGTCTCGGCACGCGATAGAGCACAAATTGGTCCTCGGGATGATATGACTGGACAGTCGTAGCGCGACCTTGGGGGAACCAGTCGCGCAGTCGCTGCCACGCCTGCTCATCGGCAGGATTGAAAATGAACAGGAGGTCTCTGTTCGGGTCCAGACGGAATTGCCCCATTCGCTGCAGTGCATTTCGGAGAATATGCGGCAAGTTCTCCAAAGGATACATATCGTTGGGCCACAAGGGATAACCGGCTTCAATTCCCAGCGCGCGGTAATCCCACCAATAAGGGAAACCTAGGGACCAGACGTTTCCAATCGCGCCGTCGCTGGTTGCGAATCCGTAAACGATTCTTCCAGCCTCGCTGTGCGGAAAAGACGGACTCAAATACGCCTTCGCGTAACGATCGAAATAGGTCGCGCTGTTTTGATGGTTTGCCATCAAAACTACGCCGACTCCAAAGACTATCGCGACTATCAGGCCTCTGCCGCCATTGATCAACCCTTTGAGCCGAACCGCCATCATCGCTACGGGCAAGGCAGCGAACAGATATACGACCGGTACAGTTCCCAATGCGCGCGAGTTGCTGGGATTCGCTTCCGGGTGCGCCAGCGACAGGGCGGTTGGCATCAACATGACAAAAACCACAACGGGCATGAACCAAAGAACTGGGTCGCGCGATTTGATCATTCTTGCCAACCAGGCAGCGGCTCCCAATATCAGGAAGGCCCCGGTCCACGTGTCCATGACTGGATGTTCAGGAGCCCCGTTGAACCAGCCTATGTCGCCCTTCCAGTTGTACATGAGCAGGGCATTGCGGATATTGTGCATGAGAACGGGAAGGTTCGAGCGCAGTGCCTCCAAGGCGTCATCCGCCGTTGCATATGCAAGGTGATCTCCCAACAGTCGAGTTGAGGTTCGCATCCAGAAAGAATTGGGGAAGTCCAGCCAGAAATGCAGCATCGGCAGAAAAACCATGAGCGATACAAAGACCAGGATCGCGAGATGAACCAGGTATAGCAGCTTCTGGCGCCAAGTGACGGCTCGCATCCAGATGGCAAAAACTACGCCGATGACAATCAGAACCGGCAGCATGCGTACTGCCTGGTAAGTATAAAGCCCGAATCCAAGAACCAGCGCCGCCTTGACGTAATCACTTCGCCTGTTGCGCCTCATTGCGCGGGCAAGATATACGAGCAGCAGCGCGGTCACTGCCGGCGTTAGCGGAATGCGCAAGCCCTGACGACTGACGATGACGTGCCAATAACTTGACGCGACGAGCGCCATCAGCAAAAGAGCAACCACTTTCTTGAACCGAGGACGGTCGTCGCCGAGAAGCTCCAAACCCATCCAAAACAGCAGCGGCAAGGTGAGCGCGCTCTCGACGACGGCGAGGAACTTGAGCGTGTAAAAGTCGAATCCAAACCCGGGCACAGTGGACAGCATCGACAGCAGGTACATTTGTACCGGCTCCCGCCCCCCGTTGTTGGGAAAGAAAATTTTGTAATCGCCTGTAGCGACTCGATATGCGTCCTGGATTTTCTCAACATGATCGCTGGTCATCTCGCGCGGGACGCTATCCAAGCGCGTGAAACGGAAGCTTATCCCCAGAACCATGATCAAAGCGAAGGCGACGATGACCCAGCGGTTTCCCCGCCAATCAATGCGTCGGAAGCAGTCAATCCTGGCCGTGATCCAATCAAAGGCGTTCCAGTTTGCCGGCGCGAAGACCATAGCCCAGGCAAATGCGGAAACGATCCATAGCACGATGAAAGGGGGTTCAATTCGATTGCCGCTGGTATTCATCCATAGAACGGAACTGGCAAGCCCCGAGAACGCCATGAGGCCGATTCGGCGTGTACTGATTAGATCCCGAAGGGAATTCAATCCAGGCCATCTTGTGGGTAATACGGACAAGGGCGATGTTTCGCTCTTCGTTGCCGGCGTAGCGGACAAACGGGCTTTGATCCGCCAGGCGACAAAATCCACTAGATGCCAAAGTAATAGACTGGCGATCAATCGCCCCGCGGCGATCAGCAAAAATTCGAAAGACTGTTCTTTTGGGGCTACCATTGAGTCCGAAAGTGCTTGCAAGGACGTCAGCCCTGTCGCTACCGGGACGATGCGCGCCGACCAACGGACACGGTCCAGTCGACTCATGCGCCGCCACCAACTTCGCAGCTGGTTGTAATTGCCAGATACTTCGCCGATCAACCAGATTAGGAATCCCATCCTAAGAAACGGAGCCCCAACCTCCAGCGTGTTCTCGGCGCTGCGACTGATCCCATCCGGACCGAGCAGCGCATTTGTGCCAATGACCGCGCTAACAATTGCCAGGGTAAAGAACAGCAATTGAAGACCCTGCGCCTGGCGAAGCGCGCCTGCCATTCGCGGGATCGAGGGACGTAGAGCGTCACGCTGCTCCGGATCTACTTGCACTTGCGGGCCAGCCGAAACCTTGGGAGCAAGGACGGACTCGGCGCCAGCTATAGCCATTCTCGCGCGCCGCCAGGTGACACGCGGCGAACGTATAAACCGCCCGAAAAGCTCGGCCAGCGTCAGGTCTTCAATTCGAGTTTCCGTGAAGCCTTCAGCCGTATTTGCGGATTCGGGCTCATTTTCGTGCGGGGATGACCGGCGCCGCGCCGGGTCGCTGCTCGATTCAGTCCCGTCCGTCTCGTCAAGTCGCGGCTTAGCCCTGTCGTCTGGTAACATGCGACCGTCCCTTTGCGTCATTCACATATGTAAGCTTAGTATCATGCGAACAGCGCCGCAAACGGGGAATCCGGAATTACTTGCGAGCGTGCTCCAACAAAACAGATTCGAATCGATCGAAGGTGTCATTCAAGGAAAAGCACTTGGCAACGAAGTCTTTGGGTTTGATATATTTGTCACGGTTATCCAGGACTTCCAACGTGGTCGTACCGATTGACTTCCAGTCGCCGGATTTGGCCAGTTTCCCCATACCGGTTACTTGAACAGGTACGCGGCCGCCATAGACGTCCGTCATGACGACCGGCGTCCCGCAAAGCATCGATTCGCCCAGAACTGCCGGAAAACAATCATTGTTGCTCGGCAAGACCAGCACATCGCAGGCCGCGTAAAAATCGGCCATTTGCTGCTTGTCGCGGATCAATCCCAGAAATATAAGTTGCGACTTGTACTCTTCCACGAGTTCCTTCTGCAGGTTCCAGGTATTTTCGTAGTTTAGGTTGTACTCACCGGCAAAGATGATTCGCGTATTGGCGTATTTGCGGTTTATGACGTCCAGCGCCTTTATGAGCAAATCAGGCCGTTTTTCATGCGCGAATCGCCCGGCGAAACCAATCAGGGGACCGTCGTCACACTGCCATTTTTTTCTGAGTCTTGCGGCGTTTTCCGGGTTGGGATCGTGAATGGAAATAGGGGGGTAAACGACTGCCAGCTTGTCGCGGAAGGGACGGAGATAGTAGGAATTCTCGGCATAATCGTCGCTGAAGCCTATGATACATGGGGCGCGCCTGGCCATATACGCGTACATGGCATACATCGTCTTCACGATCGCCTTGTTCAAAAAACCCTCAGGCAGGAACAGATCCCCATGGTGCGTCGGAATGACCTTCAGGCCCGCAAAATCCGCCAAAACACTGACCAGCGCAGTTTCGAGCATTGGTGTATGTATGCTTACGATGTCGTGCTGGCGCATAAGGCGTAGCAGATGCCAGGGATAGGTTGGCAATATCATGCCCCGGCTCAGCCGCACGGGGGCCCAGACCCGCTCTATGCGTACGCCGTTGTGCGTCTCCGGTTCCTTTGGCAGCTTTTTGTCGTGCCTGGAAGCGAGTACAGTCACTTGATGGCCGCGACGCACCATTTCCTCAGCGAACATCTGCACATAGTACGTAAGGCCGGTAGGATGCGGATAGTAATATAAGAGTGTGATTAGAACTTTCAGCTTGCGGCTGTTTTCAGTGTGTCCAGAATTCATTGATCAATCTTACGTGGATGGTTGATCCAAAC
>JAPOOU010000127.1 GCA_026713245.1 Chloroflexota bacterium
CAAAGCCGCGCCAAGCCGGCTTCGCGGTAAAAAACGCAAGACATCGTCAGTTTTGACAAAAGTCTCGATCAATCCGGAGGTGAGCGAACCCAGAAGCAAAAACGGAACCGCCTCAATAAATATGCCGAGGAAGCGAGTGGCGAAGACACTCGCCGTCAAATACAGGTCCTCCCCCGCGCGCAGAGCCTGATAGAGCGCCGCCGCCAGAATTGAAGCGGCGAGCAATACAAATATGACCCGCTTGATCGGCAATGGAGATGCTAATTTGACGTGATCAATTCGCATGTCTACGACTCATTTCCAAGATGCTGGTTGCCGGGCAAGCTCGCGTCCGAGGACCTCGCCGCGCCAAACAGCCTGGCTTCAGGTCTGGTCGTTGCCCGACTTGGACATTATCAGTCCGATAAGCAATCCCAGCATGACGCCGGTGGGCATGCCCAAGGTTACATTGCCGATGCTAAGACCGAACAAAACACCCACCGCCAAACCAATTACGATACCAACAGCAAACAGGAGATTAGGTTGCATGCTCTACGCTCCACCTCCACACATAGCTGTCGCCGCGGACGCTACTCGGCACTTACGATTAGTACCTGTTGCCAGCCCCATCATAGCCGGCTCCCGGATTGGCCGTTGAAGGCGCCGGACATGCCGCTGTTGTTCCGCCCGCCGACAGCGACCCGGTATATGACCTTGTGGTGCTCGAAGCCCGTTCTCATCTTCGAGGGCGCGATTGCATCGGCTTCGAAGTGATCCTTGACCAATTCATAGGTATCGGCGCTGATGATGATCTCGCCGGGTTCCGCGTTTTCTTGCAAGAATCTGCTGTCTTCGGTCGCTTCGCCCAAGGCGGCGAATTCAATACGGTTGGCGCCGCCTACCATGCCTAGAACCGAAAGCCCGGTGTGGATGCCGATGCCAAAGTGCAAGCGATGATCGGGATCAAGGACTTCGTGCAGCGCATATACTTCTACCATAATATTTTGCGCCGCCCGCAATGCGCGCAGGGCATGATCTTTCTGATGATTCAACTGCGTATTCCACAGGGCAGTGATCGCGTCGCCCAAATACTTGTCGACGATCCCATCGTGAGACGTGATGGCATCGCTCGCCGCGCCCAGGTAGCGATTGACGACGCGCATGAGGTCTTCGGGTTGCAGGTACTCGCTGAAGGCGGTAAATTCGCGCATATCGGCAAACATGGCGGAGATCGTCCGTTCGGTCGGACTGGTATCGAATTCGCTGATTGAGCCGATGTTCTCGAGCAGCGCCTCGGAGACAAAGGTGCCTAGCAGACGCCTCTGTTCTTCCTGCTCTTTGCGCTCGGTCAAATCGTCGATCACCAGAGCGACGCCATGATTGACCAGGTCTTCGCCACGAAGCGGGCTGGCCACAACTTGCCAGTACTTCTGCCGCCCATGCAATTCAAAGCGCTCGGCCCAGATGTGTTGCATCTGTTCGTTGCGGACCATTTCAACATTTACGTAAAAGTCCTCTGTCACGCCGTGCAAGACCTCGCGCAAGGACAATCCGTTGCATTGCTCGTTGTTGATTCCCGTTATGCCCTCCACGGCTTCATTACAGACAAGGACACAGTTCTCGCCGTTGATCGTAATCACCCCGGACCCGATCGAGGCGAATATATTGGACAAGCGAATCTGCATCTCTTCGACCAGCGCCATTTGCGCGCGAATATCTTCAAAGAGGCGCGCATTCTCAATGGCCACAGCGGCCTGCTGTCCGAAACTGGTCAAGAGATCAAGCTCGTTTTCCTTGAACAAGCCAGCCATGACACGGTTGTCACAATAGGCGACGCCGATGACCTCGTCGCGTACTTTGAGCGGTACCGCCAAGATGCTAAGCAATGCGAAGCCGGCGATGCTTTCGCTATGCGCCAAACTGTCGTCAGCGCCGGCATTCACCGTCAGCAGCGGCTCCCCGCTTTCAACCACTTGATTGATGATGGTCCAACTGACGATGCGCCCGCCTATGGCGGTTTCTTCCGCGCTTAGACCACGGGCGACAGTGAATTCCAATTCGCCGGTATGCCGACTCTTCAAAACAATGTAACCGCGCTCCGCCTGTGTAAGCTGGATCACAGTTTCCATGACCTGATTGAGAACTTCGTCGGTCTCTTGCGCCGAGTTGATCAAGGCGGTCGTATCCGCCAGGCGCCGCAGTTGCTGCAGCTTCATGTGAGAATCGACGAGGCCAACCGACAACGTGTCAATACTCGAGCGCAGCGTCCAGAGCCTGTCGATCGCATTGACGGGCAGTTTGATGCCGCGCTGCTGCAACAAGGCTTGCTGCTTTTCCAGCAAGCTCTTGGCCTCGTCCGTCCGCTGCTTGAGTTCCTTCAGTTGCGTCTGGATGGCGGTGAATCCGCTTGATGCCGCTACTTGGCTCATGTGCGTCGATACACCTCGTAGGCTTGCATTCCCTGGGAAAGGCCCTTTCCAAAGATCGGATCGCGGGGGCGAAACTGATATGCCAGTCGACCGTTGTTGTAGTGCTTGATGTGGTCCAATGTTTGCTGCACGATGGTGATGGTGCCCCGGGCAGCATTTTCTTGTATTCGTTTGGATGTGTTAATGGAATGGCCAAGGGCGGTGAATTCGCGGCGCTTGAAGCTGCCGACATTGCCGAGCGTGGCTTCGCCAGTGTACATGCCGATGATGTAATAGTGCGGCTCCGGCCGAATACCCAATTCTCTGTACAAGATCTCGAAGTGTTCACGCATCAGCAGGGCGCACTCGAGAGCCTGCTGGGCGTGGTTGACTTCGGGATTAAGCTGCGTATTGAAGAGCGCCATGACTTCGTTGCCGATGTATTTGTCGATGATGCCGCCACATTTGTGGATACAGGCGGTGGCTACCGCCTGGTACTGATTGATGATCTTCAGTTTATCGCTGGGGGAAACCTCCGGCATGGTATGCCAGGGACGAACATCGGCGAAGATACACGTTACCTCGCGGCGCATGCCGCCCATTTCGATGTTGGCGATTTCATTGATTTGATCAACCATGCCCTCGGGCAAGATCCGTTTCATGGCGTTGATTGTGGTTTCGTGCTCGTGCAAGTGCGTGACATCGTCCATGACCATGGTCACGCCTTGGGTCATATCGTTATTGTCTTTAAGCGGCGAAAGCGAGAGCGCCAGCGCCACTTGCCCTCGGCCAGGCAACTCGGCGCTCAGCTCCAGGGTGTGATCGGCATCCTGCTGCTTGACCAAGGCCAACTGTTCTGTAAGCTGCAGCGCGGAGTTTTTGAGCACGTGATCCAAATCGAAGCCTACGGCGACATCCGGCGTCATACTCAGTATCTCGGAAGCCGCACGGTTAAAAGTATGCACCAGGTCATTCGAATCACTGGCGATGATGCCACTGCCTACCGAAGAGAAAATGTTATCCATTAACTCCTTGACCTGGGTGATTTCCTTCAGGATTTGTTCGGCATGCGTATACATGCGCGCATTGGCAATTGCCACCGCGACGGTATTGGCAAAAGCCATCATCAAGTTCTTCTCCCGTTGCGTGAAGACCCCCGACACCAGGCGGTTGTCGACATAAACCACGCCGATAGTCTCATCTTTATATTGCAGCGGCACACAAAGCACTGATCGTAACGTGAAGTTGATGATGCTCTGCTGACTCGACAGGCGTTCGTCCTTGAAAGCGTTGTCCGCCAGCAGCGCCTCGCCCGTATTCATAACCTCGTTGACAACGGTCATGCTGATTTGCGGCCGATCGCCGCCGGTAACGCCCGTGCCAAGGATACCGCTCTCGTTGCTCACGCGGAATTCCATCTCGCCCGTTTCAGGGTGTTTCAAGATGACGTATCCGCGTTCGGCATTGGTCAACATGATGACCAACTCCATGGTCTCGTGCAGGACAACATCAACATCAAGCGAAGTCGTGATGCGCGTCGACATCTCCGAGAGCGCGCGCAACTGCTGCAACTCGGTCTGCTCCGACAAGACCTTGTCTTCCAACTGCTTGAAATCCTGCTTGATGGACTCGAGCGTGTCCAGGATCACGGGGGGCATCGCCAGCCGATGGCGACGGAGCAATTCCCGCTGCGCGACCAGCGTCTTGTGAATTTGATCAATCAATTCTTCCAGTTGTCGCAGTTCCGCTACGGGGTTGGCGCTTGTTGATTCAACTTCCGACATTCGGTTAGCTCGCTCCACATCTCCGTCGCTAAACATGAAACTGGTCGCAGCGCCAAGTTCACACCGGGCCTCAGGCTCCGCTGTTCATGATTCAAGGTCAGCGGCAAAGTTGGTCGGTAAGAGCGCATCGTCGTGCGCGTCGCTCAGCAACTATCTACGTTAAGCAATACAACTTTGCCGCGACCGCCAGCCTCAATGGCATCGCGACCGTTCCACGCATTGGGACCACTAACCCGATTTACTTGTGAGTATACTTGCTAAGCAAGCCACATGCAATTGTCGCGCCGCCTGGCGAAGGCCCATAACAAGGGCGGCAACAGCCACTATCCGGGCGTCCCGCGCTCAATCTTGCATGACAAGCGAGGCCGCCCGTCGGCCAATCTCGACGGCATAGTTGGTACCGCGATCCCAAGGGTAAACTTGCGACATGCTCGCCCAATAGAGACCGGGGATCGGCGTTTGCAAGCCGGGGATATTTCGGCTGTGATAGAGTTCGGGAACAGGCTGAGCATAAGGCGCGCGCCAGACCCAGCTTTTGCGTATCCAGTCTTCGCCGAAACTGGGGTTGACCTTCCGCAGCGCGGGAAGGAAGCGCTCAACCAGGGCCGCTTCGCTCAGTTGGAAATACTCGTGATCGGGCGGCACGTAATCGCCGCAATAAACGATGTGATCGCCACCATAGCGCTCCCGCGAGATGTAATTGGTATGCTCCACCAGCGCCAAAAAGGGGAAGGCTGACTGTGACTTGTCGGCGGTGGTCGCCGGCAGATTCAGCCAGTAGGTATCATCTGGCATGAGCCGTCGTCTCAAGGCAAACACCGCGCACAAGCCGCCGATGCTCTTGAGCGCAGCGAGCGACTTGCCATAGGCTGTATCCGCCAAGCCATCCGTCAAGCGCAACATCAAGCTGGGTGAGGTGGTGCTGAGGATGCGGTCAAAGCAGCGTTCTTCGTTTTCTGCCATCAGCGCCGGGGCGCCAGCGCGGGGGAGTATGCGCTCGGCGCGCGTAGCCAGCCGTATCTCCACGCCCATAGACCGCAGTTGCCGGGCCAACTCATCGAGAAAAGCCTGGAATCCGCCTACATACGTGCCCAGCTTGAGCGTACGCTTCACAATACGCGCCCACATGAAGGACATGGGCACCTTGTCATACTGCTCGGCGAATTTGCCGATCAAGAGCGGCTTGAAGAATTTCTCATAGGCTTCATCTCCCATCCAGCGCCGCATCCAGGCATCCGCCGTCACTTTTTCAAAGGGCTGCCAGCGGGGCGACAGTTTGACGAACATGCCTGCCAGGGCCATGCGCATGGTAGCGATTGGCGACAAGGGCAGCAACAGCGCCGAGGGAGAGATCTCGCTGCGAACCAGGTCCCCGTCGATCCAGTAGCTGGTCTTGGGACGCGGGAAAATGACCTTGTCGCGCACCCCCATCTCGCTGGCCAGGTTCAGGATATCGTGATCGTTGGCGAACCAATGATGATAGAACTTCTCCAGCGTCCAGTCCCAGTTGTCGTCTTTGAAGCCGGCGGCCAGCCCCCCGACTTGATCGGCGGCTTCAAAGATGGTGACTCGATGACCGGCGCGGGCGAGGTCCCAGGCGGCCGCCAGCCCGGTCGCGCCGGCGCCGATGATGCCGATTTTGAGTTGGGTCATGGGCTACCCTTTGACGTATCGCGAGTTCATAATTTGGGATTGTACACAGATTTGGTTTATTGGGCGCGCTTTGCAATTGACATGATGGCAGCAAATATTTTGCCGCCAGCCAGGTTATTCCGCGTAGGTCTGCTCCGACAAGCGCCAACTCGAGCGCGCCTCGAAGGCAAGCCCGCTGCGGTGGCCAGCCAGAAAACGATAGTGAGCGGCGGCGGCGATCATGGCCGCGTTGTCGGTGCAGAGCGCCAGGGGCGGATAACGCAGGGGCAGACTGCTCTCTTCCCGCATCTTATGCCGCAGCAATTGATTGGCGCTGACGCCGCCGGACAGTAGAATCTCGCTGCAGTGAAACTGACGCGCCGCCCCGATCGTGACGCGCGCCAGGGCCTCCGTCACCGCATCCTGGAAAGCCGCGGCTACGTCCGCGATATCGATGTCGGCGCGCAATTGCGCGCGCTTCTCGGCGCCGCGACGCCGCTTTCGCCGACCATGGCCCGATGGCTGAACCGTGACCTGGCGCAGGACAGCCGTCTTAAGCCCGCTGAAACTGAAATCGTAAGGACTGTCGGTTTGGGCGATGGGGAATTTATAGGCCGTGGCATCGCCATTTGCGGCGACTCGTTCAATAGCGGGTCCGCCGGGAAAGGGCAAGCCGAGGGTGCGCCCCACTTTGTCAAAAGCTTCGCCCGCCGCGTCGTCAATGGCGCCGCCCAGGCGGCGATATTCGCCGTGACCGGTCATCAGCACCAGTTCGCTATGTCCGCCCGATGCGATCAGCACGACGACCGGGAAGTCGATATCGGCGTCGTTGGGTTCGAGCAGGAGCGAGTAGACATGCCCTTCCAGGTGGTTGATGCCCAGCAGCGGCTTGCCCGTCGCCAGCGCCAGTCCCTTGGCGAAGTTGATGCCGACCAGCAGCGAGCCGATCAAACCGGGTCCCTGCGTGACTGCGATGGTGTCAAGCTGCTCGTAGCCCGTGCCGGCTTCGTCCATCGCTTGGCTGACAACCGCGCTGATGGATTCGGCATGGGCGCGCGACGCCACTTCGGGGAAGACGCCGCCGTATTGAGCGTGCAAGTCAAGTTGCGAGGAGACGACATTGGAGCGGGCGACGCGGCCGTCGCTGACGACGGCGGCGGCCGTGTCGTCGCAGGATGTTTCGATGCCGAGGATGGTTGTCATGTTCGCGCTTTCGCGTGGTCGTATGCGCGGGGCAATTGTAGCACTGAATTTGAGAAGCGCGGATGTATAATGGGGTCAGCTAGAGCGCTTTAGGCGAGGGAGGCGCGTCATGTACAAGTCATTTCGGGTGAAGAATTTCCGCTGCTTCAAGGACTTGCAGATCAATGACTTGGGTCGGGTGAATTTGATTGCCGGGAAGAATAATACTGGCAAGACGGCTTTGATGGAGGCGATGTATATTCACTCTGGGAATCGCGATCCGATGACGCTTCTGCGGTCTAATGTCAGGTATGATTATGCGTCAGTGCGCAGCGTAGAGCAGGCATTCCCAGAACCAATGACGAATATAAGTTGGAATGTCATTTTCAACAATTTTTGCACCAAGGAAGACATCGAACTAAGTGCAACCTTCTCCCAGCGAAATAACTTAGCACCTGAGCTCAAGCTTTCTGTCATTACCCAATATCAAGAAGGCTATGACGAAATCCTTCGCAATGTCCATATCTTTAACGAATACATATCAGAGATACTTGTATTTAAGTCGGGACTTGACGCCGAACCCTTTATTTTGGTGCTAACAGATATGCGAGTTTTCCCTACGTATTTGTCAAATCAAAAATTAATAACAAATTCTGAGTTCCTTATGGCGCGAAAGAAGGTGGATACTAATGTAAATGCTGAGCGTTTTAGCAATATGCGGCAATCAGGTACGGACAAGGTACTTGTTGATGCGCTCAAACTGATTGAGCCCCGTTTGAAGAAACTCGAAATTCTTGCCTACGGCGGTCAGCCACATATTCACGCCGACATTGAATTAGATCAACTCATTTCGGTATCCAATCTGGGCGATGGCATGAACCGCATTAGTAGCCTGATACTTGCAATGAGCGAAGTACCAGGCGGTGTAGTGTTCATCGACGAGATAGAAAACGGCATACACCACTCCGTACAGAAAAAAGTCTGGAAAGCCATCGGTCAAGTCGCGCGCGATCTCGACATCCAGGTCTTCGCTACGACGCACAGCCTGGAAATGATCCGCGCGGCTTACGAAGCATTCAGAGAAAACAAAAAGCTAAATGAGTTTCGCTATCACCGACTCGACCGTGACCGCGACACCGGTGACATTGAAGCTGTGACATACAATGAATTCGGCATGGATGCCGTTGCCGCTTTCGACTTTGAGTACGAGGTGCGCGGATGACCTTACCGCCGATCCCAGAAGGCAAAACGCGGCTTCTGCTGGTCGAAGGATCCGACGACAAGATGTTCTTTGAAAGCTTGGTTGCTCACTTGGAAAGCAAAGCGCAGCAGTTATTGGACCTGACAGGCTTCGAGGTTTTGCCTTTCGGCGGAGCGCAAAACCTCGTTAACTCGCTCGAACTGCTAGCCCGTGACCCAAGATATGACAAAGTTTCGCACATTGGAATAGTACGAGACTCGGACTACAACACTGATGCTTTCGCGAGCGTTTGCAGCGCTATAAACAGATTCAATAGTCAACCTCCTACAACAAATCTGCCTGTTCCAAGGGAGGTTTTCTTACCGACTGATGAGTATCCGCGCGTTTCGGTATTGACAATGCCTCTGAACTCCGAAGGCACATTGGAAAGCGTTGTACTCACGGCATTAAAGGACGACGCGATAATGTCTTGCGTGAACGACTATTTCACATGTATCGAGAACGCAGACATTTATACAGATCTCGCCGAGAATCGTTTGCCAAAAAGCAAGTTGGCGGTATTGATTGCGGGCAAGTCTGCGGACAGAAACAGTGCCAGGGTTCCTGATGTGAAGCGTCGATTGCTGCACAATGTATATAGTATGACGTGGCTACCCAACGACTTCTGGGAGAACGAATCCTTCGACGACGCCAAATCCTTCCTCACCCTACTCCTCGCACCCTAGCGCCCAGGCCCGCCGAAACTGGACGCGCGGCATTTATAATATACAATGTGAAGTAAGTTAAGCAACTCCGCCTACGAGTGTCGTGGAGCCGCCTGTGACTGGCATAACCACAGCGCTACAGAATCGACTCGGCTGGATACTGAGCGCGATTGCCGGGGCCGCCATCTTCGCCGCATTCAGCGTATGGGGCGGCATCCCGGCGGAGACTAACGCCGGCCTCTTCTGGCTGCAGGCCGGTTTGTTTTTCCTGGTTATCTGCGCATTTGTCCTGGCGCTTTGGCATTTGCTGATACGACCTTTGGCGCCGAAATTACGCCAGCCGCAAATAGTACCGTTAAAGGTCCGCGCGCGGGAGACGATCGCGCTGATGCTGGCCAGCGGCGGCTTCTCGATCGCCGTCGGTGGACTGTGGGATGAATTGTGGCATCGCAGCTACGGCATTCCCTTTGGCGAAGACTTGTTGTGGCGGCCGCATTTGCTCATGTATTTTGGTTTCGCCACGGCGGTCGTCACAGGCATTTGGGCGCTGATATATTTAAATCGCAATCTGCGCGGCAATTTTCAGCAGCGATTCCGCTCGAATTCCTTGGTCGGCTTACTCATCTTAAACGCCGCTTTTCTGCTCTATGCATTGCCCGCAGATCCCCTCTGGCACTGGATATTCGGTGAAGATATCACCGCCTGGAGCGTGCCGCATTTGATCTTGCTGGCAAGCTTCGTCTTGACACAATTACTCGCTCTGGTTTTTCACGCTTCCACTTTGTGGCGACAAAAGTGGCGCAGCATAGTCAACCTGCGGTTGGGAGACGGCTTATCGCTGCTGATCCTCGCCTCAATCCTGTTGCTCTGGCTGCAACTCATGCTGATCGATTGGGACGCGACGCTGGCCGGATTACGGCTGGAATGGCTGGGATTATACCGCCCGGAATGGCTGCTGGCGGCCAATCTGCTGGCCTGCGTAACATTTACGGGTGTGATTGGCACGCGTTTTATGCGCTGTGCCGGCGCGGCGACGGCGGCCGGGCTGCTGGCGTTGGCGATCCGCTATGGATTGATCCAACTCTTTGAGGCCGACATGCTGCAATATGTCGCCTGGATCGCAGCGCTGCTGCCCTTGCTCGCCATCGACATCTGGGCATATTACTGCAGCGCCATGAAAAAGAGTGAGCCGGACTGGCGCGGAACCGCCGTCGTCGTCATCGCTGCCATGGCGCTCAACGCGCCGGTGATACGGAGTCTCTACCAATGGGAAGGCAGCGACAACCTGGCATACGGCCTTGCCGTGATCGTCACCGGGATTGGCATGAGCTGGCTGAGCCACCGACTGGCGGACGCGATGTTAAGACGTGTTCTGGTTGAAGCCGATGACGTTGCCGAGAGCCAGGCAATGCCCGTGAAGCTCACTTTCGGTGTGGCGGGCGCATTCCTGGCCTTCATATTCGTCTTCATCGCGACCGCGGCGCCACCAGTGTGATCGCTTCCGCTTTGATCCCAATCACAGCCGCATCAGTCAATCAGCTAACGGTTGCTGTGCTTCATTTAGAGCGGCGCCCATTTCACGCAATCTGTTGGATGCGTGTTTCCGCCGTTTTGTCCAGCGCGGCTGCCTATGTAGACTGATCTGCGCCGACGCAATGCATGCCCAGGCTTTATCAGGACATCGCCGATCCCGTCTGACGCATAGCCGCTCGCCTAAATGATGATATACGCCGTCGCTTGCGCTCCGATTATCAAGCGAATCTTGCTGTTTGGCTTGTCGCGCCGGATGTTCCGCACTAAGACAGTATACGGCGAACAATACACGGGCCGTTCTCTGTCCTCTTTCTTAATAAACCGCGTCGCTCTTGCGACGAGAAGGTTTGTTATTTTGTGTGAGCGCGACAGACCTTTTCGCTGCCGCCGAGCGGCTTATCAGCAGACGCGCTATCATCAAGCCTGCAAGATTCAGACGATGCAATGGGGATACCATGATGCTCTGGCCTCGCATAATCCTGATGCTGATCCCGTTGCTGGCGGGCTGCAGCGCCATCGAATTGCACGAGCAAAACGTTCTAGCGACCGGGGCAGCGCGCGTCGACATCACTGCGTCGACAGCCGAGCCAGGCTCGACGGCGCAGGCCGAAATCACCCAGGTTTACGCGACTCTTCAAGCGCTGTCGACTAATGCTACGGAATCAGCACAGACCATGACGGCGATGGCAATCGCCACCAGCGCGAGCCAGCCTAGGGCAGCGCAAGATGATTCAGGCGCGACAGCGATGCCGGCGGACTTCCTCGCCGGGGCCGCAGATACAGTCGTCTACGGTCAAGTCCCGGTCGACGGCGATCGTCTCAATGTGATCGCGGCGCTGGCATTCGACCGGGAGGATCGCCTGTTGGTTGGCACAAGAGCGGGCGAAATCTACCGCTTGCTTGATGCTGACGAGGACGGGATCGCGGAAGACAGGCGTTTGATTTTCCGCGACGTCAACGACGAACTAGGTCAAGTGTCAGGATTGGTCGCCATCGGCGAGGTCTTGATCCTGCTCAACGACGGGCGGCTAAGCCAAGTGCAAGACCAGGACCGGGACGGCGCCTACGAGACCGTCACTCACTTGTCACATGAGTTGCCGGCCGATCAAAGTCCCTCGCAAGCCAATAACAGCATCGTTCAGGCGCCGGACGGACGGTATTTCACAACGAACGTCCGTAGCGGCGAGATTCTACAGATCCTCCTGCAAAAGTAAGCGATTAGCCGACTAAAGTCCTGCTATAGGACTACGCTAGCTCCGGCCTTGCTTGTCTTGACACAAGATGCCTTGTTATGCTTCAGGTTAACAAGAATTATTGATAGGTCAAATCGCTTTGGCATAGACCCCATTCTTGATGAAATCCTTTGCTTGATAGCACAGCCGACGGGGAGCTAGCCCGACCATGCACATAAGGGACAACGCCCGGTTCGAAATAACCGCCAGCGTAGCAGTCTTCGCGTCTATAGCGATTATGGCGCTGGAAACATTCTCGTTTCCAACAGACGTGAAGGCAGCGCTCCTATTCGCCGATGCCGCGCTATCGCTGATATTCGTCGTAGAATACATATTCCGAATCGCGACGGCGGAAAACAAGCGCGCCTACGTGACCAGCTTCTACGGCATTATCGACCTGATCGCGATCTTCCCGATCTTGGTCCACGCGGCATCCAGCGCGCGCGTGGTACGGCTGCTGCGCGTGCTGCGCATCATACGCCTGTTGAAGATCAAGCGCTACGATGACGCGCTGGATCGCTACCGGCAGGCGCTGAAGCTGATCGTTGCCGAGGCGACGCTCTTCACCGGTGTGGCAGTCGTCTTCATCATCAGCTTCGCCTTCTTGATATATGAGGTCGAGCATGAATTGCAGCCGGACAAATATCGCAATATCTTCGATTCAGTTTGGTGGGCGGTTATATCATTAACCTCGGTAGGTTACGGTGATGTCTACCCGATGACCATCGCCGGGCGCTTGCTGACGCTGGCGATGGTGCTGACAGGCATGGGCATCGTCGCCGTCCCCACCGCGCTGCTGGCGTCCGCGCTGAGCAGGGTGCGTCAGGATGAAGCGGAGAAGGCTGACCTGTTGTCTAACGAAGCTACTGATATAAAGAGTTGCGACGCCGCGTTTCCGAATTAGCCGCCCTCGCGTAACCTTCCGCCAATAGCTCAGCCGACGATGACAACAAGCGACCATCAAGGCCGGCGGGATTCTCCAGATGGCCTTGCCAAAGACTTTATTGGCAATTGGTTGGCGCTTGCAAACTGTATCCTTCCAATGTACGCTATGCGCCATAGGTTTTTAGTTGGCGCGGCATCGTATCTTCAATGGAGGATAAGCGCATGAATGATCTCAACAAGCAGATTATCGAAGAGTTTCGGGCAAATGGTGGCAAGGTTGGCGGCTTCTTTGAAGGCGCGACTTTGCTTCTATTACATACGGTTGGCGCGAAAAGCGGTCTTGAACGGATCAATCCGGTGGTGTATTTAGCTGATAGAGATCGCTATGTGATTGTGGCTTCCAAAGGCGGTGCTGATACCCATCCGGACTGGTATCATAATATTGTCGCCAATCCTGAAGTCACAGTGGAAGTTGGCAAGGAAACCTATCAAGCGCTGGCGAGCATTGCCACGGAACCTGAGCGCACTGAATTGTACGAAAAAATGGAAGCGCGGCACACTGGATTTACCGAGTACAAAAACAAAACGGCGCGGGTGATACCGGTCATCACCTTAAAGCCTAAATCATAATCTTTCACCTCGCTTGCTCAAATCCGCTGAGCGGCGGTTATCATGCTTTTGAACCGGGTATAGCCGCTTGATTTGCCAATAATCTGAAATGCGCGCTAGATCTCGCGCTGCTTGCGACAGACAGGCGCTTTACGTTATGCTGTATGATAGTGGTTCAAGAGTATACGAGGCGCAAGATGGCCGAGATTGTCGCCCCGAAGGAAGCCAAGACCAAGGACGGAGCGCGACCGAAACCAAAGCCTAGCCCCAGACCGCGCCGCTACGACTACGATATCGTCATTATCGGTTCGGGACCGGCCGGGCACCGCGCCGCCATTCAATCCGCCAAGCTGGGCAAGCGCGTCGCCGTCATCGAAAAGAAATCGCTGATCGGCGGCGTCTCGGTCAATACCGGCACCATCCCCTCCAAGACGCTGCGCGAAGCGGTCTTGCACCTTTCCGGCTTCCGGCAGCGTTCCATTTACGGCGCCTCCTACACCGTCAAGCAGCATATCACCATGAACGACCTGCTGCTGCGGGCCGATCATGTCATCCGGCACGAGATCGAGATCAACAAGCACCAATTGCAGCGCAACGGCGTCGAGGTCTTCGCCGGCATCGCCACTTTGGTTGACCAGCACACAGTTCATCTCAACTTCCTGGGCAAAAAGGGCGAAGACGAGATCACCACGCGCCATATCATCATCGCTGTCGGCACGACCGTGGCCAAGCCCGAGCACATCCCCTTTGACGGCGAAACCATCTTCACCAGCGACGGTTTACTCAAGCTGGGGAATCTGCCCAGGACCCTGACCGTGGTCGGCGGTGGCGTGATCGGCTGCGAATACGCCTGCATGTTCGCAACGCTGGGCGTGCGCGTGACCTTGGTCGAGGTGGCCGACCGCTTGCTGACCTTCATCGACCACGAGATCGTCGACGCGCTGGTTTATCACATGCGGCAACAGCGCGTCACCCTGCGCCTGGGCGAGAATGTGCGCAGCATTGAAGCCTACGAGACGCGCTATGGCAGCGGCGTCAAAACTTGCCTGGAGAGCGGCAAGGAGATCGTGACCGAGAAGGCGCTTTACGCCATCGGCCGGCAAGGCGCGACCTCGACCCTGGGCCTGGAGAATATCGGCATCGTCCCCGATCATCGCGGCCGCATCAAAGTGAACGAGCATTACCAGACCGAAATCCCCAGCATCTATGCCGTGGGCGATGTGGTGGGTTTCCCCAGCCTGGCGTCCACCTCGATGGAACAGGGGCGCATGGCGGCGTGCCACGCTTTCGGCAGCGAGCATCACAGCTTCCCCGAGCTTTTCCCCTACGGCATCTACGCCATCCCGGAAATCTCCACCGTCGGCGCCAACGAAGAGGACCTGACCCGCGCCGGCGTGCCCTACGAAGTGGGTAAAGCCTATTACAAAGAGATCGCGCGCGGGCAAATCCTGGGCGATACCATCGGCATGCTCAAGCTGGTATTTCATCGCGAGAACCACAAGCTGCTGGGCGTGCACATCATCGGCGAAGGCGCGAGCGAATTGATCCACATCGGGCAGACGGTGATGGCATTCGGCAGCACGGTGGATTACTTCATCAACACGGTCTTCAACTATCCCACGCTGGCCGAGTGTTACAAGACGGCGGCTTTTGATGGCGTGAATCGGTTGATATAGGGCAATATACCCGGTTCTTCAGGCTGCGTTGACAATGTTCCCACGATAAGTTATCATTTGGTTTAATAGGGTTTTACATTACAGATTGTTGCATGCGCGAGAGTACTCATGGCTGAACAAGGCGAAACCGAAGCAACTGCCACGCTCAATCCGTCCTTTGAGCACTTGGCGACCAAAGCCGACCTTGCCGAGTTCCGCGGTGACATACGAACGGAAATGGCGGAGTGGCGCGGCGAACTGCGAGCGGAGCATGCCACGTTGCGCGGAGAAATGACCACTGACAACGCCAACCTGCGCAGCGAACTGAAAGAAGAAATCGCCAACCTGCGCGGCGAACTGAAAGATGACATTGCAGCCTTGGCCACGAAAGTTGGTGAACTGGACACGAGAATTGACAGCATCGAGAATCAATTCACGTCCTTGAAGTGGTTCATCGGCATTTTGGTGACAGGCGCCAGTATCGTGACCAGCATCCTGGTGAATTTGCTCGCCAGGTTCATTGTATGAATCCTCAACCGAGGCAAGGCCGGCAAAGAAGCGGCCCTGTGCCGGCGCTACAACGCGGACATCGTGGGTATTAGGGCCGATGTTTAGGTTGATTTGATTTACCTCGACATACCCGGCAGCCGCCGCAATGGCAGCGCGGTCGAGTGCTTCATCAACACGGTCTTCAACTATCCCACGCTGGCCGAGTGTTACAAGACGGCGGCATTTGATGGCGTGAATCGCTTGATTTGACCCCAGCCGCTGACCTCCTCTCCCATAAAGGGCGCGCGTAGATACCCACAAGAGCTTCGAGAGGGAGACGGTCGGTTTGCGAGCTTGTCGCTTTTGTGTCCGTTGCGCGATTTTTGTGTCCGCCTAGTGTCCGTTGCGCGATTTTTGTGTCCGCCTAGTGTCCGTTGCGCGGTTTTTGTGTCCGCCTAGCGTCCGTTTCACGGTTTTTGTGTCCCCGTTGTGACCGCAAGCAGCGAATCGTCGACAAGAATGTCGCGCGTTTGCTGCGTTTCCCGGATTTCGGCAATGGTTTCAGCAGATTCGGCAAAGTTTTTTTTCGGCAAAAGCGGCCGTTCGGCGTGGTTGGGTTGTTAAGGCGCAGTTGAGTTCAGCATAGCAGGGATTGGGGCGGGTGTGGCGACTATATGGTCGCGGTTTTGAATTTAGCCCCCGAGGACATCGAGGGCGCCGAGAAAAGCGGCGACGGCCGTTTGGCCATTTGTCGATGCGGTATGCGGTTGTTAAGGCGCAGGTTGGGTCAGGATAGCATGGTTGGGTGGGCAGATGGCGACTGTATGGTCGCGGGTTGTGGGAGTGTTAATCGAGGGCGTCGTTTGATGCGGCGAAGTGGTCAGGGATCGCTAATTGGGGGCGCTTTCGCCTTCGGGTGGTTCGGGGGACAAGGAATCACGTTCGATTCGATCCCGACGGCGTTTGCGATCTCGGAGAAATGCGCCAGCAATAACAGCAACAGCACCGCCAATTCCCAAAAGACCTTCAATGCTTTGCCCTTGTTGAATGCTATATATACTGCCGTCGATAAGCCGAAACGCCAATGCAAAAGCGATCAGCAACGACAATATGTCTCGAACGAAAAAGAGTATCTGACCGCGCGATTCTGTATCGGCCCTATGCCGACGTTGCTTCACAGACTCGGCAACGATAGTTTTCCTCGTTTCCGAGTCGTACTGGTTCAATACATCTGGTGGCGGGAGCGGACCTGAGAAATGTGAGACTATCGCTACTTCACTCACAAACTGAATCAGTTCAGCACGCTTTTCTTCTGGGATTGCGTCAAGCAGATCAGGCGGCAAAGGTATGTCAGGCGTGTGATTTCTTCCAGGCCGCTCACCCAATGACGAATCCTGTGCGTCACTCAATCCATTTTGCCTTCGGCTACTCGTTTCTCATGTTCGCCAATCGCCCACCAAAGACTGGCGCCAACCGCTTCCCAATCGGCGCGCATGGAATCGGCATCCGAGCGCGCGAGGATTTCGTCGGTGAACTCTTGGCTTTCTGACCTGGTGAAGTCCAATAGGCTTGCGAGCGCTCGCAAGATAGAATTCTTGGGCAAGTAAAACGAATTCGCGATTTTGCGTTTGTCGAATGCCATATATCCTCCACTAGCGCGTCATCTGCGATTACTGTCAAACTTTAGCACATTTCCTATCGAGCCCATAGATAGCATATATTCCCGCCCCCCGCCTGTCAATAAAGCCGAATCCGCTCTGTGATATACTGGCGGCAGTGGCTTGAGTAAAGAGAAGCGCCCATGAAAAACCGGCTTTATTACGGCGACAACCTGGAAATCCTGCGCAATCGGGAGTACTTCCCGGATGAATGCGTCGACCTGATTTACCTCGACCCGCCTTTCAACAGCAACCGCAATTATAACGTGCTCTTCAAGTCCGAAAGCGGCGCCGACAGCGAAGCGCAGATCACGGCGTTTGAGGACACCTGGCACTGGGGGGAAACGGCGGAAGCGACATACGACGACCTGGTCGTGAACGCGCCGCACAAGGTCGCGACCGCGATAGAAGCGCTGATGAATCTGATCGAGCGCAACCAAATGATGGCTTACCTGGTGATGATGACGGCGCGGCTAGTCGAGCTGCATCGGGTCTTGAAGCCGACCGGCAGCTTATACCTGCACTGCGATCCGACAGCGAGCCATTATTTGAAGATTGTGATGGATGCGATTTTCGGAGTGGAGAACTTTCGTAGCGAAATCATTTGGCAACGGACTTGGGCACATGATTTGGGCGCTAAGCAATGGCCAGCTATGCATGACATTATTCTAATGTACAGCAGAAATCTTGAATGGTGCTGGTCGGCAGTTTATACAGATTATGACAAAGAGATAATTAGGAAGAATTTTAGTTATTCTGACGAGAGAGGCTTATATCGGGCAGATAATCTCACCGGAGGCAAGGCAGGTGGCGCCGAGGCTTATCAAGCATGGCGTAACAGAACTCCAAGCCAAGGTCGCGCTTGGGCCGTTCCCGGTTACAGTAGATTTCCCGATTGGTTGAGAGAAATTCTCCCATCTGAAAACTTGTGGGATCAGATGAGTATCCATAAGAAGTTGGATTTGCTAGACGATCTTAAAATGATTCACTGGCCGCGAAAAGCTAACGGAATGCCTAGATTGAAATACTACTTGGATGACAGACCGGGCAAGCTATTGGGTGATACATGGACGGACGTAAACCCAATAAGCGCCCACGCCAAAGAACGCCTCGGCTACCCCACCCAAAAGCCCGAAGCCCTGCTGGAACGCATCATCCGCGCCTCGTCGAATGAAGGCGATATCGTCCTCGATCCCTTCTGCGGCTGCGGCACGGCCATCGCCGCCGCTCACAAGCGCGGACGCCAGTGGATCGGCATCGACATCACCCATCTCTCCATCGCCTTGCAGAAGTATCGCTTGCAAGATATGTTCGAGTTGGTATCAGGCACAGATTACGAGGTCATCGGCGAACCCGCCACAGTCGACGGCGCGCGGGAACTGGCGCGGGATTCCGCCAACGAAGGGCGTTATCAGTTCGAGTGGTGGGCGCTGTCGCTGGTGCGGGCCAAGCCGGTGGGCGGGTCGGCGGGCTCGCGGGTGGGCAAGAAGGGCGCGGATCAAGGCATTGACGGGGTCATCAATTTCTTTGATGAAGACGAAAAAGGGAAAAAGAAGCCGCAGAAAGTCATCGTGCAGGTCAAGTCGGGCAAGGTGAAGTCCGGCGATATCCGCGACTTAAAAGGCACGGTCGAGCGCGAAGGGGCGGCTATGGGCGTTTTCATCACGCTGGAGAAGCCGACACAGGCGATGGTCAAGGAAGCGCTGTCGGCGGGTTGGTATGAGTCGCCGGCTTGGGGCAAGAAGTATCGGCGGCTGCAGATCTTGACGATTGGGGATTTGTTTGAGGGCGCGGGGGTCGGTATGCCGCCGCAGCATGGGACGCATCAGCGGGCGGCGCGGTGGAAGCGGGGGGATGTGAGTGCCGATGGGGAGAGTCAGCGGGAGTTGATTTGAGGTTGGCGCGGAGGGCGCAGAGATAGTATTGACAAAGACATGTTGAAGTATGATGATTAGGACATATTTTCTATCGGCTAATACGATGTGTGAACGGGATTGCCTAAGAGATGATTACGCTGAAAAAGGTTACGATCAACAAGTACAAGAGCATCGAGACTGAGCAGAGTTTCGACGTCGAGCCTGATGTAACGGTGCTTGTGGGCAAGAATGAAGCAGGCAAGACGGCGATTCTGGAAGCAATGCATAAGAGTAATTCGTACTTAAACGAACGGCTCGACTCGAATTTCGATTTTCCCAAGAAAGAGAAAAAGAGATTCGACCGAAGCAAAACAGACGTGACGGTTATCAAGTGTACATACAGCTTGACAGACGAACTGATGGACAGCATACAAGATGATATCGGCGTAGGTACGTTGACCAGTGCTGAAGCAGTTTATTCAACGTCTTACCATAACACGGAAGGTAAATTCGATGTATTGAACATAGACATCGTAAAGTTTTTCGATCACAAGTTTCAAAAACACGATATCCGAGATAATAGGTTCAAGAGCAAAGTGCTAGGCGCAAGGTCTGTAAGCGACATAGAAGCTCTAAGTGGTCGTTCTAAAGCAGGAAAGATGGAGGCGTTTCTGGAAGATGTAAGAGATTATTTACCAACTGGAGATAACATCAACGCCTCGTTGAGCCGATACGTTATTGATGAATGGATAAGACAGCATCTACCGAAGTTCTTATATTATGACGAGTATTACGAGCTACCGTCAGAAGTCAGCATTCGTGATATACAGAATCGTACTTCCGACGACAAGATGCTTGAGACCGCAAGAGCGCTTTTTGAACTTGCCGACATCAACATTGAGCAACTGGATAATGAGAGCAATTATGAGGCATACAAATCAGAATTGGAGGCTACCGCCGTCGATATTACGTTACGGCTATTTGAGTATTGGAAGACAAACTCCAATCTTCGCGTTGAATTTGATATCGACAGAAAATCAGACGACTATAGCAACGCGATACTAAAGATTCGCTTATTCAACAACAAGTATATGATGTCTCTGCCGCTTGGCAGCAGAAGTCGAGGCTTCAATTGGTTTTTCTCATTTCTAGTTTGGTTTAGTAAAATTCAAGTAGAACAAGACTCTACGTATATCCTACTACTAGATGAGCCAGGTCTGAATCTTCACGCTTCGGCCCAAGCGGATCTGCTTAGATTTATAGAATATCTCGCGGAAGAGTATCAAGTTGTCTACACAACTCACTCGCCATTTATGATTGAATCTGACAAGCTGATACGTGTGAGAACAATATTCGAAGCCGATCACGGCACACATATATCCGATGTCGCAAATGAAAAAGATCCGGACACACTTTTTCCGCTACAAGCTGCGCTCGGATACGATATTGTGCAACATCTCTTCGTTTCCAAGAATAATCTGCTTGTGGAAGGAGTTTCTGATCTCACTTATCTGACTGTAATGTCTGCAATACTCGAAAGCAAAAGTCGAACGGGGCTGCGCGACGATATCGCAATTGTTCCAATAGGCGGGGCGGACAAAGTCGCAACGTTTGTCGCGCTAATACGAGGACAAGAACTGAACATTGCTTGTCTACTAGATACTGTGACAGAATACCCCAAGAAGCAAAAGGTCGATGACTTGATCGATTATAGAATCATTCATCAGAAAAACGTTCGTTACTTCCATGAGTTTACTGATAACGGAGCAAATGAGGCTGACATAGAAGATATGTTTGAGCGTGAGGAGTTTGTTGCCCTCTACAATGAGGCTCTCCACCACAACTTGAAAGTAGATGACTTGGACAAATCGATCGACCGTATTGTGGAACAGATCAGAAACGTTTACAAAAAGTTCAATGCGCATTATCAGGTTTCAAAAACCTTCGCAGCACGCGCTGAGAATGAAGGTTTCTTGAGTGAAGCGACATTGGATCGCTTTGACAAGATGTATAAAGAGATTAACAAGCGCTTTGAAGATTAGGGGCAGTTCGTCAATCTGCCCCCTCTGCGTCCTCAGTAAGTGCAAGTAAGTCATGCAACGAAAGTGAGTCCTGTAGGGGCGACCAATCTGGTCGCCCGCTGCCGCTACGACTTGTGGTTTCGGGCGACATGGTATGTCGCCCCTACAACTCGTCGCTTTTTCAGATTCTCATTACTTTCTTGCACTTACTTCTGTGGCTAACCCAGCCCCTCCCGCGCGCCAGCAAACACGGACTTGACACCTTCCCGATCCCCCGCAAAGAGCAGACCCGCGCTGACCTCGAATGCCAGTTCATCCGGCACGGCACTGACCTCGAAGGGGCGGGTTTGCTCCGGCTTGTCGAGCCGATTCAAGGCGAAGCGCTCCCACTGCGCCAGTTCATCAAAGACCGCTTTGCCCATCGAATCAGACTGTAGCTCCCCTTCCCTCTCAATGGGGGAAGGGGCTGGGGGATGGGGGCTGACAGCCACATCACCCCAGGGGACCGGCGGCAACTGAAAATACGTAGCCCGCATTTCGTTGATGCTCAGCAGCGGGTAGGCGGCGCGGATCTCCGCCAGGCGCGCGTCGGTATCGGTGGGACGGATGTCGTCGTACTCGGCGACCAGGTCGGCGCCGTAGAAGGGCAGCAGCTCTTGAGTGATCTTCTGGGCCACGCGGACCAGCTTGAGCCAGAGCGTGCGCTCGATGAAGAGGCGCTCGGCTACCTTGGCGTTGGCTTCGGTGGCGTTCTCGCTGACCAGGGCCACCGGGATGCCGAAGATATTGAGGATCTCGTCGCGCTGGGCGCGCCGTCCTTGCAGGAAATCGAGATCGGTGTGGCTAAAGCCGATGTTCTGCCACTCCATGGATCCACCGCGCAGGAAGACGGTTTTCCGCGCCGTGCCGCCGTAATTATTGCGCCATTCGCGCTTGACGCGCTCGAAGTCGGTTTCGGAGATGAAGTCCTGGATGTTGACGATGCCGGCCGGCACGCCCTGGTCTTCGCCGAAGGTATTGCGATTCCAGTCGGCCATGTGCTTGTCGCTGAGCGCTGCGGCGCGCGCCGCCGAAATGGGCGACAAGCCGTAGTAGTCGTTGCCCGGGTTCCAGCGGCGGAAATGGATCACTTCCAGGGCGTCCAGGGGGATCATCTGGCCGTCGATGGCGTAGAGATAGCCGCGCACGACGGTCTGCCTGTCCGGCACGACGGTCATGCGGTCCGGGCGCAGCGCCCAGATCTCGCGCGGCTGGCCCCCGGCGTCGCCCGCCAGGAACCAGTAGGCGTTGCCGTGCAATTCCAGCGAGCCCAGCGTCTGCTCGAACAATTCGAAGCGGCTGGTCATGGGATTGGGATTGCCGAGCAACTGCTCCAGCGGATGATTCTCGATGCCGACGCGCTTTTCGCCGGCCAGCCGATAGACCTTGAGCGGCGCCAGCGCGCCGGCTTCGGCGATGCGGTTGATGGCGATGTAGATCCAGGGCGACTGCTCGTAGAGTCGCGCCGAGTGGACATCGGTCGGCGCACCCGAACCGAAGCTGTTATGCGACGCTACACTTTCGATATGCGGCGCGTGCGGGCGCAGGCGCTTGCGCCGCGCGTTGAAGAGATCACTCAACCAATTGAACACGATTCGCTCCTTTGCTGCCTTTTCGCGCAGGCTACCACAGGCCGCGCGTCAAAGGGCGACTATTTAGTCTCGTTTTCAGATTATTCGTTTTGATGGAAGAGAAACGCTGTTCGCGCGGACGACTGGGTCTAGCAATAGCCGAAGGCAGCCACAATCTGCGTGATGACCGGCGTATCGCACCAGAGGTTGAGCGTGTCAATCAGCAGCAAGCCGATGAAACCGAAACAGACAAAGGCCAGCACGAAGAAAACGAAGCAGCCCAAGACCAGCCATTGCGAGGAACCGCCTTCGTCGTCCCGCGCTTTGTAGGGGTCGTAGTCGTAACCGGGATGCTGTTGCGGCGGGGCCGGAATCTGGTAGCCGGCCGGGGGCTGGCCATAATAGGCTGGCTGCTGCATCTGTGGCGGCGGCTCGGGATAGGCGACAGGCGGCGCCGGCGTCGATTCCCCGACCGGCGGCAAATAGGGATCGGCCAGCGCTTGCTGCCCGCCGAAGGCGGCGGCCGGGGGACCGTAGGAGGCTTCCGCCGGCGGCGCTTCCACTGGCGGCGGCGTCAGCGGTCCTGGCGTCGGGATGCCGCCGCTGGCTGGCGGAGCAGCCGCCGCGGGCATCTGTTGACCGCGCTGGATTTCAAATGCGAGCGTGACCGTTTCGCCCAGGCCGACCATATCTCCGTTTTGCAGGGTCGTCACGCCGGAGACGCGCTTGCCGTTGACGAAGGCGCCGTTGGTCGAACCCAGATCTTCCACTGTGACGGTATCGGCAGAGCGCTGCAAGCGCAGATGATGTCGGCTGGTTTCGCGGTCGTTGATGACGATGTCGTTGGTGATATCGCGCCCCAACGTGGTGACATCTTTGGAGATTTCGTAAGTTTGATTGGGCTGCGGGCCCCGCCTAACCACCAAACGGAAGCTGTTTGGCTGCTGCATCATACCCTCCTGCGCGCATCACCGGACCGACGCGAGACTTGGGCGCGCGTCTCTTTCGGAAGCGCTGCTCGAGAACGGGAAGACGTCGTCGTGAACTGGCACGCTTGTCCCTGCATTATACATGGTTTTGTTTATTTGGTAGAAATTTGCCCGCGCATTTGAGGCCAGGGGCGAAAGGAATGGCGCTAGGACGGCAGCCACAGCGCAACGATGTCCAATCCATCCAGCCAATGTCCTTCGACGATCAGCTCCCAGTGCAAATGCGGCCCGCTGCTGCGCCCGCTATTGCCGCTGAGGCCGATGATTTGCCCGGCGTCGACCGCTTCTCCCGCGGTCACATTGGTCGCCGACAAATGCGCATAGAGCGTGTACACGCCAACTCCGTGGTCGATCAGGACGGCGTCGCCGCGGATTTCGAGCGGCGCGGCGAAGGCAACCCGTCCCGAGGCCATGGCGTGTACCGGCGTTTCGCTCGACGCCCGCTGATCCCAACCGGTGTGACGGGTTTTGACGCCGTCGTTCAATACGCGGAAGGCGCCGAAGGGAGAAGTTGTATCGCCTTCCAGCGGCAGGCCGAAGCCATCGGCGTCCCACAAGGGCGTGGGTCCATTCTCTGCGGTGATTTCGTCCAAGCGCGCGAATTCAGCGGCTTCAACCGCTGGATCGACCAGGTAGGCGCGATCAGGCGGGAGATCGAATTCCTGCAAGATAAAGCGACCCGACTCGACGCGAATGTCGCGCGCGAAGCCGATTTCTTCAAGGCCGCGGTCGGCCCGTACCGTCAGTTGGCGCAGGCCGGGCGAAGCATTCATATCGACAATCAGGAGCGCATACCAGGCATCGTCCTCGACTCGGAAGAAGCGCCGCTCCTCGCCGAGGAAATCCAGGCGCGGGCCCTCGATTCCGGCGCCCGCAAGGCGCAGCAACCCGAGGCCGCCTTGCATGAGAGAAGAAAAGTAGAATTCCAGACGCGCTCCCGACTCGATCATCACGGCCGTGGGCATCGGACGCGGCGCCGGCTGGAAAACAATTTCGACGCTGTCTTGAGCCCTTGCGGGAATCAAGCCTAGCGTGAGCATCAGGCAGGTAAGAATTAGACGAGCGGTCGGCAACATTGGCGCTTTGAACGTGGTTGACGAGTGGATCGGGGCGCTATGATAGTGGCATTCGCCATCTGCTAAAAGGACCAACCTGCTAGCACTGCCAAAACTCGACGACTTGCGAGGCTAACCCGGAGGCTGATCCTGGCTGGCCGCGCGCATCTCGGCCAGATGCAGCCGTTCATGGGCGCCGCAGGCGCGGATGGCGCCCACAAGGTTGTAGTCGACGAAAAAAGGATTGCCAAACGCGATCTCGGTTTTATCAATGGGGAAGGCGATAACGAGAGCGCGCAGGCGGTCTCTTGCGCGCTGCCAATCCGTCAGAAGCTGCCGCCAACTATCCCCGGCGCGCTCTTCGCGCCGCAATTCGTACAAGTTATTGACCGTCCCGCGCCCGCGCAAGTCGACGCTGAAAGGCTTCCCATCCATTGCATGCTGCAATGCCGCGACCATGTCGGTTTCAAGCGCGGTCAAATGGATGATCAAGTCGCTTACGGTCCAGCCGGAGGTGGCGTGGACAGGCAGATCCGGCGGCAAGCGCTCAACAAGCGCATGGGCTTTGGCGCGCCCTTTGTCCAAAGTCGCTATCAGATCGGCTTTGATGCGAGGCAAGTTGTTCACTGCAGATCTCCGCATTTGGCTCCGGTATCGAGACCAGGTATAGGTAAGAACACTTTGGCGCCTGAAAGTGGCGAAATCCTTGAGAAATTCGGGATTGGACAGCGCGCCCGCGCTTTACCTGTCCGCCCAAATGCGGGGGATGATCCTCGACAGTCGCGCGAAAAAAGGATGCCGCATAGAGATCGCGCCGCGAAGTGTTATACTTGTGCGAATCGATATCAGGACAAGGACAGAACCCATGACGGCTGAGGCCAACCGACGCATCCTCGCTTACTTGCGCGACCATGTAGATGACATGCTCGCTGACTTGATCAAGCTGATCGAGCTGGAATCCCCCACCCTGCACAAAGCGTCGGTGGACGCGCTGGGCGCTGTCCTGGCCGATGAGTTGCGCGGACTGGGCGCGGCGGTCGAGGCCGTTCCCAAGGCCGAGGTTGGCAATGTCCTGCGCGCCCGCTGGAACCCCGGTCCCGGGGGCGTGGTGATCCTGAGCCACATGGATACAGTATGGGCGGTGGGCACGGTGGCCGGTAGGCCGACGCGCGTCGAGGGCAACCGCGTTTACGGCGTCGGCGCCATGGATATGAAAGGCGGGATCGTCATCGCCTTGTGGGCCTTGCGCGCGCTGCGCGAGCTGAACCTGTTCCCGGCCCAGCCGATCAGCTATATGCTCAACTCGGACGAGGAAACCGGCAGCCTGCATTCGGCTGTCGAGATTGAAACGGAAGCGCTGTCGCACAATACTGTCTTTGTCACGGAACCGCCGCAGGATGGCAAATACAAAACCGAGCGCAAGGGCGTCAGCCATTACAGCATCACGGCCAAGGGACGCGCCGCGCATGCCGGCGCCGATCACGCGCGCGGCATCAACGCGATTGAAGAGATGGCGCGCCAGATTCTGGCCGTGCAAGCGATGACGGATTATGCCATCGGCACAACCGCTAATGTCGGCGTCATCAAAGGCGGGACGCGCGGCAACGTGGTCCCGGCGGAAGCGAGCATCGAGATCAATGTGCGCGCACGCAGCCGCGCCAATGCAAATGCCATTCACGAGCGGATTATGAGCTTGCGAGCGGTTCACCCGGAAGCGGAACTGGTAATCGAAGGTGGGATCGGCGTGCCGCCCATGGAACGGACGCCGGAGATCGCCGCGCTCTTCAAGCGGGCCCAAGGCTTGGCGGCGGACATGGGAATTGCAATCGACGAGGGCAGTACGGGCGGCGGCTCCGACGGCAACAAGACAGCCGCCCTGGGCGTGCCGACGCTCGATGGCATGGGCATCGTCGGCGACGGCGGCCATGCCATTAACGAATATGGCGAGATCGACTCCATGCCGGAGCGCGCGGCGATCATGGCGGCAATGCTGCGGGAAGATCTGTAGATATATATATTCAGGAGAACGCTATTATGACAGCGATTGCCGTGGTCACAGGCGCCAACCGCGGGATCGGTAAAGAGGTCTGCCGGCAAATGGCCGGGCGCGGCATACTGGTTCTGTTGACAGCGCGGGATCTAGGCAAAGCCCGGGACGCCTGCCAGGAAATCGCCTCCGACAACATCCAACCCAAGCAACTGGATGTCACCGACGACGCCAACATTCGAGGACTGCGCGATGAGATACTGGCTCAATATGGACGCCTGGATGTGCTGGTTAACAACGCCGCCATTCATTACGACCATTGGCAGAAGGCGCTTCAGGCGGACTTCAACGTCGTCAGCGAAGCTATCAACACCAATCTGTACGGACCCTGGCGGATGGCAAAAGCCTTTGCGCCGCTCCTGAAGAAAAGCGCGCAACCGCGCATCGTCAATGTCAGCAGTGGTTCCGGATCGCTGGCGACAATGGGCGCGGGACCGCCGGCATACAATATCAGCAAGACAGCCCTGAATGCCCTGACACGTATGCTGGCGGCGGAAATGGCGGCGGACGGTATCTTGGTGAACGCTATATGCCCGGGCTGGGTGGCGACTGAGATGGGTGGTGAGGGCGGACGTCCGATCCCCGATGGCGCGGCCGGCATCGTTTGGGCGGCGACCTTGCCCGATGGCGGTCCGACAGGCGGCTTCTTCCGCGATCAGCAGCCTCTGGAGTGGTAAGAAAGAAGGCGTGTTGACGGGAATGCGCGAAGCAATGAACAACAATATCCTCTTAACCGAGCGACAGATCCAATCACGCGCCTCTGGTAAAATTTTTCATCGTGGTGAAATGCTCTACACGAATGGGGCTATTTCTTCGCCTGTCCAGTGCGAGAACGAGATTAGCGCAAAATGCCGCGGGTCCTATCCTCAGCCCTATCGCGTCCGAGCAAGATTCCTGGATGAGGGAATCGCCGCAAGTTGCGACTGCGAATATGATTGGGGCGGGGATTGCAAGCATATCGTCGCCTTGCTGCTCATGTATCTGCATCATCCAGAACGCTTTGGGGAAGGTAAGACCCTGCACGAAGTACTGATGTCACACAAGAAAAAGGATTTGGTTGACATTATCGAAGAGATGATCCTACGTTACCCTGAGCTTGAAGAAATTGTTGAGGGCGCGACAGCCGACGGTTCCTCAAATCAGCTTTTGGACCTGCAAAGCATTCGCCGGGAACTAAAGCAGTCTTTAGCATTCAGCGGCGTATGGATGGACCGCGTTGCCGAAAACAAGGTTTACGAACTCACCCGCCTGGGCAGCCGCTGCGCGCGGCGCGGCGATTATGCCCATGCGATTGCCATCTACTGCGCTATTCTCGATGAATGTAACGCCAATGACTATCCCACGGATGATGAAGGACAATATGTTGAGGCGATCAACAACACCGTCGCCCACTTGAAAGAAGCCATATTAGAGCTTGATTTCGCTCAACACGAAGCCTTGCGCCAGCGTGTGCTCGATACCTTAGTAGATACATGGATATGGGATACCGAGTTTGGCGGGATCGACTATGGTTATGAAGCGGAAAGCATTATTCTGGAATTGGCGCAATCGGCGGATATCTCCCGTATTCGCGAACATGTTGGCTTGGTCGCCGGTCGCGAAAGTGTAGAAGAGCGTTTCAGTAATTGGGGCGCTGAGGCTTATGAAGATTTTTTGATGAAATTAGACGTGCTTGATTCGATTGATCCTGAAGAGACGCTCAAGCGCCTTCAAGCAAAAGAATTGCACTATCTATACGCCAGCAAATTGCTTGACTTAAAGCGCTATGAACAGGCTGCTGAAGTCATAAGAACGAAACTGCAAGCCGCGCATAAATTAAGACGCGGGCTTGATTTGCTTCTCAGCCACGATCAAGCGAAAACTGCGATTCAGCTTGCCGAAGGAGCGTTGGGCAGCGAGTATGACAACCGCATTATAGAATGGCTCATCGGCTTTTATCAGCAGGGGGGCGATCAGCAATCGGAGTTCAGTTGGCAATTGAAGCGGATGCAAATTGATCCGCATATCGACCATTACATCGGTTTGCGCGGGGTATCCGAGTCGCTCGACAATTGGCGCGCAATCCGCCCACAGATCATCGCCGAACTGGAGAGAAAACAGGAGTATCAGGTACTGACCCTGGTGTACTTGCATGATAAAGACTGGGATATGGCGTGGGTAACATTAGACAAAGTTTCGGAGCCGCAATTCCACCATCCCTCCCATGTCATCTACCGCCTTGACTTCACTGTGGCGGAAGAATCGCGGCAGATATATCCAGCGCCCGCCATCCCGATTTATATCAAATACGCCCGTGCCGAAATTTCGCTAAGAAAGCGAAAGCGCTACGCCGCCGCGGCGAGGTTATTGCGGGAAGTCCGCGGGATGTATCAGCAAATGAATGAACCGGAAAACTGGAATCAATTCATTGCCGACTTGCGGATTGAGTTCAAACAGCTTCCTGCCTTGCAGGATGAACTCAACAAAGCGGGCTTGTAGCAGAAAAATGAAAGTACTGAATTGGAATACACGGGCGGACCGGCTGCGCGCGGGTGCGCCAAAGCTCGAGAAAGTACGCGAATTAATCGCCGGATACGACGCCGACGTCATCTGTCTGACCGAGGCTTATCCACAAGCCATGCCGGACGGCGGTCGGACGATTACCAGCGAAATATCGGGTTGGGGGCGGCCCGAAGATAAAGGCGCGCGCAAAGTGGTACTTTGGAGTCGCTACGGCTGGGTGGATGTCGATACGCTCGGCTCGCCAAAGATGCCACCTGGACGATTCATCAAAGCGACGACCGTCGTCGGCTATGAGCGATGGACGATAATCGGCATTTGCATCCCCTACGCGCATTACCGCAATCACGAAAAATGGGGTGAGCAGCGCAAGACATTTTGGCAGGGCGCTTGCGAATATCTCGATGCCCTGAGCGGAGATTACCTGCCCCGCTTCATCCGCGAAGACTTCCTGCCATATAGCAAAACACCCGTGCGTACCATCCTGCTAGGCGATTTCAATTTGCAGATTCCGCCCTACAACTATCCGTACCGGCGCAGTGAAGTCAACCAAAAGCGGAAAGCGACTTTTGACAGTTGGCTGATACCCACCGCCGGCATCAGCCGCCACTTCATTGACCACATCGCTATGTCCACAGATTTGCGGGTTAACACTCTACAGTACATCAGCGAATACGCTCCCGACGAAACGCGACTGAGCGACCACAACGGCGTTTGTATCGATATTGTTCCCAACAACTAACTGCTCCGACTCAAGCAGACAGCGAGGCGCTTACAGCATGAAACTCCCGCCATTTGAAATCGAACACTTCTTCCGCCAGCACGAATTCAGCGCGCCCCATGGCATCAGCTCCTGGGACTGCGAGCCGCTGTCGCTGCCGGAGATCCTGGACTATGCCAGCCCGGCCAGGCGCGCCCAATTCGAGAATCTGTGGCTGGGTTACACCGAATCACAAGGGCATCCCGAATTGCGCCGCGCCATCGCCGATATACATGACGACGGGATCGAGGCCGAGCACGTGCTGGAAGTCGTGCCGGAAGAAGGCATTTACGTGCCGATGCGCGCCCTGCTGAACGAGGGCGATCATGTAATCGCGATTTCCCCCAGCTTTCAGTCGCTCTATGAAATCGGACGCGGCATCGGCTGCGAGGTCTCGTTTTGGCGCGCGCAATGCGGCGATGCAGGCTGGAGCTTCGACATTGACGCTCTGGAAGGCCTTGTCCGTTCCGATACAAAGATGCTCATCATCAATTTTCCGCACAACCCTACCGGCGCTCTGCTCGAGCGCGCCGAATTCGAGCGCGTAGTCGACCTGGCGAGGCGACATGATCTGATCCTCTATTCCGATGAGATCTATCGCTTCGCCGAGCGGGACCCGGCGACCCGCCTCCCGTCCGCCTGTGAACTTTACGACCGAGCGGTCGTTCTGGGCGGTCTGTCAAAGTGCTTCGGGTTGCCCGGCTTGCGCGTCGGTTGGTTGATCACCCGCGACGCGGGATTAATGCATGAAATGCAGGAAATGAAGTCCTACACGACGATCTGCGGCAGCGCGCCCAGCGAGATTCTGGCCCTGATCGCCCTGGAAAACGCCGAAGCGCTGACCGAACGCTGTGTAACAATCGTCGGCGCAAATATCGCTGTCGCGCGTTCATTTTTCGGTCGCCACGGCGATCTCTTTCGGATTCATTATCCGCGGGCGGGAACAGTCGGCTTGGTCGAATTGACCGCCGATATGGATGTCGGTGAATTCGCCGATGGCGCCGTGCGCGAAGCCGGGGTGATGGTGCTGCCGGCGAAGATCATGAAATTCGAGGGCAACTACTTCCGTATTGGTTTGGGGCGGCGCGCCCTGCCCCAGGCGCTGGAGTTTTTCGAGCAATACGTGTTGGATACGCTGCGTTGAATTCAAGCGGATGGCTGAAAAGAGCCGCACCTACAAGGCTAGTCCCGTACTGCGATGTTTGCAGTTGTTTTCTGTAGTGATCCCGAAAACTTGGACACTGGCTCGAGAGACTTCAGCAATTCTCGCCCAACTGGGCAAACCGCGACTATATAGTCGCCCTTTGCTTTGCCCTTTCCGCTATGTTCGTACCACTTGCTGCATCCCGGAACAACCCAGTCGAAAGGGAAAAAACGCTTGACCGGAAAAATCTGCTTCAGGGAGAACCCAAAATCCCCGAAAGCTAGTGAAAACAAGGGTTTTACGCTGCCAAGCCGCTCATATCTTCCCCTATTTTAGGGTGACTTCAGCGCCATTAATGCGGGTTTTGCGGGGGAAATGAAGGGGACTGCGTATGTTTACTGCGGCGCTGATGCCACAAGGACTGCGCAAGCAGCCCGATCTGCCAAGTCAACTGGCGCATTGTCCGAAAAAGAGTTTCCGTTTGTCCGCAAAACGGACAAAGTCGGACAAAGTTCAAACATAAATGTTACCTGTAGGGGTCAGGTCGCGTAGACACAGCCCTACGCTATTAGCTGATCTGCCGCATCAATACGGAGTCATTTCAAACATGTCCGCTCCCCAGCTCCTTTTGGGGGGGGAAGAGGGCGGGAGATGGGGAGTGAATTTCAAAAGACCCCAGCGGGTCGCCCAAAATATGCCAAAAACGGTATAGTGGGCGACTCTTTGAGTCGCCCCGTTCGTTTATAGTGACTAGCGATTCAAATGCCGTACAACTCGCGCGCGTTGTCGGCCAGGATCATGCGCGCTGCATCGTAGGCCTCGGCAACTGACAAGAAACCATCGTCAATCAGTTCTCCCAGCGCTCCTTCCAAAGCCTGCTTTCCCAGCAGCGCGCTGGTATAGAAGGGCTCGGGCGATCCATAGACGTCCGAGCCGTAACAGACGCGGGAGACGGGCGCCATTTCCAGCACTTCGGCGATGATGCGTTTGCCCGCGTTGCCGGCGAAGGGCAAACCTTCGGAAATGTCGCACCAGATATTGGGCAGCACATTGGCCAGGTAGCCGGCTTCGGCGTGATAGGGATAGCCGGTGTGGACCAGCAGGAATTTGCAGGCGCGATAAGCCGGGTAGCGCAACAGTTCCATCAAGAGCGCCGGGCGGCAGGCCGCCAAATGCACTTCCCAGTCGCCCATGCCGGTATGCACCTGAAAGGGCGCGTCAAAGTCGATGCAGCGCTCGATGGCGCGGCAGAAAAGATGATCGCGCAGGCTCTTGACGGGATCGTCGCCGCGACCGCGCGCGCGGCGCAGCCTTTCCAGCGCGACCCGGCCCTGATCCGGAGAGCGGCTGCCGGGATCGATATCCAGTCCCGTCCGGTAAGCGATGATCGACTTGAGCCCTCGGTAGCCGCCATTGCCCAGGGCCTCGGCGATGACGTCATCGTATCGGCGCCGGAATTCCGACCAGCCGCAGCCGTCGTCCAGCAGGTCTTGGATCAAGACTTCAATGCGAAAGACCGGCAGGACCTCGACGCCGACTTCGGCGCGGAAAGATTCGAGATTGATCTGCGGCAGCGGGTAGCCGTCGTCAACGATCAAGGTTTCGATCTTGCCGGCTCGGTGCAGCTTCTGGGCGTATTGCGCGTAGCCGTCGTCCGTGATCGCGTGGTTGCGGGCGGCGACCACGGCATCGGCCGTCGCCTCCACAGCGAAGTATTCCGCCAGGCGATGGAGCATAAAGCGGAAGTAGAGCGTATCGCGCTTGAGCCTCCCCAACATCGACTGCGCGGCAGCATCAACATCGATACCCCCTTCGCGCAAGTAGGCGGGCGAGCCGCCGCCAAAAGCCAGGGCATCCACCCATTCCTCCGGACTGAGCGCGTCCACCCGCCGATAGGGGTGGCAATGCGCGTCAACTATCGGCAATTCGCTGAAATCGAGCATCAGGGCGCCTCCAGGTACATTTGGCGCTCCCAGGGGTGCACGGTCAGGTTGTATGTCTGCAGTTCCAGTCGCTTGACCTTGAGGAACTCCCGCCCGGCGGCCGGCGACAGGGCGTCCATCAGCACCCGGTCGTTTTCAAGCGCGTCCAGGGCGACGGGCAAGCTGCGCGGCAGGAACTGAATGCCTCGCGCTGCGCTCTGCGCCTCGCTGAAATGCCCGACATCCTCATCGTTGAATGGCGCGCCGGGATCGGCTTTATTCCGCATGCCGTCCCATCCGGCGGCGAGCAGCGCTGTCAAGAAGAAATAGGGATTACAGGTATTATCGCCGGCGCGGTATTCGACGCGGCAGCGCTTGTTGACATCGGGCACGCGCAGCAAAACGCCGCGATTACCAATTCCCCAGGCGATATGCGCCGGCGCCCAGGAGGCGGGCTGCAAGCGCTTGTAGGAATTGACAGTGGGCGCGCCCAGCCCGCAGATGCCGTGCGCGTGCGCCATCAAGCCGGCGATGAAGTGCCGACCGATCGCGCTCAAGGGATTCTCCAGTTCCCCGCCCGCCAGCAGATTGCTGCCGGAGTTCGTATCCCAAAGCGCCAGGTTGGCGTGCAAGCCGTTGCCGGCCAGATCTGTGAAGGGTTTTGGCATATAAGAGGCGATCAGTCCGCGCTGCAGCGCCAGCGCTCGCGTGACTTCTTTGCTGATGAGATATCGATCGGCAGCCGCCAGCGGCGTGTCATAGCGCACCGAGAACTCGAACTGCGAGGCGCCGTATTCCTTGCCCATTTGTTCGACCTGGATGCCGGTCGCTTCGAGAGTCGCGACGATGTCGTGCAGCAAATCGGCAAATTGGTTCAAGCCGGCCACGGTGAACATGCCCCCGGCGCGGGATGGCGCGACATGGCCATCCTCGGTCTTGGCGAAGAGGCTGAACTCCGCTTCCAGCGCGGCGGTGATTTCGATGCCCTGCCCGGCGAAGCGGGACAGGGTTCGTCCCAAGATTTGGCGCGGACAAGCGTCGAAGGGCTGGTAGTCCTCGGTCATCATATTGCAGAGCGCGATGGCTGTGTTGTCGAGATGGGGCAATTTCCAATAGGCGTCGGGATCGGGCAGGGCCAGGAAGTCGCCGGTCTGCGCCCCCCAGATGCCGTCAGCCGCCATGTGATCATCGACGCCGAAATTCAGGTTGGCGCGGGCGAAAACAATCCCGCCCTCGACGACCTCAGCGAAGCGGCTTTTTGGGATCGTCTTGGCGCAAGCGCGTCCATTGAAGTCGTGATACGTCACCCAGAGATATTCGATTTTGTCGTCTTTAAGGCGATTCAACAGATCTTGTCTATCCATGTTTCGCTCCAGAAATCAAATTGACTTGTCCCGCCGCCGATTTAAGCGCTATAAAATGATTAATTGACCACAGCCGCTCGGCGGCAGCGAAAAGGTCCCAGGAATGCCGCGCACACACAAAACATTAAGCCTTCCGCACGTATGAGCAGGCCGGTTTATTTAGAAGCGACACAGAAGTAGTACTCAGTTAGTCATGCGAGTTTAACCCCCTCTAAATCTCCCCCATTGCAATGGGGGAGACTTGCTCGCGCTGCGCGAAACTCCCCTTCTCCAATGCGCTGGGGAAGGGGCCGGGGGATGGGGTTAGCTGGCGCGAATTTCGCATTAATTTATTGGGATTAATGTGAATCTTCGATAAGATGACGCCAAGCATATCATTGGCGTTTATCAATCCCCCGCAACGGATTAACGGCGGGACGCCCTCAACTCAAAGTATTCTTGTAAATCACGCCATCTTTCATGATGATGCGCAGGTTCGTCTCCGGCTCGGTCATCACGCGCAGATCCGCCAGCGGATCGCCATCCATCACCAGCAGATCGGCACGCGCGCCGGCGATGACCTCGCCCAATTCACCGCTGCGGCAGAGCAGATCCGCGCCATTGCAGGTGGCCGCGCGCAGCACGTCAATGGCCGGGATGATTTCGCCGCGGATAGCGAACTCGTCCAGTTGACGGCGGTGCATCTGGCCGAGCAGATCGGTGCCATAAGCCATCTTCACGCCGCCGCTGTAAGCCATATCAAGCGCGCGTTTGCCGGCGTCCAGCACATCAAAGACTTTTTTATAGAGTTCTTCCGGCAAGCCGGCCTCGACGCCTTCGTCCGCAAGTCCTTGATAGATTGACAGGGTCGGCACCAAAAAGGCTTCGTTCTCCAGCAGGAGGTCGACGCTTTCTTCGTCCATCAGGTTGCCGTGTTCCACCGTGCGCGCGCCACAGCGCAAGGCGCGATTGATGGCGCGGGCGGTATAGGCGTGGACCATGACATAGAGGTTGGCCGCTTCGGCTTCCTCGACTGCCGCGCGGATCTCGTCTTCGGAAAACTGGGTGCTGTCGATGCGGTCGGTGGGGGAGGCGACGCCGCCGGAAACCATCAGTTTGATGTGATGAGCGCCGCGGCGGACTTCTTCGCGGCAGGCGCGGCGCAATTCGCTGAGGCCGTCGCAGACCCAGCCTAAACCCGGTGTCAGCCAGCCATAACCAATGCCGTCATCACCGGAGCTGCGCATATCGCCGTGGCCGCCGGTTTGTGACAGGGCGTGACCGCAAAAGAAGATGCTCGGTCCGGAAATCAAGCCTTCGTCGACGGCCCGAGCCAAGCCCCAGTCGGCGCCGCCGCCGTCGCGCACGGTGGTGAAGCCGCGCATCAGCATGCCTTCGAGGATTTTCGCGGCGTGGGCGGTCACGTAAGCGGGGGACCAGTGCCGTATGGCGGAAAGATGAGCCGTGGCAGCGGTGACATGCACATGCGAATCGCAAAGTCCGGGCATGACCACCCGTCTGCCGATGTCAATGGTCTCGGCATCGGTCTGCGGCTTCGTCTCGCTCACCGCGCTGATCTTGCCGTCTTCGATCAAGACATGCCGGTCAGGCAGCAGTTCTCCGCCGCGCACATCCAGGACGCGCGCGTTGGTCAAGAGCAGATCGCCCATCAAAAGCCTCCGAAACAAACTATATTAGCGTCACTTACCTGGCTCCAGTGTAACAAAGGTGGGATAGGAAATGCGAATAGACGCGAGCCTATTTGAAAACGCAGATTCTCGGTCAGTCCCGCGGCACCTGTGCACCGGGGGTCGCAACATTTGCAGTTCTTGCCCAAGCGGGAGCATATTTTCGGGCCGCGACGGTACTCTTGGCGTAGCCAACAAGGGCGCGTTGGTCAAGAGCAAATCGGTCGGCAGGTCCTTCCGGGATCACCGACCGAGTCTAGGGACCGACCGCCAGGAAATGTTGGTGATAAGAGAGCGGTTTCTCCAGGTACGATGCGAACCACGGATAGTCACGGACTATACTCACGACTTGGTTTGAATAACCCGCTACAAGACCGTGGTGCGGATCCAATTGTCGCAATACGAGATGCTGCTGTTCATAGCAGGGCACTTCTTTTCCTTCAGGCCATGGCTTAGGCGCAATGAATCCGGCGTCTTTTAGGTTACAGTGACAAGCTTCGTGCACGATAATAGAAGCCTCTTGTAGAAGTTTTGTCGTGTAGTCGCCTAGGAAAGAATCCGAGAAGCGGGAGACGTATGTCTTATCCTCACAAGTGACGTGTCCGCCACTGGTTAATGGATCCCCGTCTGATTCCTGTCTTATCTTGTCCAAGCCACGAATCGCATAGTCATAATAGTACGGCGATTTCGCCTTTAGCAGACTAAAGGCCGCTTTCATCATAGCAGTAAAGGAAGGTGATCCCTCTATATGTACCGGTATATCGACAAATAGGGGGATATCGTTGAACTCGCATCTGAAATGCAGGAAATCCGAATATCCTTGTGCCCAATCTTCTTCGGTCTGGCATTGCCGACCAAGGTGACAGCAATTGTCGGTGGCGTCATAATAGCGAACGCTGGGCAAGTAATACGGCTTTATTTGCGGGTTGCAGTGCCCGTAATCTTGAAATGCCATCAAGCCGAAATGAAAGTGTTCGTCGTTTAGGCAAAGCCAACCGGGAGCGTTACAACAGTTGTCACTTCCGCTCGCGGGCATATACCTTGGGTCTGGGGTTCTGGCCCATTTGTGATATTCATCCCAGCATTCCAATTCCTTGAACGCCACCCATCCAGCTCTCCATTCTTCGTCGGAGTGGCATTCCCGATCCAGCTGACAGCAATTGTCAATGTCATGCGGGTTGCCTCGCTGCGTTGGGACCCATGTCTGTGTCTGAGTTTGCGCCTGAGTCTGGGGCTGAGCCTGAACCTGTGGCTGAGATTGCGCCGGCGCGGCGCACTGGCCATTCTGGAAAGCCCAATAGCCGTCCGCCCATTCCTGGTCGGTATGGCATTGCCGATCGACGAAGCAGCAGTTGTCGATTGGGGTTTGCGGTTGGCTTTGCGGCTGAGATACCGCCGGCTGGGCGCTTTGAACGCGGCTGTGGCTGACCCAGCCCGCCATCCAGACTTGCCTGCCGCTTCGGTCGATCTGCAGCCATCGGCCCTGCTGGCCGAGGACGGTTAAAACTGTACCGGCCGGCGCCGATTCAACAACGCCGCTCGTGAGGCTATTGGCGGCTCTCAAATTGGTGTTGTAGGTCACGCGAATGGCGTAGCTCTGCGCGGAAGCAACATTGCAAAGAGCGATCATTACTAATAGTACAGTAATAACTCTAATTTTCACGACGGGTTCTCCCGGAAGGTTTATGTAGCAGGTAATAGCCAAGCTTTGTATCTTTGATTTTACATAATCTGGGACGGGACGTCAAACTGTCTTGATGGCGAGAAATCTTGACAGCGTCAGGTCAGTTTTGTCTGTGAAATGGGGTCAGATTAAATCAATCGCTGAACTTGCCCGAGCCCAGGCATTTTTTCCGTCCCGGAACGGCGCTGCCAGCGCATCCGCTCGGGCATGAGCACCGGCGCGGCGGGGCTATTTGTCGTCCGCCCACCACCAGTATTCCGGGTTATGGAGGTTGGCGATCAGATCTCGATACCAGGCGGCATTTCCATAACGATCTTCCGGATCCAGCGCCATGACAGCCTCAAGATCCTTTTCTACGCAGGCCCTTTCTTCTTTCCATGCGACTTCGCGGAAGCCGGCTTCCCAGCGATGGACATGGCATGCTTCGTGAAGGATCGAGCCGGCTAAAAAGATAATGGACTCTTCGTCGCCCTTCACCAGATCGGACGCGTATTCAAATGTCCGCGTTTCGACATAAACGCCTATGACGCTGCCAGCCGGGACTTCTCTGATTTTGCTCAATCCGCTGATCCCGTAGGCATAGAGACGCGGTACTTTTTCCTTCAGCAGGTTAAAGGCGTCTCTGACTTCGCGAACAAAGCGAGGGGATCCCTCAATGGCAATCGGGATTCCGGTACTGCATTGATAATGCTTGTAGGCTGCATGGCCGCGCTGCCAATCCACGTCGCTATTGCATAGCCGGTTCACCCAACAGCAGTTGTCGACCTGGGATGCGTCCATACCGGCCGGGAGCAACGACGATTGGGTCGGCGACGCGCATTGATTCTTCTGATAGGCTTCGTAACCGCTGCTCCATTGCTCGTCGGTATGGCATTGCCAGCCCGCGAAGCAGCAGTTGTCAATCTGGGAAGCGCCTGTACTCACGGACTGCGTCGATACCTGGGTCCGCGTCGGCGCGGCGCATTGGCCATTCTGAAAAGCCCAGTACCCGTCCGTCCACTCCTTGTCGGTTTGGCATTGCCGGTCGACGAAACAGCAATTGTCGACAATGCTTGTGGTCTGCCCTTGCGTCGGGGCGCTTGCCTCAACGCGATTGTGGG
>JAPOOU010000253.1 GCA_026713245.1 Chloroflexota bacterium
CCTCAAAAAAAATCCGAGGGAGGGCTCGCCTAGGTTTCTGTTCATCACAAGTAGCGGACAAGCCTTTAAGGATGCGAAAACAACTGCCTCGACGCCGCGCAATTGCCCCTGACAGCGCATTCCGCTTTTTTGACAGGCCCAATCGCCGGCGGTAAACTTCACTGTAAGCGTTGCCAACACATCGTTGGCGGCATTCTACAGAATCTCGTTCGATTATGAGAAAGGCAGGCGCAGCAACGAATAACCGAAAGACCTAAGCAAGTGGCTTTCTTAAGCGCGCGCGCAGCGCGCCGAGCCACGTATCCAAAAAAGGAGCAAGAAAATGATACGCAGATTACTTGCCGTTTTACTTTGTACAGTGCTCGTTACCAACGTGATGGGTCAAAGCGATGAGAAACCCTACGAAGGCACAAGCCTCAACTTTTTGTACTTGGCTACCGCCTTTACGAATGGGCTCAAGGAATTGGAACCGGAATTCGAAGCCTTGACCGGCATTAGCGTTGAATTCGAATTGCTGGACGAAGAAGGCTCGGTGCGGAAGACGCAACTGGAATTGGCGAGCGGGGCCGGCAACTATGATGTCGTTGGCATTCAAAGCGGGAATATACCGCTTTACGCGGAGAACAGTTGGGTGACGCCGGTTGAAACTTTCTGGGGTACGGACGTTTCGGATCCAGAAGCGCTGGACATCGACGACTTAATCGCTTCGACAATGGACGCGATGGCCTGGGATGGCGTGCAACAGTGCCTGCCCTTCTTCGCGGCTACGATCATTATGTACTATCAGATTGACATATTTGAAGCGGCCGGCATCGAGAGCCCGCCGACAACTTATGACGAATTGCTGGAGATCGCGCCGCTGCTTCATAGCGACGAGGTGCCGTTAATCGCTCTGCGCGGGAATCCGCCCGCCTCGCACGGCAACATCTGGCATTTCAATTCCTTCTTCCATGGCGAAGGCGCCAAGTTCTTCGCCGATTTCCCGAACGATCTGACGCCGACCGTCAATTCGCCCGAAGCCATTAGAGCGCTCACAAACTTTGTCACTCTGAAGAACAACTATGGACCGGAGGGCGTTGCTGCATATCAATATCCCGACGTCACCCGGGCGATGCAGCAAGGTACGGTTGTGATGGTCATGGAGGGGGCGCCGTTAGCGGGCCGCATCCTCGATCCCGAAGAGTCGAAGGTATCCGGCAATCTCGGCTTCGCTGTTGTGCCGGGCGGCGCGGCCGGTCCCAAACCGTCATTTGCGACGCATGGGATCTGCGTAACCGCCGATTCAGAGCATCAGGAAGCGGCCTATACTTTTGTCGAATGGGCCTTGAGCTTCGACACGATGAAGAAGATTTCCCTGGCGCTGCCACAGATTGCGGTAACACGGGACAGTCTTTGGGAAGATCCGGATTTCATCAACAAGTATGACTATGACTTCGGCGCTGGATCATTCCTTAAAGCATTTCAAGACAGCCTGGCTGCCGCGCCTGCTGATTATTACCCGCCCTTCGCCGGATGGCCTTTGATGGGTGATATTCTGGGCCAGGCGGTGCAAGAAGCCGAAATTGGCGCGAGGACGCCGGAAGACGCGCTCAACAACGCCAATGAGCTGATCACGCAGATGCTCCAGGACGAGGGATACCTGCCGTAAAACTGGCATCCAGAGCCGCTCGGCGACAGCGAAAATGTCTGCGGAACTCAAGCAAAATAGTAAGTCTGCTTGTCGCATGAGCGCCGCAGTTTACATAAACAGGAGGGCTCTCGGGTTGAATCACGGACCTCGAGGGCCGTCCTTCGTTATGCGTTCGGCGATCACGCCGGCATTCCTCGGAACTCCGCAAAGACTTGATCACGACAAGTCGAGCAATGGTCAAGAGGCGCGAAATGGCATCGCATGAGCCTATTCCGCAACGAGCATATTTGAAGTATCTCTCGCCGTCGATCGTCGTGCTGCTGTTGCTTACCGCGCTTCCCGTACTCTTCACCCTCTATCTGAGCACCTCGTCCCTGTCATTTGCCAGTCCAAGACCCGAACGATTTATCGGCCTGCGGAACTACGACCGGCTGCTGGACGATATTCGTTTTCTGCGTAGCATCCCCGTGAGTTTGCTCTTCATCGTCGTACCCGTTGCCCTGCAACTGATTCTCGGTTTCGTCGTCGCCGTCATAATGAATGAACGGCTGCCCGGCATGAAGTGGCTGCGATACCTGCTGGTAGCGCCGATGGTTATACCGCCGATAGTGACCGGTCTGACATGGCGCGTTTTGTTCACGCCAAAGCTGGGCAGCGTCAACTATTTCTTGAGCCTCTTGGGCCTGGATGGTCCTAGTTGGTTAACGGACCCCAATTGGGCCCTCGTTGCCATCATTATCGTCGCTGTTTGGGGTTGGACGCCTTTCGTCGCGCTTATGTTTCTGGCGGCTATGCAGTCCTTTCCCGATGAATTATACGAAGCGGCCGTTATTGACGGCGCGACCTGGGTCCAATCTGTCCGGCACGTTTCCCTGCCTCTGCTGAAACCGACTGTCACCTTTATCGGCATCCTGCGCACGATGGAAGCCCTGGGCATTTTCCCGATCATATATATTGTGACCGCCGGCGGCCCGGCCGCGGCCACCGAAACCGTTAACTACTACGCTTTTGTGAGCGGTTTTAGTTATCTGAAAGTCGGTTACGCCTCGGCAATAATTGTTGTCTACTTTTTTATGCTCTTGCTGATTATTGCTCCTACGATGCGAATCCTGCTGCGTAATTTCCAAATAGATTCATAACTCATGAAGCGCCGATCGAAGTTCACAACCGCGAGCCTTTATACCGTCGGCATTACCTATGGTCTGGCAATCCTGGGCCCAATCCTGTGGGTATTGCTGCTCGCGCTCAAGAATGCCCTGGATGCCTTCGCCTATCCGCCCTTGTTCATTTTTGAGCCCACGCTTGAGCATTTCATCGCCATCGTTGAGGATGCGGAGTTCCGTCTCGCTTTCGCCAACAGCGTCATTATTTCAACCGGGTCCGTCGCTCTTGCGATGGCATTCGCGATACCGGCGACCTTTGCGATAACTATCATGCGAGGGCGGGCGCGGCGAAATTCCTTATTGACCATTCTGCTCATCCGCATGGTGCCGGGCATGATTTATTTGCTGCCATATTTTGTGATCTATTCCCGGCTTGATTTACTGGACACGCATATCGGCTTGATCATCATCTATCTCATTTTTTGCCTGCCCTTGATTATTTGGACGCTCATACCGGTCTGGGGCGCTGTTCCGCGGGAACTGCGCGAATCGGGCATGATCGACGGCGCCAATCTATGGCAGATTCTTGTTTTGATAGAACTGCCGCTGGTTCGCATCGGCATTATCGCCTCCGGGATTATCGCTTTCATATTTGCCTGGAACGAATTCTTGTTTGCCCTGGTCATCACACGGCGGAAAACCGTAACGCTGCCAGTCATAATTACGCATTACATGGGCTACGAAGGTTACGAATGGGGCAAGATTTCGGCTGCCTCAGTTATCATCATGGCGCCTGTTGTCGTCTTCGGATTTCTGATTCAGCGCTATATGATCACCGGTCTGACCGCCGGAGCAGTCAAGGGTTGACGGGATTATCCGGGAGATTGACAGAATCGGAAAAGGAGCAGCAATGCATGCGAACGCGCCTAATATACTTTGGATCTGCACCGATCAGCAGCGCTTCGACACGATCAGCGCGCTAAACAATACGCAACTAAGCACGCCCAATATCGACAAGCTCGTGGCGAGCGGCGTCGCCTTTGAGCGCGCCTATTGCCAGAGCCCCATCTGTACGCCGAGCCGCGCCAGCTTTTTGACCGGCATGTACCCCAGCAGCGTTCATGCCTGCGGCAACGGCAACGACTATTGGGACGAAGCCGCCCCGCTGGTCACGGCGCTGCTGGCGGACGCCGGTTACGACTGCGCGCTGGCTGGCAAGCTGCACCTGGCAGGCGCCTACGGCCGCATTGAACCGCGCCCGAAGCACGACGGCTACCGGCTTTTTCATTGGAGTCACGATCCGGAAGATCAGTGGGAGGCCGGGCACGCCTATGCCGACTGGCTCGGCTCATTAGGTCATGACCTCAGTGAAATGCGCCAGAATCCGCATGATATTCCGCCGGAATTGCATCAGACGACCTGGTGCGCCGACCGCGCGATCGATTTCATGGCAGCCGATCACGGCGGCAAGCCCTGGCTGATGAGCGTCAATATCTTTGATCCCCACGAGCCCTTTGATCCGCCGCAGCAGTATCTGGACCGCTTTGATGTCGATTCCCTATCCGGTCCCAAGTTCCGCGATAGCGACTTGGAAGCGCAAGCCAAATTGAGCGAGATTGATTTTCAGCATCCCGCTCGCCGACCGGAAGAATTCAACGCCAAGTGGATTCAAGCGGCTTATTACGCCATGATCGAACTCATTGACGAAAATGTGGGACGAATGCTGGAAGCGCTCGAGCGCACTGGCCAGCGCGACAATACAATTGTCATCTTCATGAGCGATCATGGTGAAGCGCTCGGCGACCACGGCTTGCTCTTGAAAGGCTGTCGCTTCTATGAGGGCTTGGTCCGCGTGCCGCTGATTATTTCCCGGCCCGGTCATTTTCTGGAAGGCGCGCGCCGTGGCGCCTTGGTCGAATTGCTGGATATCGCCCCCACCCTACTCGAGCTGGCGGGCCTGTCAATACCGAAGCGAATGCAGGGCAAATCCTTGCGCAAGCTGCTCGTCGACAGTAAAGCGGAAGATCATCATCGAGACGCGGTACGCTGCGAGTATTACAGCGCCATCAATCCCAACATGGTCGATACTTATAACGGGAGTTTCGCTTCGATGATCCGCGACGAGCGCTACAAGCTGGTCGTCTATCACGGTCACGGGCTCGGCGAACTCTTCGACCTGGAAGCGGATCCGGATGAGTTCGACAATTTGTGGGACGACCCGGCGCTGACGGCTACCAAACTCGATCTGATGCGGCGCAGCTTTGACGCGCTCGCCTTGGCAACCGATACCGGCGCGGAACAGATCACCTGGTTCTGAAGGTTCGTATCTCAGCAAGCGGCTTGTGCCTTAAGCCAGCCGCAGCGAAATGTTCTGCCGCGCTCGTGCGAAAAGCGGGCTTTCTCCACGGATGCGCGCCAAGCGACTGTAAAAGCTGAGGCGATTGCCAAGGTCGCTATACAATCATACATAAAAAGGCCTCGCCAATGATGGCGAGGCCTTGCGAGCGCTGTAGCCCCTACGGGACTCGAACCCGTGTCTCCACCTTGAAAGGGTGGCATCCTGGGCCGCTAGACGAAGGGGCCAAATCCAACACAATAAGTTACAAGTCAGATCAGCGAAAGTCAAGGTCGGTTTGCTCCGGACTATCGCCTGTTTATGCAAACTGCGGCGCGCTTGCGACAAGCGGACTTGCTTTCTTGCGTGAGCGCGCAAAACCATCTTGCCGCTGCCGAGCGGCTCTGGACGCATTAACCATTGAGGAACTTGCCAAAACGATCTTTATCTCCCGGCCGCAGCAAGCCGAATTGCTCGCGATAGCCAAGCAGCTTTCTAATCTGATCTGGCGGAATCGGCCGCAGCGACTCGCTGAGCTGAAGCGCCTTGTGCAAGATCGTGGCGCAGTGTTCGAGGCATTCCAGCATCATATAAGCCTGCCATAACGACTTTGCTGCTGTCAGCGAACCGTGATTCGAGAGCATGATCGCGTCATGTTCGCGAATTAACTCGCTGACAGCGTCGCGATTCTCGACGCTTGACGGCGTTGAGTAAGGCGCAGTCGGCATCAAGCCGAGCAAAACAACCGCCTCGGGAATGATGCACTGCTGAAAGTCGTAGCCGACCAAGGTCAGCGCTATCGCGGTTGGCGGATGCGCATGTACCACGCCTTGAACATCGTCTCGTTGACGATAGCATTCGAGATGCATGGGGCTCTCCGAGGTTGGGCGCAATCCGGCATTGGCTTCGGTCGCTTCGTCTATCCTCTCCCCATCCAGATTGACGACGAGCAATTGCGCCGGCTCCAGGTAACCGAGCGACAAGCCACTGGGGCTCAGTAAGACGCGTTCGCGATCAAGCCGAGCGCTGATGTTGCCGCCCGCGCCGTCGACAAAGCCCTTCTGGACCATCAGTCGACCGACGCGACAAACCAGATTTCGCAAGTTTTCTTCGTTGCTATTCATCTGTTCCGCCCTGTGCTGATTGGATTTCCGAGAGGTCGGCAAGTATGACGATCCCGCCTATTCGCCGTAGGAAGACCTTCGCTCCTGCTGTGAAACCGCCGGCACATCGTCGACAGTTGCGTCGCCTGTATGCTCGCCATACAGTTCTTGCCAAAGGGCTTCCAGCGTCTCCTGCGCAAATTCCACGAAATTACAGACATCGCAGACGTGGGCGAGCACATTGGGTATAGCCAGCAGCTGCCCCTGATGCACTTCGGAAAAAATCATCTCGCGCGGGGAGCAACGTCCTACAGTGCATCGCGGACAAGCATAACCCTTAATCTTTGATTCCATCATGTCCTGTCTCTAATTCGGTATCATCCCGATAGATGCCGGCGGCCAATAGCGCAACACAACTTGACCGACGATTTTGCTGAGCGGCACGGCGCCAAACACGCGAGAGTCCCTGCTGTTGTTTCGATTGTCGCCCATCATGAAATACTCGTCCTGACCCAGGACCCAGGTATCGTCGCTACAGCGGTGTCGACAGAGCTCCTTGATATACCGTTCCTCCAGCGCATTGCCATCAATGTATACTTGCTTGTCGCGCATTTCAACGGTCTCACCCGGCAAGCCAACCACACGCTTGATAAGCATGATTCCGCGTTCCGACTCGCTGGGAACCAAGGAATTGAAAACTAGAATATCGCCACGCTCCGGCGAGCCGAGCAAATAATGGATGCGGCTGACCACCAGGCGATCATCCCCGTAAAACGTCGGCTCCATGCTGTGTCCATCCACCAGGGAGCGGGGAATCGCCAGATCAAAGAGCACCGTAACGGCCACGACAAATACCACAGTGCTGACAACTTCCCGGAACAAGCCCGGCAACTGGAGCGGTGGTCGTGGCAACTGCCCGGTATGATTTCGGAGCATCGTCTTTTCGCTTAGGCGAACGCTGGCGTCATTGCAGACTTAGACGTCGACATGCATTCATTCTCAATCCGATTATATGTTCCTCGTTGTGCCACCGCAATACAAAGTGCCGTCAGGTTCCGCGCCATTATGAATCTGCTTAATCCATTTCATCCAGCGCATTGTCCTTTCGCGCCTCCACAGGCGCAAACGAAGCCCGCTCGCTGCGGGCGCGAAAGCTCATACGAAGCGGCGTACCTTCGAATTCGTAGGCTTGACGAAACTGGTTCTCCAGGTACCTCTTGTAGGTAAAATGAACCTGCGACGGATCATTGACATGAAAAAGAAACAGCGGCGGATCGGTACGCACTTGCGAGGCATAGAAGAACTTGAGCCGCTTGGTCCCTTTGCCGTGAGGGGGGTGCTTTTCAATCGCGTCGCGCAACAGGCGGTTGACATCGGCAGTCGGAATCCTGAGGAAGCGAGCCTCCCAAACGCGATTTGCCACCTCCAGCACTTGATGCAGACGTTGACCTCCAAGCGCGCTGATAAAGATTATCGGCGCATAGCTTACAAAGTGAAGGCGATCGCGGATATTGTCGATGAAGGCGTTCATCGTGAAAGCATCCTTATCGACCGCGTCCCATTTGTTGACGACAATGACCAGGCTCTTGTACTCCTCGATGATATATCCGGCAATGTGCTCGTCCTGTTCCGTCACCCCAAGACCCGCGTCAATGACCAGCAAAGCCAGGTCCGCCCGGCCAATCGCCTTCATCGCCCGGATAACGCTGAATTTCTCCACGCCGGCTTCAACGCGTCCCCGGCGGCGAATGCCGGCGGTATCAATCAAGGTTATTGTTTCGCCGTACCAGGTGATATCCGTGTCAATGGCGTCGCGCGTCGTGCCGGCAACCTCGCTGACGATAACGCGATCCTCACCGATCAACGTGTTCACCAGCGTGCTCTTGCCCGCATTTGGACGCCCGACAACAGCGATCTTGAGCTGTTCGTCCTCGTCTTCTTCCTCTTCATCACCGGGCGAGCGAGCGCGCAACTGAAGCGCGACCTCATCGAGCAAGTCGCCGACGCCGACGCCGTGAATCGCGCTGATGCCCACCACCACGGGCAAGCCCAAACTATAAAAGTCATAGGCATCCTGGGCGCGCTTATGGTCGTCAATCTTGTTTGCGGCGACCAGAACTGGCCTGTCCGACCGTCGCAGGATTTCCGCAATGGCCTCGTCAGCGGCAGTTACCCCATATTGCGCGTCGACGACCATGATGATGAGGTCTGCGCCGCCGATGGCGATCATCGCTTGTTCTATGATCTCCTCGACAAAGGCCGCGCTGCCTTCCGCCAGGGGCGATTCATCGCGCGAGCCCGAGGGCTGATAAACTTCGATCCCGCCCGTATCAATCACTTGAAACGTAATGCCATTCCAAAATGATTCGCCATGCAGGCGGTCGCGCGTGGTACCGGGTATCTCGTGGGTGACCGCCATGCGTTCGCCCACCAAGCGGTTGAACAAGGTGCTCTTGCCGACGTTGGGTCGGCCAACGAGCGCAACTATCGGTTTGCTTGCCATAGCGACGTGATGCCTAGTAGTGTCAGGAAGTGTGGATTGTAGTGGCTGCGGGCAAAGATCGGTAGGGATATCCTGAAAGACGATCAGCCGCTGCCAGGCGCGGTTGGGGTTGCAGTGACTGACGCAGGCGATTCCGCCGCCTCCATAGAGATGATTTCCACGTTTAGCACCGCCGGCAACAGTGAGACATTGGCTTCTGTAAGTTCGCTCTGGCTGATGCCAACTACCGGCGGAAGGTCGTACACACCGGGTTCGAGGCCGTTCAAGTCGACAACCACCTGAATTTCGTCAGACGTCAGCACATCAACAAGCGACACCGGGCCGTTGACGTACGCGGAAACATTCTGCGGAACGATGACAAACTCATAGTTCTCGTCGAGGCCAATCACGTTCACCGCGATATTGTCAATCTGGCGGGTGGTGACAATTGGGAGAATCTCGATGGTGACGGTGATGCTGTTCTCCCCGTCCATGACAAAGAGATCATCGCTGGGCAATTGCACCGGTACCGACAGTTCAAAATCTGCCTGACGATCTTCAAGGCTGATGGGAACTGTGAACAAGGTGTCAGCGATGTTCGTCAGTTGCGCCGGCGGCCCCCCCACGAACAGAGATCTGGGGTCCGGGCTCACGCTGGCCAGGGTATAGCCGGCCGGCAAGGTATCGACGCGAACATTGGGCCGGACTGCGATTTGTCGCACATCGTCGCGTCTGGTTATGTTGACGGAAATCGTCACTGTTTGCGCTTCCAGTTCAATACCGCTGACGCGATCGCCCTCCGCATTCACAGCATAGGGACGCGCGTCCAACTCGACGGGACTGCGATGAGGCGACAAGTCTAAATCAGCGCGTATCTCCACGATCTCCGAAACGATGCTGGCTGCCCCGCTGACAGACATCTCAAGGATTTCCGTCTCTGGAACGTCATTTCTGAAGCCCAGCGGAGGTGGTTCGACAACGACGATGTTCAGTGGTCCGGTGATCGTTTCTATCGGCTCTAATTCCACTGTGATTTGAGATGGCTGAGTTTCCTCTTGCCTCCGGATGCTAATGGATTCGGGCCAGGCGACTTTGACTTCCAATGGCACGGTATGCGTGCCTGCGCCCAAATTGCTTAGATCGGCGCGTACGACAATGTCCTCAGAGCGTCGTGATGTCACAGCGGACTGTGAGCCCTGGATTTGCACCGTTACAAAGCGCGATGGATTATTCGTCATGACCGTGGTATCGCTGGGAACGAACTGTATTGGAATACCGCTGAAACGGCGGGTATCTATGGGATCGGACGACGTGACGGCAATATACCAGACCCCGGTTGCCAGGATTACCGAAATAGCCAGCCAAAGCGCATTGCCGGCCAGATCAGACTCCCTCAATCGTTGAATCATGGGTTCGCCTGTTGTCTGCGCCGAATTTGCATACGAATCGACAAATCGTGCAGGCTCTCCCGCACGCGGCCCAATATCGAAACCGAGGTTTCATCCGCTGGACCGTAGTAGGCGCTCAGCACCAGATGCAAACGCTGTGTATCCAGGTCGAGGATGAGCCGACCGCCGTTCGTCACACCGATCTTGCCCGTCTCTTCCGATACGATCACGCACAAGGCGTCGCCCACTTCGCTGATGCCGACGGCCGCGCGGTGACGCGTCCCCAGGTTCGGGTTGGGCAAGTTGCGGCTCGCCGTGATCGGCAAGACACTGGACGCCGAGGCAATCCTTCCCGAATTGTCGATAATCACAGCGCCGTCGTGCAACTCGGTGCGCGGCCAAAAGAGCGTCACCAGCAGATCGGCAGTTACTGTGCTATCCAACTGTACGCCGGTGCGTATAAACTCGTCGAGGCCACTGTTGCGCTGCAGGACGACGAGCGCGCCGTGCCGTCGCTCCGACAGCTTCTCGGCCGCGGCACAGATTTCTTTGATTACCGAGACTCTGATTTCCTCTGGCGCTTGTCGACTGCCAAAGATTGAGCCCCGTCCCAGGCGCTCCAGGACACGCCGGATCTCCGGCTGGAAGATAACCGGAATAGCGATCACCAGCGCCGCCAAGCTGTTAACGAGCAGCCAACTTAGCGCCTGCAAATTTAATACGGTTGCAAGCGCGATCAGCCCAATCACGATGAGCGCGATGCCGCGAAAAAGCGTGACGGCTTGCGTGCCTCGAAACAGAAAACTGATACTGTAAAACAGCAAGGTGACGATAGCGATATCTACGATGTCCGACGGCGCCAGGTTCTGTAATACGACTGCTATCTGTTCCACGGTTCAGCTACCGCCCCTGCGTGATAAGAGCGCATCGGTCGCGATGCGCCTGTTTCGCGTACATTTACTAACACTTGATACCGGTTTCCGTTATGGAATTTTAACACCGGTTACACAGCTGCGCACAATGATACGCGCCTAAATCGTTGCAGCCTAATCGCAGGCTGTTGACAGGCGTTTTCGCTTGCAGATTGTACAGTGGGAAGATGCGCGAACCTGGATAGCGGGGGCGAGCGCCGGCAATTCGTCGGCTTATGCGAGCAAGTGCGTCAAGACAGCCTTTTGCGCGTGCATGCGATTCTCGGCTTGCTCAAAGACTTTAGATTTCGGACCATCCATCACGTCGTCGGTGATTTCCTCGCCGCGATGCGCCGGCAAGCAATGCAGCACAATTGTGCCGTCCTTGGCAAATTGCAATAAATCCCGGTTAACCTGGAAGCCCGCAAATTCGCCGATGCGCTCCTGGGCTTCGGCTTCCTGCCCCATGCTGACCCAGGTATCAGTGTAAATGACATCGGCGTCGGCGACGGCTTGCTGCGGTCGCGTGTGCATTTCCAGGCTGCTACCGTTACGTTCGGCAAGATCGTAAGCTTGGTCGCGAATCGACGACTTCATCTCGTAGCCTTCCGGCGTCGCGATGCTGAACGTCACGCCGAAGTGCGCGCAAACCAGCGCGACCGAGGCCGCGACATTGTTGCCATCGCCCACAAAGGCGAGACGCAAGCCGGCAAGCTGGCCAAAGTGTTCGCGGATGGTCATGATATCCGCCAGAGCCTGGCAGGGATGATAGCTGTCGCTTAGCCCGTTGATCACCGGCACGCGTGAGAACTCAGCCAGTTCCACCACATGGGCGTGGTCGAAGACGCGGGCCATGATGCCGTCAACATAAGCCGAGAGTACGCGCGCCACATCGGGCACGCTTTCCCGCTTGCCCAGCCCAATCTCTTGCGGACCGAGCATAATCGCGCTCCCGCCCAAATGCTTCATGGCCATTTCAAAGGATACGCGCGTACGCAAGGACGGTTTCTGAAAGATCATGCCCAGCGTCTTGTTCCGCAACACTGGCTGATTGCCGCCGTTCCGCCATTCGCGCTTGAGCCGCAAAGCCGTCTCCAGCAGGTTATCCAGTTCTTCCGTTGAGCAACTTGCCAAATCGAGGAAGTGTTTCATCACGCTGGTTCACTATCGGCATCAGACTTAGAAGGCGCAGTATAGCATATGACCGGCCGCGGGCAACGTCCCATTTCGCTAGCCCAGAGCAAGAGTTCTAGCCTGGACAATCCAGGACGTAGGTTTCGCCCGCTACTCTAACTGTATGAAACTGCCGTCAGCGGAGCTAATCCATCTCTTCCATGTCGCGCCAGTTGCGCCCGTAGCTGGCGTTGGCTCTCAAGGGAACGCGAAGCGGCTTGCCATCCGGAAAAGCTGATTCCATCGTCTCCACAACCAGCGACCTGACATTTGAGAGCTCGTCTTCCCTGACTTCAAGGACCAGTTCATCATGGACTTGCAAGATCATCGCCGCGTCGTATTTCTGTTTAGCCAGCCGGGCCTGCAAGTTGATCATCGACTGTTTAAGGATATCCGCCGCCGTGCCCTGAATGGGCATATTGATAGCGGCGCGCTCTTCCGCGGCGGTACTGCGGCGGTTGCCCTTGGACTTGATCGCCGGATAGACGCGCCGCCGGCCGTAGAGCGTTTTCGTAAAGCCGTTTTCCCAGACGTAGGCCTTGGTGTCCTGGATATATTTCTCCACGCCTGGCATACGCTCGAAGTAAGTCGCGATGAAAGCTTCCGCCTCCTCCCGCGTCAGGTCGCTATCCCGCGCCAGCCGAAACGCGCCCATGCCGTACATCAAGCCGAAGTTGACCCGTTTCGCGAAACTACGCTGCTCGTAAGTGACATCCTCGGGTTCAATGCCATTGACAGTCGCGGCTGTGGCTTGATGGATATCCAAACCGCGATGGAAAGCATCGATCAGCGTTTCATCTCCGCTGATATGCGCCATCACCCGCAATTCAATCTGACTGTAGTCGACCGCCAGCAGAACGTAATCAGGCGGCGCGACAAATGCGCGTCTCACCTCGCGCCCGACCTCGGTGCGTATCGGTATATTCTGCAGATTCGGGTTGCTGCTGCTGAAGCGCCCGGTCGCCGAACCAGTCTGGTTGTAACTCGTATGCAAGCGCCCGGTACGCTGATTGACTAGCTCCGGCAAGGCGTCGACATAGGTGCTTTTGAGCTTCGACAGCTCGCGGAAGTCCACGATCAAATTGACAATCGGATGTTTGTCGCGCAGGGCATCCAGCGTAGTGGCATCAGTCGAATATCCCAGTTTCGTCTTCTTCAGCCCTTCAACGGGCAGTTCAAGCACTTCGAAAAACACGGTATTCAGTTGCTTGGGACTGTTGATATTGAACTTGCCAATCCCGCCCTGCTCAAAGATTTGCGCTTCCAGCGCGGCAATGCGTCCGCGCAGCCGCCCGCTCATATCCTTCAAGAAATCTACGTCCAGCGTGACGCCCTTGGCTTGCATGCCGCCGATGATCCGAATCAATGGCAACTCCAGCGAGGAATAAAGCGGATCCAAGCCTTCACCCTTCAATTCGCGCTGCAAGGGTTCGACCAGGCGCCAGGTCATGGCGGCGTCCGCGGCTGCATAAGGCGCCGCCGCTTCGACAGCGACCGAATCCATCGTTTTCTGCGCTTTTCCAGTGCCGAGCAATTGGACAATTTCCGTCATCTGGATGTCCAGCTTTTGCGAGACGAGCGCTTTGAGACCTAGAAATTTGCTGATCGGGTTGCAGACCCATTCTGCCAACATGGTATCGAAGCTGATCGGCTGAACGTCTATCCCGTAGCGACCCAGGATCATGACATCGTAGACAGCGTTGTGTGCGCTTTTGGCGATTGTCGGGTCTTCCAGCGGAGCGCGGATGGCATCGATTGCCACATCCAGGGGCAACTGATCGCCGACCGGCCCGGCAAACATATCAGCCTGTCCCTGCCCATTCGCCCGCGTGTGGCCCACCGGAATGTAATACCCGCGGTCGCCATCGACCGCCAGCGATATTCCAACAAGCGCCGCCGACATCTGATCTATACCTGTGGTCTCAGTGTCGAAGGCAATGACATCAGCGCTCCGAAGTTGAGCAACCAGTTCAGTCAAGCCGCGCTCATCGCGGACGATGATCGTTTCGATAACCTCATGCGCGTTGACGATACCCGTTTCGACTTCGTCGCCATGCAGGTCCGTATACATCCGGCGCAGCCGATCTCTCAATGTCCGGAACTCAAGCTCGGCAAAGATATCGTCCACCGGTTTCAGGGCAAAGTCTTGCCCGATGCAGGCTTCAACATCCAGCTCGATGGGCAGGTCGCGCATGATCGTCGCCAGGCGCCGGCTTAGGAACGCCTTTTCGCGCCCCTCGACCAGGCGATTGCGAACACGGGTTTTGAGCTCGTCCAGATGCGCGTAGATCGTCTCCAGGTCGCCGTACTGCTGCAACAGGTCGGTCGCGGTCTTTTTCCCGACGCCGGGCACGCCGGGGATATTGTCCGATGTGTCGCCTTCCAAAGCCTTGAGATCGACCAGTTGATTCGATTTCAGCCCATAGCGTTCGCGGAAGGCCGCCTCGTCCAGAACCACATCATCGCCGCCGCGCTGCGGCAATTGAACGCGCACATGCGGGGACAAGAGTTGCAGTATGTCGCGATCGCCGGTGGCTATGTGTACATCAAGCCCTTGCGCCACCGCCTGTTCGCTGATTGTGCCCAGGATGTCGTCGGCTTCCATGTTTTCCATGGTCAGCCGCGGGATGTTGAAGGCGTCAACGATCCCTTCAATGCGATCAATCTGGATCTTGAGATCTTCCGGCATCCTTTCGCGCGTGGCTTTGTATTCGCTGTAGATCTCTTCGCGCCCGCTCAGGCCGCGATCAAAGGTGACCGCAATGTACTTCGGCTGGTGATGCTCGTATACATCGAGCAAGGTGCGCGTAAAGCCGTAAACTGCATTGGTGCTTTCGCCTTTTGAGGTCGTGAACGCGCCCGATTTGAGCGCAAAGTAACTGCGATAGGCCAGCGCATGGCCATCAATGAGATAGAGAACCGGGCGGGCTTCCATGGTCTTCCTTCAATCGCTTGTCTTCAAGAGATTGCGCTGAGTATAACCAATCCTGGTCGATTGCCACAGTCAGGCATCAGCGCGGACAAAGCTCAGAAAGCCCTGCAACTCGCGCATGTCAAGATCCCGCCCGGGCTGTAGCACCAGGTATGCGTCCGCCCATAGCTCCTGCGGCAAACTCTGATCTTCCGAACGGGCGATGCGCGCCGACCGCGCCATCAAGTCCTTGGCAACTTGATCCGGCGCGGCGCCTTGCGGAAAATCCGCGACCAGGTATACGAAGTTCTGATGCACGTCGATGCGGCGGACCGTCGATCCCAGATTATTGAGTTGCACCTCCAGCCAAAAGACCAGTTGCTTGGCCACGTTCTGGCTGAGCGGGGTCGCGGGATTGGCGACGAGCCAAACAAATGTGAGCGTCTTCATAGTTCCCGCCGCCCGGTCCGGAACATCCGCCAATGAGACGGTCGGTTTGCTGTGGGAGTCCTCTACTGCTGTTATTACGTCGACCGCAGGCACTTGCGCCATGGCTTGCAACATGCGGTCGCCTTGACTGTTGATCGCGCTCAAGGATTGGCTGCCTGCAAAGACCAGGGACAGGGTCAAATCATCCAGCGTACCCTTGGAATACAGCATGAAGTGTCCCCCGTCATCGGGCAATGTAAGAAATCGCAACCGCGACCTGTTCTGTTCCGCCGTCCAATCGTCGTTAATCGCGTTGCGCAAGGCTTTCAGATCATCCGGTTGCAGCGCGCCGGCATAGGCCACCACGGCATTGTCCCGTGTTAGCAAGGTCGCTTCCGCGGTCAATTCAGTCATCGTCTGCGTCATGACAATTGCCACTTGCCGGACGTAAGGATCTTCGACCTTGCCGTACAGGGGCGCATGCATAGAGCCGCTTGATTCGGCTCGGCGCGATGGGGATGCGGAACTTGCGGCATCCGTTGTGGCCATCTCGCCGACGCTATTTGAAACTGCTGGCAATGTTGTCTGGCCGGGGATAGGGGGCGCTTCTATGGCCGGCAGGTTCTCTTGCGAATGTCCCGGTTGCCGCGCGACATCGCGGCGGTGACGCGGTTGCGATTTGCGACGTAGGTCCCCAGATGAAGGCCTGCCGAATTCTTCGTACCGCCTGGCGCCGGACAAATTTTCTATGGTCGTGTTTTCGTTCTCAATATCGCGCAGTACCCGTACCAGGTTCCCGGAATCAGTGTGCTGCGCGTCCGGAACAGTCGTTGCGAATTCCGATGGTCCCAGCGCCTGATCCGACAGCGCCCGTCCCAGATCGCGCACCGTGGTCTGCGCGCCCGGGCTGGACAGGGGCGTGTCCTCGTCCTGCTTGCCAGTCGCGGAGCCGGCCCGCTCATCGCTGCGCGCGTGTCGATAGCGTATCGTACCGCCGTCGTCCTCCGACTCAATTGCCAGTTCAACGCCGCCGGGTCCTGGGCCTGCCTTAACGTCGTCCTCCGCAGGGTGAAGCAGTCGGTATGATGCTTGCAGCTTTTGCAAGGTATATGACGGCGTCGCCTGATCCGCCAGCAAGCCGTCGACCAGGGATTCGATATTGACGGTGTCATCTTGCATGTCCGTTGATGGCAGTCTTGCGGTCTGTGGCAAAGCCTCGTACACGTCCTTCAGCGATCGTTCCAGGACGGGAATCAACGATCGTGAGGACACTGGCAGATCGACGACGCCTTGCAGGCGATATTCCTGCGCCAACTCTTGCGCGGTCGGGTTGTCGGGTGCCAGGACAATAGCGATTTCGCCTTGTCGCGCGCGGATTAAGTCAATCATCACCGCTGGCGCAATGGCAAGGTTCTCAATATCTAGCAGCACCAGGTGATGTGGTTTGCCGCGTAATTGCTCGATAGCGTTGCGCGCTTCTGTGACCGGCGTAACAGCGTATTCGCCCAAGGACTCCAAGGCGCGTTTGGCGTTGATGGCAAACTGTACATCGCGGGTAACCAGTAAGATGCGCTTGACCGCGATGGTCATGGCTCACCCCGGGGCGCTATCGTATAAATGATGAAGCAACAAGACAATAAGTGATTCCTGGATTGCGTCAAGGTGAATCTGCAATCTGCTAACGCTAAGCGCGCATTTCGATGATCGTATTGATTTTATCACATTCGCTATAGCTGACCATTGAATAGGTCTAGGGTTCAGAGCAATCGCTTCGATTTATTTTTTCACCACAAAGACTCGAAGGGGCGCGTAGATCGCCCGCTGCCGCTGTCACTTGTGGTTTCGGGCGACATGGTATGTCGCCCCAACAGATCGCTGCCCTAGCGAACGCTGAGTTACTTTATAGGTTCTGATTCTGAGTAACTGCAAGTAAGTAATGAGAATCTGAAAAAGCGACGAGTTGTAGGGGCGTTTCGCTGAAACGCCCGAAAACAGTGTTTGATAGTTCGGGCGGCACGGCGTGCCGCCCCTACAGCACACGCATTTTCGTTGCGCGACTAACTTGGCCTCACTTGTGTTATCTTTGCTTACTAATCAGATGGACTTCACATCGTTCTCACGACAGCACCTCGCAGCGGTTGGCCTGTCTAGGGATCGGTAATAACCGGGACTCCAGCGCAATCGCCGTATTCGGTCGTGAAGTCGGCGCTGACCCATCCGCTCCGCCCGTTAACATCTAGTTGCCACCAGGTAGTGGCGCTATTCTGGCCGGTTATCGGCGTCAGCGTACCGCTATCCAGGACAGCGATTATCGCATAGCCAGTGCTTGGTCCGGTGCGGAAATTCAAGCCGACGTTGACTAGCGCGCGGCAAATATCGTCGTCGGGAATGAAGGGAAGATTAGAGGAACTCGCGGGCGTCGCGACGATGTCGGCCGGCGATTGACGTACGACCACGGTGATTTCATCAGCCGCGCCAACGACCGTATCCCGATAAGCAAGCACCCGCAAATCAATACTGCCCAAATCGGCCGTCTGCGGGACGTAATTGAGAATAGCCTGCATTGACAAATCGCCCTGCAGCGACTCCGATGAAACAGTACGCACGATCTGATTGTCCACAAAGAGCTGAACGCGATTGACGCCAATGCTGTCGGACGCGTCCACCGATACCAGGATTTCCTCGCCAACCACAAATTCATCGCCGTCGCTCGGCGAGTTTATGACGACTACAGGCGGTCCATCGGGTGTATTGGTCGCCGCGCCGCTGTCTGGCAGTGCGGACCTGCTGCGTAGGTTACAGGCTGATAATACTAGAAAAGAACATGCCAGGAAAATGAGTCGGACCCTGGCTATCAAACTCCCGCGGCACACGAGCCAAATCAACTGGCGACAACAACTAGCGGGTCATGCGCCGGCGCCTGTTCTTCCCGGGGCAGCCGCGCTTGCATGCTCCAGGGCCCGGTCCAGGTCACTTCAACCTGGGCCAGTTTGCCTTTCCAGTCGCCTTCTGCTTCGAAGAAAACGAGCTTGTTCTGAGGGCTGCGGGCGCGCCATCGACCCTTGTAATTGCTCTCAACCAAGACCTCGACTGTCTGACCCAGGTATTGCGAGTTGATCTCCGCGACAACCTGCGCCTGCAAATCCTCCAGCATCTTATGGCGCTCGCGCTTTTCCTCGTCGGGCACATCGTCTTCCATCCGACGCGCGCTCACAGTTTGAGGTCGCGGGCTGTAACGCGCCAAATGCGCCTTGTCGAGTTTTAGCTCCTGCAACACATTGTATGTGCCCATGAACTGCGCGCGCGTTTCGCCCGGAAAGCCGACAATTATGTCGGTGTGGATAGCCACATCCGGAATGATCTTGCGAATCTTGTTCACCAGCTTGCGATATTGGTCGGCCGTATATCCACGTCGCATCCGCGCCAGCACCTCGTCATCACCGGCTTGAACAGGCGCCTCAATATGCGGCATTATCCGAGGCAACTCGGCCACCGTATGCAGCAGCTTGTCGGTCATCCAATTTGGATGGCTCGTCAAGAAGCGAATCCGTTCAATGCCAGCCTCTTCGGCGATCTCGTGGGTGATCCGCAGCAGGTCCGCCAGATCCGGTCCATCGGGAATGTCCTTGCCATATCGGTCCACAATCTGGCCCAAGAGCGTAACCTCTTTGACGCCCTGGGCCGCCAAACTGCGAACATGCGCGGCGATCTCGCCGACGCTGCGACTGCGTTCGACGCCGCGTCGAAAGGGAATGATGCAGAATGTACAGGCATGCGAACAGCCATATACAATTGGCACGTGCGCCGTGACCAATTGCCCGCGTTCATGCTGCGGTAGAATGAGTTGACCATCTTGCAAGGCGTCGCGGTTCCGGCGCGCCCGCGCCTCGAGCTGCAGGACTTCCGCTTCGTCCATGCGCTCTTCAAGAAAGCTGACCATCGCAGACGGGTCGGATGGTGGCATGAACACATCGACATAAGGCAAGCGCTGCCGCATCCACAAGGGATCGCGCACGCCGACCATGCAGCCCATGACGCCAATGACCTTGTCCGGATGGGCTTCCTTTACCTTGCTCAACAAGCCCAAACGACCCAGTCCCTTGTCCTCGGCGCTCTGCCGGACGACGCAGGTATTGACCACCATGATATCGGCGTCTTCGCCATGCTCTGTCGCACGATGCCCCAGCAATTCCAACTCCGACGCCAGCAACTGAGAATCGGCAACGTTCATTTGACAGCCAAGGGTCCAGATATGATATCGCATGTTCAAAGTTGTACTTGTTAGCTCTCGGATGTCGCTATTCTAGCCGAGTCGGGGAGATGGGTCAATGCGGCGCGACGATAATGTATTGAAGTCGGTTGGAATATTTATAGCCAGTCCTAGACATGAGATCCTTAAGCCAAAATACAAACGATTTGGCAGAGGCGACTCGGTAGGTCTCGTAGACACGGACCCTTAGTCGCCCGATACGCATTCAACTCCTGTTTACGTTAACCGCGTCGCTCATGCGACGAGCAGGCTTACGATTTTGCGTGAGCGCGACAGATCTTGTCGCTGCCGCCGAGCGGCTACCGGCTGTTAGGTAGTTGCTGTTCTTTGTTTCAACCGACTTCAATACACTACCTGGCTTGTTCTCGCTGGCGGCGGGGACGCGCCCCCGGCTTCATATAGACTTTGGGCCCCAAATCAGCCGGCCACAGGTAACATCAGAACGTACCTCGCGCCATGATTCTCATGCCCAAACGATTTTCTGCGGCATGAACGAAGTATGCAAATGGTCGTGGTATGGCAAAATCCTCACGGAAAACCCGACGTTGCCCGTGGTGTCATATGTGTGTTCGGTAACGAAGGTGAATATGTTGTCACCATCGTCGGATATGATCGCCATATCAACCGACTGGCCTTCTCGAATATTGCCGATGGTATCCAGCATGCCGAAATAGAGTTGCACGCGAACGTCGCAAGGTTTCAATTCCCCAAGTCGTACGCTGGCGCGCACTTCCGCAGTGCTGCCAATTTCGACGTCCCCGCTATCGATATCCACCTGTAGTACCGAGACATCGGACCATACGCGGTCGAGCTTTGCCTTCCAGTCCGCGAATTGAACCGTGCCCGCGTAGCCGTCCGCGCTCATGTCTTGGCTGACGCGATAGCGAGGAATATAGAATTCTTCGGTATATTGCTGCACCATGCGATGCGTGTTGAAGACCGGCGCCAGACGGCGCATGCTGCGCTTGACGCGGCGAATCCAGTCGCGCGGCAGCCCGTCGCGCGACTGCCGGTAGAACAGTGGCACGATGTCCTGCTCCAGGAGATTGTAAAGCGCCTGGCTCTCGATATAGTCTTGATCCGCCCAATCGTGATCGGCGTATTCCTCGCCGTGACCGATTGACCAGCCAATATCGCGCCGGTAAGCCTCGTCCCACCAGCCGTCCAGTACGCTGCAGTTCAGTCCGGCATTGTAGATCACTTTCATGCCGCTGGTGCCGCTGGCCTCTTTGGGGCGGCGCGGGTTGTTCATCCATATGTCGACGCCCTGCACCATGTAGCGCGCTACGTTCAGGTCGTAATTCTCCAGGAAGACAATCGAATCGCGGAAATCGGGATCGCGCGCGACATTGACGATTGTGCGGATGAATTCCTTGCCTTCGTTATCATGCGGGTGCGCTTTCCCGGCGAAGATAAATTGCACCGGCCGCTCCGGATCCGTGAGCAATTTACGCAGCCGTCCCAAGTCGCGGAAGACCAGTGTTGCGCGCTTGTATGTGGCGAAGCGGCGCGCGAAGCCGATCGTCAGAGCGTCTGGATTCAGCACCTCGTCCGCCTCTTCAATCGCTGTCTGCGAGACGCCGCGTCGCTGCAATTGCTCGCGCAAGCGATCGCGGGCGAAGGCCACCAGTCGTTCGCGTCGGCGTACATGCGTCCGCCACAGCTCGGCGTCCGGAATGCTTGACACGCCTTTCCAGATTTCAGGCCGCGATTCTTCCGCCCGCCAGGCGGGATCCAGATAACGATCGAAAAGCTGCGCCATCTCCTGGCTGACCCATGTCTGCACGTGAACGCCGTTTGTAATGGCTCGAATTGGCACTTCGTGAACGGGCACGCCCGGGTAAACCCACTTCCACATTTCGCGCGAGACTTCGCCGTGCAACTGTGCAACGCCGTTCGACCCCGACGACAGGTTCAGCGCCATGACGGACATGGAGAATAACTCGTAATCGCCCATGTTTTCACGTCCCAGATCGAAGAACTGGTCGCGACTGAGCCCCAACTGCTGCATCAAATCCGTGAAATGCTCGTCGATCAAATCGAAATCGAAGCGCTCCAGGCCGGCCGGAACGGGCGTGTGTATGGTGAAGACGCTGCTCGCCGCAGTCAGGGCCTTCGCCTGATCGAAGCTCAGCTGATGGTCGCGCATATAGCCACGGATGCGTTCCAGCAGCAGGAATGCGGAATGACCCTCGTTCATGTGAAAAATATCGGCCTCGATACCGAGGGCGCGCAAAGCCCGCACACCGCCAATACCCATCAGGATCTCCTGTCTGATCCGCGTACGGCGATCGCCGCCGTACAGACGGTCGGTCAAGTTCCGGTCTTCTTCAAGGGCATTCTTGTCGATATTGGTATCAAGCAGGTAAAGCGAAACGCGTCCTACTTGCACCTTCCAGATTTGCGCCCACAATTCACGACCCGGCAAGGGAACGGAGATCTTGATCGTCTTGCCGTCCGGTCCTGTCTGCAACGTGACGGGCAAATTGACGTAGTCGTTGATCGGGTAAGACTCCTGCTGCCAGCCGTCGGCATTGAGATACTGCTGGAAATACCCTTCCTGGTACAAAATTCCCACGCCGACCAGCGGGATATCCAGGTCGCTGGCGCTCTTGAGATGATCGCCGCTCAAAACGCCCAAACCGCCCGAGTAATTCTGCAAGCACTCCGTCAATCCGAATTCCATAGAGAAATACGCGATGACCGGCTGGCGCGGCAGATCGCCGTACTGGTTCGTAAACCAGGTATCTTGCGATCGCATGTATTCGTCGTAAGCGCGGCAGACGCGCGCGTAGTGCGCCATGAACGACGTATCGTCTACCAGTGCGTTGAGCCGTTCCTGGCTCATCCTGCCCAGCATCCATTCCGGATTATGTTGTGTTTCTTCCCACAAGGCGGGGTCGAGCCGCCGAAATAACGAAATCGCTTCGTGATCCCATGCCCAGCGCAGGTTGTAGGTTAATTCGTGCAGGCGCCCCAGCTGCCGCGGCAATTTGGGCGCGACTTTGACTCGCGCTACAGGTTGTACCATTGCTTTGCTCCAATATTGTCGATGGATGAGTCAAGCGTCGGAAGCGACCATTTTACCGTCAATTTATGACGATTACACCTCGAAAATGGAGCCTGTGACAATGTCCCCAATCTCTTCCGATCCGCTCTCGGCGAGCCGGCTCTGCCCGCCCTTTTGTCGCTTTACCCGCGTATAGCCTTAGCAATTCCGCACAAAGGGAATACTAATCTTCTGTTCTGACGCTCCATATTACTTTGATGTGAAGTTTCATTATGATATGATGGAAACGTCACCATGCTACACGTTTGAACAATCTCCCTTGCTCATGCTTGGAGCGTTTTGAGGCTTTGTGTGAGCGCGGCAAACCGAATCACTGCCGCGGAGAGGCTGTGACCATCACGCATCGATTGGAGAGGCTGGATGCTGAAAAAGACGTACTTGAAAAGCAAAGACATCTGCAAAGTAACCTTCTACACGGCGCCGGAACTCACTGCCGAATCAGTTGCCCTGGTTGGTGAATTCAACGACTGGAGCGAATCCGCGACGCCGATGACAGCGCTCAAAGACGGGCGCTTCAAGGCGACTGTCGACCTGCCGCCAAACAAGCGTTATCAATTCCGTTATCTTATCAACGAACGCGAATGGGAAAACGACTGGGCGGCCGATCAGTATATCCCGAATCCATTTAGCGGAGATAATTCAGTAGTCGAGGTATAAGCCTTATGCTCAAAAAACGTTTCCTCAAGAGCAAGAATCTCGTCCAGGTGACGTTTTATACCGCGGCAGCGCTCAGCGCGAGCGAAGTCTGTCTGGTGGGCGACTTCAACGATTGGGACGAAACTGCAACGCCAATGAAAGCGCTGAAGGACGGCCGCTTCAAAATCGTCCTGGAACTTGATCCAGACAGCGAATTCCAGTTTCGTTATCTAGTCAACGGAGACGAGTGGCATAACGATTGGGAGGCCGATCAGTACGTGCCCAATCCCCATGGCAGCGATAATTGCGTCGTTTGCACCTGATTCTGGTTCAACAGGTTTCCTGGTGGAAACCTGTTGATATTCCTCATCCATTCACGCTATCGCGCCAGGAAACCAGCGCTTCAATTTTGGCATAGTCCGCGGGAACGCCCATAGGCAAAATGAAGTGCGTTGCGCCGGCAGCATGATAGGCATCCAGGTTTTGTGGCACATCCTGCTCGCGGCTTATTGACACCGTGCGCTCAATTTCCGCCGGGCCCCGTCCCACGGCCTCACACCAGTTATCCAAGACGCGATTCTTGTGCGACCAGGTCTGCGGCGGACCGAAGCCATTCCAAAGGTCGGCGAAGCGCGCGGTGATCTTGAGCGTCACTTTCTCGCCGCCACCGCCAATCATGATGGGAATGGGATTGCGCACCGGCGCCGGGACTTCCTTGCCCATCCGCGACTTGATGACGGGAAGCGCCTCTTCCAGGGCGCGCAGCCGACTGCCGGCGCTGCCAAATTCATAACCGAATTCGTCATAGTCCTTCTCGAACCAGCCCGCGCCGATCCCGAGGATCAGACGCCCCTTGCTGATATGATCCAGCGTATTGGCCATCTGCGTCAGCAATGCCGGATTCCGATAACTATTGCAATTGACCAGCGTGCCAATCTCGGGGCGCGTCGTCATCATGGCGATTGCCGTAAGCAGCGTCCAGGCTTCAAAGTGGTTTTCATTGCCCTCGCCATACAGAGGGAAAAAGTGATCCCAGTTCCAGAGTGAGTCGACTCCCAGCGCCTCAATCTCGCGGATAGCCCCCGCGTAGGCGTCGTAGCTGATGCGTTGTGGGTGCAATTGTACCCCAACCTTGACATTGCTCATGTGTTCGTACCTTTCACTATGTATCGGCAAAACGATTAAGAGCGCTAGTTTCGACGCGACCGAATCAAGAAATCGACTTCTGTGCCGGGCGGCACTGCCATATCATCGAAGCGCGAAAAACTGGCATGCGTGCAGTCGGCGCCAATGACTGATCCCGCGCCAATGGTGAACTGCGGCGGGATCCGCGCGTTTTTGCCGATACTGGTTATCTTTAGATCGCCAATATCCTGCCAGGACCCGACTTTTGCCTCTTTGCCGATGACGGCGATCTTGTCAATCAGCGCGCGTTCAATCACCGCCCCGGTCTCGACATAGGCATCGTTCAGGATGACAGACTCTCGCACAACCGCCCCCGGACCGATAAACACGCCCGGCGACAAAATGGAACGTTCGATGACCGCTCCCGCGCCAATCACCGACCCGTCCGTGATCATACTGTCGACGATCTGCGTATCCGGACCGATGCGCACCGGCGGGCGCTCCTCGCTGCGGGTATGGATCACCCAAGTACGATCGTTCAGATTCAGTGACGGCGGGCTTGACAGCAGATCCATATGCGCTTCCCAATAGGCGTCGACCGTACCTACATCAATCCAGTATCCGCCGTAAGGATAGGCGAATACGTTCATGTCCGCCGCTACCATTTTGGGCAATATGTCCTGTCCGAAATCATGGGAAGAGGCGGGGTCTTCCTGGTCCTCCTGCAGCGCGCGCTCCAGAACGCCGTATTCGAAAACATAGACCCCCATATTGGCCAGGTTGCCGGGTGGCTGGCTTGGTTTCTCGATAAACTCCGTGATCCGGTATTCAGCGTCGGTATCAACAATGCCAAATCGACTGGCTTCGTCCAAAGGCACGCGAATGGTGCAAACGGTCGCGTCAGAGCCTTTGTCGCGATGATATTGCACCAGCATGTCATAATCCATTTCGTAAATGTGATCTCCGGACAAGATCAATACATATTCGGGACGACCCTGTCGGACAAAATTGAGGTTCTGCGCGACTGCGTCCGCGGTGCCCGCATACCAATCCGTGTCATAGCTGCCTTGATAAGGCTGCAGCAAACGCACGCCGCCAGTGAAGGAACGATCCAGATCCCACGGGCGCCCTTTGCCAATGTGGTCGTTGAGACTGTGCGGGCGATATTGCGTCAAAACCAGCACATCAAAGACGTTGGAATTAACGCAGTTGCTCAACGCGAAGTCGATGATGCGATACTTGCCGCCAAAGGGAACAGCCGGTTTGGCCCGCTTGATAGTTAATACCCCCAATCTGGTGCCCTTGCCGCCAGCAAGTATGATTGCCTTTATCTTCACGATCTGCTCCTGTTTACGTTAACCGCGTCGCTCATGCGACGAGCAGGCTTACGATTTTGCGTGAGCGCGACAGATCTTTTCGCTGCCGCCGAGCGGCTCCGCGCTTCAACCTTGTCTCGCGCCAGTTCATAAAGCTCGATATATTCGCCTGCGCTTTTCTCCCAACTGAAATCCATGCGCATGCCGCGCTCCTGCATCCGACGCCATGCTGCCGGATTCTGATGATAAACATCAATCGCCCAATCCAGCGTGCCCCGCAGCGCCGAAACCTCTTGCCAATGGAAGACGAAGCCCGTACCAGTTTCCGCATCTCCATTGTCGTAGTTCTTGACTGTATCCGCCAAACCGCCAGTTTCGCGAACCAGCGGCAACGCGCCGTAGCGCATCGCCATCATCTGACCCATGCCACATGGTTCAAAGTGGCTGGGCATCAAGAACAAGTCGCAACCGGCATAAATCTGCTGCGCCAGCGCGCTGTCAAATTGCAGAAATGCCGTAGCTTGGTCCGGGAAATCTTGATCCAACTGCCAAAACGCGTATTCCAGATCGCTTTCGCCCGTGCCCAGTACGACCAATTGCGCGTCGCGCTCTACAAGCAACTGACGCAGCGCCGGCAGAGCCATGTCAAACCCCTTCTGAGCCGCCAGCCGGCTGACAATGCCAATGAGCGGCACGTCGGGCGCCACTGGCAATCTGGCAAATGACTGCAAATGCCCTTTATTGGGCGGGCGCTTGCCTTCAAAGTTGCCGACATCGAAATTCTGGAACAAGCAGGGATCAGTCGCCGGGTTCCAAACCTCCGTATCCAGTCCATTCAAGATCCCGCGCAAGTCGGCGCTGCGTTTGCCAATCAGCGGCGCCAATTCGTAGCCGGCATAGGGATATGTTATTTCCTCGGCATAGCGCGGGCTGACCGTCGATATCATTTCGCTATAGGCGATGCCTATTCCCAACAAATTGTCCGTCAAATCAATAGACGCCAGGTCGGCCGGCTCGCGACCGTCGATGCCCGCCTGAAACAAAAAGCCCCCGGCGTGGTTGCCTTGGTAAGCGATGTTGTGAATCGAGAGCACGGTTGCCAACGATGCCCATTCCGAAACGTCGCGGTTTGAGTGAACGAGAAATGGCAGCAAGCTGGTATGCCAGTCATTCACATGAAACAAATCCGGGAACCAGCCGATCGCTTCGTTCATCCGCCAAACCGTGGCCATCAGGGCTTGGTTGAGGTAGATGAAGCGCTCCATATCCCAATTCCACTCGGAATAAATTTCGCCCTCTAGTCCAAAATATGGTGGCGACTGCAAAAGATAATAGGGCGTACCGTCGTGCAAGCAACTGTACACACTGACCTCGTTTGTCCCAAGGCGGTGCGGGAAGTTGAAGGAGATCAACGGCTCAATTGCGTATTCGAGATGGTTGATGAAGCCATAGCCCGGGATCATGACGCGCGCGTCTATCCCCAGCTTGCGCAGCGCGATCGGCAAGGAGCCAACGACATCGGCAAGCCCGCCAACTTTGGCAAATGGTACCGCCTCCGCGCTTGTGAGCAAGACCTTCATTACTCGAACCGACTTTCCTCACCAGTTCTCGCCTGGACGATTGTAACTGAACATCCTCGTCATGAGTACAATAACTTGCGTCGCCTCGTTGCCAGCCTTTATGCCCTGTGCTAGTATCGTGTTGTTACATCACAGCAAACGACATCGTTTCATTAAGGATGTCAACGATTGTCCTGATCTTATTTTATGAACCACCTTGCTCGCGCAAGGAAGTAAGTGTAAGTAAGTCGCGAAAAAAAGCGAGCCTTGTAGGGGCGACTAATCTGGTCGCCCGCTGCCGCTGCGACTTGTAGTTACGGGCGACATGACATGTCGCCCCAGTTTACGTTAACCGCGTCGCTCATGCGACGAGCCGGCTTGCGATTTTGCGTGAGCGCGACAGACCTTTTCGCTGCCGCCGAGCGGCTACAGATCGTTGCTTTAGCGAAATTCGCATTATTTTATTGGTACTTCTTGAGAAGGCTTGTTATCTTGTATACGCGCGGTAGCCCGAATTCGCCGCCGCCGAGCGGCTACTCCGATTTATCGAGTTGGATTTGCTCATGATTCAGAAGCAACGCGCCAAACGACGGCTCAACTATCTGCCGCCAATCATTTTCCTGGCATTGATATTCGCAACTGCGGTCAGCGGCACTTACATCGCTTTGAGGCTCTTTGGCGACAATGCCGAGGCCGAAACCGTTCCCGAAATCATCACTGTTGAGATCATCATCACTGCGACTCCCGCGCCGGCCCAGGCAGCGACTGCCCTGCCCGCTGGCAGTTCTGATCAAGTGGACCTGCCAGCGGATATTGCCGGGGCAGGATCAGAATCGGTTGCCACGGTAGACGCCGCGCGACTTGGCGCGGTGGACGCCGCCCTGAGTACGCCGACAGTTGAAGCCGGCGGCGAATTCTTGTCGGACAACTGTAAGTTTTACACGGTTCAGGGCGGGGATACGCCCTTCGGCATTGCCGAGCGCTGGGGCGCCAATCCCTATCTTCTGCTCGAAGTAAATAATCTCACGCTCGAGACCGCCACCAACTTGCAGATCGGGGACAGGCTGATTGTCCCGCTTCCAGGCTGCAATGTCGAAGGACAGATTATCGAAACGGGCGGCACAACATCAACCGCCAATAGCGCGGCCTCCGCAATCGCAACGAGCACGCCCGCCCCGGTCCCAATCGAAATCGCGTCGGTGGAGGGAATCGGCGATATTACGGCGGAAGGCATACGCTTGCGCAACACCGGCGGAGAGATCAATATCAGCGGCTGGACACTTGATGACGCCGACGGCAATACCTATACTTTCCCGGGTCTGCTGCTATTCACAGACGCGGTGATAGCGATCTATACACGCAGCGGCGCCAGTACCGAAGGCGCGTTGTTTTGGGGCAGCGACCAAGCAGTTTGGCAAGCGGGAGAACAAGTTACCCTCAAGGACCGTTATGGCCAGGTACGCAAGACCTTGCAGATCCCAACTGATGAGTCAAATTAACCATTGATATGCAACTGTGTTTGGACAGAAATGACCGGGGGGAACGCGCATGCAAAAATGGGAAAAGATTGTCGATCGCCTGCTTCAAGAGGCCATCGGCAACGGTGACGTCTCCCATTTGCCGGGCGCGGGTAAGCCGCTGCGCTTGGACACTAACAGCCACATACCCCCCGAGCTGCGCGCGGCGCACAAGATCCTGGACGACCACAATGTGATTCCCGATTGGATCGCAGAGCGCAAATCGCTAGACCGCACAGAGAGCAAACTGCGTAGACAGTTGCTGCATAAAGCCGCGCGTTACCAAGCGGACAAGCGCGCCGCGCGCAATACCGGGCGAGCCAAGCTGGAATCAATAATTGAACGGGACTGGCAAAGCTTCAAAAATGGATTCTGCAAAGCGACAGATCGCTACAATCGCGCCCTGCTGGAACACAATTTGACGCTGCCGCAGGGCATCACACACAAGCCCCAACTCCGTGGCGAGGAAATGATTGAGCGCGCTTTGCAGGCAGATCCCGGCAAAGCGGACGAGACGAATTAAGCGTTCTCTTCAACCGGATTGTTATCTTCTGGGTTCGCCTTGGCCCCTTCCTGCAATCCCTTGCGGAAGTTCGCCACTGCCGAGCCAAGCTCGCCGCCGATGCGGGAAACGCGGCCGACGCCGAATAGAAGAAGAACAATCGCCAATACGATGATTAACTCGGTTGGACCCAAATTTGGCATGGTCTTGTCCTGTTCCACGATTTCGATCTCAGCACAAGTATAACACGCTTCGCATAGATTGCGACACGTCATCTCTTCAGTTAGCGTATCCGTTTCGATCGAAATGCTTTTGATTAGTTCTCGACATGAGGACCTTTCTCAATAATACAAACGACGTTGGTAGGGGCGACCGATCCGGTCGCCCGCCGCCGCTGCGACTTGTGGATTCGGAGGACATAGTATGTCGCCCCTGTTTACGTAAACCGCGTCGCTCATGCGACGGGAAGGCTTACGATTTTGCGTGAGCGCGACATTCCTGGGACTTTTTCGCTGCCGCCGAGCGGCTACAGATCGTTGCTCTAGCAAAAGTTGCATTACTTTATTGGTTCTACTTCCCCGCCCTCGTTGGTGCATGAAAAGCCTGAAGCGAAAGCCCTGTCACCCTCGCCTCAGCGCCTGCTCCGCGGGTATCTATGCTATAATCAGCGCAGAATGGCGCGAACCGAGACCTCTGTTCATGCAAGCTGTTGCCAAAGAATCCTTATTGCAAAATATCCCGATTTTCGCGCGCCTCAGCGACCAGCATCTGCGCTTGATCGGCGAAGCCTTGACAGTTCGCAGCTATCGCGCTGGCGAAGACATATTTGTCCAAGGCCGATCGGCGGACGGTCTTTTGATCGTACTCTCCGGGGCCGCAATACTGTTTCAAGCGAATGCCGAAGGCAGTCAAGTGCCCTTGTCAACTGTCAAACCCGATCAATTTTTCAATCAAGAAGCGCTGTTCAGCGATTACACGCAGTCCGCAACCTTGCGCGCCTCTCAGAACGTAACCATAGCCAAGTTGGGCAAGAATGCCTTCGACGCGCTCTTGAATCGACACTCGGAACTAAGCGCGGCAATCGGACTAAACACGGCGGACGCCGGGGCGGCGATCAATCCCCGCTTCGCTGAACAACGGGACGACGAAGAGGTACTGATCGAGACCCGTCGACACTACTGGGCGTTCCTGCGGACGGCCTGGATTCCGCTCCTGGCAATGCCTGCAATGTGGGCTGCCGCGCTCATTCTGGGGGCGGGGGCGCTTTCACTGTTGATAGTCCTGCTATCGTTGATCTTCCCTGGCGCGGCGCTCATCTATTTCTTCGCGGAATGGCGTAACGACTCGGTGATCGTCACGGACCAGCGCATCATTCGAGTCGAGCGGACCATTTTGGCCATGCATCGGCAGATTACCCAAGTTGGCTTGGAGAGCGTGCAGGAAATCAACTTTGAAATCCCCCCCTATGATCCTTTTGCGCGCTTGTTTCGCTATGGCAGCGTCATCATCAAGACCGCCGGTTCGCAGGGCAATCTGGAACTTGATTTGATCCCGCGGCCAGAACAATTTCAGAAACTGATCATCGAAGATCGGCAGTACTTCGAAAGCCGAAAAGCCCAGCGCCACCATGCCATGGTGCGCGACGAGTTGCAGCGATGGATGGCGGGCGAAAACCCCGAACTGGAACAAGAATTCAAGTCCGCGTCCGCCGACGCAAGCGCGCCGCCGACGCCCGTCGCCGGCACAAACGGCTACTTCAGCACCTGCATAGAAATGAGCAATGGCGATATCGTATATCGCAAGCACATTAGCGTTTGGGCCCAGCATACCTTCATTCCGATTGTGATTGCGCTTCTGGCCCTGACAGGACTGCTCTTAACCTTCACGGTGCTAAGCCCGGATTTGCGCATCGTAACGTTCCCCGTCTCCATGCTGGCCTTTTTAATCGGCGCCGTCATGTACTACTGGCTGGATTGGGATTGGCGGAATGACATTTACATAATCTCCGACGATACGATCACCCTGGTGCGCAAGCGGCCGTTTTTCCTGCAGAACCTGCGCGATCAAGTGCTCGTCGAGCGCATAGATAACGTGGAATCGGTAACGACGGGATTCTTCGCCGCCATCATGAAATACGGAGACGTGCGCATGTCATTGATCGGCGCCGACGAACACAAGCTCTTTCACAAGGTCTCGAATCCGCAACTGATCCAACAAGAGATTTCCCGACGCCAGCACATGAAGGAAGAACGGCGCGCGCGCTATGACGCCATGCAGCAGCGGCAAATCCTGGGAGAGTACCTGGGCGCGGCCGGCGCGGGCGCCTCGCAGCAAAACGCGGCGCATTCCCCGACATCGCAGCGGACATTGCCGCCCAACTTTGCTGACCTGTCGCCACAGCGCGATGCAGGAGCGCCGCTGCTACGAGCCGCCAACAGTCTCGACCGCAATCGACCGCCCCGTTTGCCAAAGAAGCGCCTCACCCATCTACCGGGGGCAACAGAGCCGGACCATCTCCAGACAGGCGACTCGCAGCGCAGGAGGCCAGCGCGCTTCCGCCCCGATCGGGAAAGCTTCTAGGACGCGCTCGGCATTGCGCGGAGGCTAAAGATCAAGGCGCATGTGCCACAGCTCTCGTTTGATCTTGAATTGATAGCGATTGAGCAGGTCATTGACCATGTCGTCGTCGCGCGGATGTTCAATGCTTATCGTCGAGCGTGGATAACGAGCCAAAACATTGCAGAAGAGCGCCTCCGCATGTGGACGATAATCTAGCCCGGGGGACGCAAGGAAGCGCAAGCGAATGTCGCTGAAGCTGATCAGGCTTTCCAGCCAGCACGAGGCAAGAATCGCCAGGGTTGATTCGTCGCGGATGACCAGTTTCTCGGTGCTATTCAGGGAAAATAGATCCAGAAGACGCCTCCATAGCGGGACGCGGAAGCTCGACTCATGGGTGGGTTTCAGCCAGCCGAGCCCGCCAGAAGCATTGGGACGCGCCGCCTGCGCCAACCGGTACTCCGACTTCCATTCGCTATGCCCGGGGCGCGTGATATGGAAGTCATGTCCGTCACAAAAGGGAGAAGCGACGAATCCACTGCGCCGCCAGTGGCGCCAGGCGCGCTCATAGAGAAAACCGTGTCGCTCATAAAGTTTCAGCGCTGCTCTGTTGTCATGGTTCACCTGCAATATGACCCGCTTGCCCTTCCGTTGTCGGACCATTTCGAGACTGGCGTCCACGAGTGCGCCGGCGATACCGCGCCGTTGAAACGCTGGATGTACCGCAACGTTAGCCAGAATCCAGGTTTGGGACATATCCTTGGGAAAGCCCGCCGGGTAAACGGACACGTTCCCGACCAATTGACCCTCCAATACGTAGACAAATCCCAGACTGATGCCCAGCGCCAGATCGTTAAGCCGAGATATGAGATTGAGACCGTAGCCCATATGGCTGAGATAACGCATTTCGCGGATAGCTGAACGGCCGTTGCTATCCATCGAGTCGACGAATACCAGCTCGATCAAGTCCGCCAAAGGACGCAGATCGCTGCGCATATTCACCGGTCGCAATCCCTCCGGCGCTATTGCCGCCGGCGCCTTTGGCGTCACGCTTATTTCGGTCAATGGGTCCTTCCTGCCGCTGCCGTCTTGAACTAAGCCTAAACTTAGGTCAATGGCTTGTCAAGCTGCGCGGAAACCTTGCCTGTCTGAGGACGAAGACGCCCTGACCACCCAACTGCTCGTCCAAACCTGTTTCCACTTTTTCTGGTGAAGATCATTTCCCCGTTATTGAATTCGCATAGGGAGAAAACCCCTATTTTCACCACTCCCCATCAACCTCATATTGCCGTTTGAGCCGTTTTCATATAGAACAATACCGACGAGCGCGATCGGACTTGACGAATCATCTGTATACCGTCCTGGCGGCAATGCGCGCTCAGCGCCTTCATTTTGACAAGGAGATAATGGATGTCGTATAGACCCATCGGTGGACGGCGCCATCGAAGCGCCGCGTGGCAATGGGTGGTCATTGGCTTTATCCCCGGGCTGTTCTGCGGCCTCAGCATTATGATCGCAGTCATATTTGAAGGTTCCCTGCTCGACTTTGTGCTGCCAACACCTGTGCCGCGTGTAGAAACCACAGTCGTGCATGTCGTTATGACCGCCACAGAGAATCCAAACAGTCCTTCAGCAACGCCCCAGATCGAATTCGTCGTGGTTACTTCAACGCCGGATCCCGCCTTGTCGGCCGGAGGCTTGAGTGCCGTATCAGTATCATCCCCGGTTCCGGCAGCTTCTGGCGCTGCAACAGCCGCGCTGCAGTCAACGCCGATTCCGACGGCGATCCCGACCGATCCGCCCCCGCCAGTGGCGCAGCCGGTCGCGCAAGTACCCGAGATTCTGCAGGTCTTGCGATCTCTGGCGGTTTCTGTGCCCGGCGGCACATTCACGATGGGCACGCTGCCTGCCGAAGTTATTGTGGCGGTCGAGGAATGTACTGAACGCGACGGCGGCGCCTGCCTCGCTGCCTACGCCGAAGACTCGTATCCCGCGCACGCTGTTACAGTCGACGCCTTTTTGATGGAGACCACCGAGGTTACTCTGGAACAGTACGTCGCCTTTCTAAATGTTCGCGGACCTGGCAGTCATCTCAACGGTTGTGCGGGCTTCCCCTGTATTCAGACGCGCAACGAAAGCGCGGATGCGCCAATCGTTTTCGATAGCGCCAATTACAGCATTCCAGGCATCTTGCCCCAGTATCCCGCCTATGGCATGACCTGGTACGGCGCCCGTGAGTACTGCGAGGCAATAGGACGGCGACTGCCCAGCGAGGCTGAATGGGAGCGCGCGGCGCGCGGCGACGACGGCCGCGTATATCCCTGGGGCAACACCTGGGACAACGCCCTGGCCAAGACTAACCGACCACTCGATACGCCGCCCGGGCCTCTGCCTATCGCCAGCTACCCCCTGGGAGCCAGCGTATATGGCGTTTATGATTTGGCCGGCAATATGGCTGAATGGGTCAGCGACTGGTACAGCGAGCGCTATTACGAGGCCCTGGCCGGGCAAGGCGCAGCCCTCAATCCTGCCGGTCCAGTGACGGGTTTGCAAAAAGTATTGCGCGGGGGATCCTGGAATAGCGTTCCCTTTTTCAGCCGAGCAGTCCACCGCCAGTCCTGGGATCCCAGCGAAGGTCAGCGCTGGATTGGCTTCCGCTGCGCGGCGGACATTCCTGATGACGACGCTGTTGCTTCCTCCGACTTGAATCCCGAGACCCTGGGTATAAACGTACCGGCTGCCCCGCCACAGCAAACCC
>JAPOOU010000290.1 GCA_026713245.1 Chloroflexota bacterium
GAACATCGTCACCAAAGAGGAGATATTCCGGCGCTTTGGCGATGAAGACGAGACGCCGTTGCAGGAAGAGAACCGGGCGATGATCAAGGATCCCAATAACACGGCATTGATCCACAACCATTGGAACGATAGTCCTGGCTCGCAAGCGGACTTTGACGCGGCGCTCTGGCTGGGAGTCTTGTTCCTGGTCCTGGCGACAACTGGTCCCGGCCGCGCCAACTAGCCCGCGTCGAGCGTCCCCACCGGCTGACCGTCTCTACGCGCCGACTCCACGATGGCGTCCCAGAGCTTGGCCATGCGCAGACCGACCTCCGGCGGACAGGGATTCTCGATCTCGCCGGCGCGAACCTGCGTGAACTGCTCCCAGGCGCCGCGCATCTTTGGCAAGTCCACCGGCACATAGTCGCTATCGCCGGCGCGGCGGATCAAGAGTCGTTCGCCATAGATGCCCGTGCGGATAACCCCGCCGCTCAGCGCGACGAAAATCTCTGAATCCAGCCCGGGAATCGAATCGCCACAGCCGTTGATCGTGACCAGGGCGCCCGATTCCAGCCGCGCCATCACGGCCCCGTCGATATCGACGGGAGCGCCGCGGTTCTCCGTCCAGGCGGCGACGGTGGCGAAGTCCTCGCCCACCAAAGTGCAAAGCGTATTGAGCATGTGCGCGCCCGTATCGAACATAAACCCGCCGCCGGCGACTTCCGGTATTTGACGCCAGGTGCCCACCGTCGCTCCTTTCCAGCCCTGCCAGACCATGCCGGTCACGTTCAGCAGTTCGCCCAGTTCGCCCGACTGGATCAAGCGCGCGGCTTCGCGGATCTGTGGAGACAGGCCGCCTTGAAAGGCCACTACAAGACGCTTGCCGGTACGGTCGCGCGTTTCAATCAGGCTAATGGCTTCTCTTGCGTTCATCACCATGGGCTTTTCCAATAGCACGTCCAAGCCGGCTTCCATGCACATCTTGGCCTGATCGTGATGCAAATTGTGCGGCGTGACAATAAAGGCCGCGTCAAGCCCGGCGGCATAGCGATCGAGCATGGTGGCAAGATCGGGCTCGTTAGGCGGGGGAGGCGCGCCCAGTTCCGCAAGCAGTTCTACTGTGACTTCATAATTATTGGACGATGGCTCGCAAATGACGCGCAGGTCGGCGCCGGTTTCCACCATCAGGGGCAAGTGGCGACGGGCCATCCCGCCAGCGCCGATCAATGCGGTTCTCGTCGTCATAGCTGCTCTCGTTAATGCGGTATGGAAATAAACAATGCGGGAGATTGTATCAATCTTGCTCTAATAAGGCTATTTTGCGGCATCCGCCGCCGCCATGTATCCGCCCGACATGCAGGCAGCGCCGTAAGCTTTACCAACCCTCCTGTCGGGTCTCGACGCCTTCGAGGACAGCCATCGGCTCGCCATCGCGATCGACCCAGACGCCGCAAGGTCCGCCCTGCTTGCTGACGCCGACTTCGACTTCCCTGCCGTCCATGCCCAGCACGGGATGATACCACTTGGCGACCGCTTCGGCTTCACCGACGATGTAGTGGCCGATCAAGGCGCAGCGGAAGCGATCCGCAGTCGAGTTGGGGTAGCTGCCATGCACCAACTGTCCGTTGAAGAACAAGACATCGCCCGGGTCCATGATTAACGGGATCGGCTCATAACCGGGTGGAAGCTCGACCGTGTCGCCGGTAAAGCTGACGTCCGTATCGGCATCAACCGTGCACAAGACGGGAATGTCCTGCGTGCCCGGCACAACTCGCAGGCAGCCATTTTCTACGTCGCAGCGATCAACCGCCATCCAGGCGGCGACGCATGTGCCCGGGTCGACGCGCAAGTAGAACTGATCCTGATGCAGCGCCTGGCCGCGCGCGCCGGGCGGCTTGAAGTAGAACATCGTCTGCACGGCATAAGGCTCACGACCCAGGATCTTCGTCATCCATTCCTTGAGGCGCTCGTCGATCATCCATTGCATGCTGGTTTCGTCCCAGCGATGAGGCATCATAATGCGCGGGTACTTGTGCAGCGGGTCATCTCGATCATCAATCCGGTCCGCAACTTCGTGTTTCTCGCGGTTCATTCGCGCGTAGTGATCTCGCAAACGCGCGACCTCGTCCAGGCTAAACAGACCGCGCGCCACGGTGTAGCCCTGTGCCGCGAACTGGCGTACGTTTGTATTCGATACAGCCATCATTAATTCCTATATCTGCTCATTTACAACAATTGTAGCGAAAAACCGCCGGTCTGTCGCCTGTTTCACTATGTATCGTAGCCGCCGTGCGTACAGATATTGCAGACAGCGCGATATCCATGATAATATGTATCTACATTGTAGAAACAGTGGGCGCCGCGCCATGCGCGCGGAAGTCAAAAAGTGGGGCAAGAGTCTTGCGCTGCAAATCCCGAAGGCCTTGGCCGAGGAAGCCGGGCTTGAATCTGGCTCAAGAGTGGAACAAATATCTGAAAACGGCTATCTTCATGTTACATCTGTCAAACTGTCGCGCTACACGCTCGAGGAACTGGTGGCTCAGATTACACCAGAGAATCGGCACGATGAATGGGATACGGGACCACCGGTCGGCAGGGAAATTTGGTAGACCGAGAAAAGCGCGACAGAACATTCTCTTGCGAACCCCAACCCTTTTGCGCTAATCTGTATCTACAATGTCGAAACGGAGTGTCGATCATGCTGGCAAAGATTCAAAAATGGGGCAACAGCCTTGCGGTGCGAATCCCAAAGGCTTTGGCCGATGAAGCCGGCCTCGAACGTGACAAGCAAGTCAATATCCGCTACGAGGACGGCGAGCTGCGGATCAGCACACGGCGGAGAAAACGCTACGATCTTGATGAACTGCTGGCCAGCGTACCGGACGATTACGATGAAGGGGAATGGGACACCGGGCCACCTGTTGGCAACGAGGTCTGGTAGTGGCGTATTTACCACAGCGCGGCGATGCCATGTGGATTGATCTTGACCCCCGTGTGGGACACGAGCGGTTGCAGCGGAGCCTCGCGCTACTTTTGTCGGCAACTTGATATAATTCTTGCTTTAAGACTTATCTAATCTTGACAAGTAACTAACGAAATCTATAGTCTGTATATTCAATGTAGATACAGGAAGTGAAACATGATGGCGACAGTCTCAAAGTGGGGCAACAGCCGCGCGCTGCGGATCCCAAAGGAGCTAGCTTTGGAGGCGGGACTCGACTTCGGCAGCAAGGTCGAGCTTATCCTCGAGGATGGACAGTTGCGGATTGTTCCGGTCGCGGTGCCGCGCTATACGCTCGAGGAATTGGTAGCTCAAATCACGCCCGAGAATCGGCATGGTGAGATTGACATCGGTCCTGCCGTTGGCAAAGAGGTCTGGTGGTGACATATATCCCTGACCGCGGCGACATTATCTGGATCAATTTCGATCCGCAAGTGGGGCATGAGCAAGCGGGGCATCGCCCTGCGCTGGTGGTTTCGCGGCGTATCTACAACCGCGCATCCGAGCTATTGATCTGTTTTCCCATTCGAAGTCGCCGGAAGGGATACGGCTTTGAAGTACCGCTCCCCAAGGACTTCAAAGTTGAGGGTGTGGTACTCGTCGATCAGATTAAAAGCATGGACTGGCGCTTACGCAAGGTGCGATTCTTCGCCAAAGCGCCGGACAACGTTCTCGCTGATACCCTTGACAAACTAAAAGCACTCCTCAGCTAATCCGCCGTGACTCTTTCATTTGCACAGTCTCGCGCCTTATTGTATTCTCCTGCCATGATGACGCGGCTTCACCGGATTTGCGCTGACATGTATTTAGAGAATTATGTACCACACTAAGGGAGACCAACATGTTCGACTGGACTTACGAAGAACTGCCGCAACCGACAACAAACCTGGAGGCGCTGAAAGCAAATATCGACGAATTCGGCTACTGCCTGGTGGCGGACGCGATTTCGGCGGATCATCGGGCCCGCGCCAAACAGCGGCTGCTGGAACAAGCGCAGGCGGAACTGGAAGGCGGCCAGGCCTTTGAGGACGGAGGCGCCAGGCAGCAATGGGGGGCCTTCACCGACGACGAGGGCAATGTCCGCCGCGATGCTTTCTCGGCGAAAGCCGGTGGCGTCAACCAGCGCGTCTGGATGCTGATCAACAAAGGCCGGGTCTGGCGAGACATGCTGACACAGCCGACCGTGCGCTCAGTAGTCGGGCACGTACTCGGCAACGACTATCTGCTTTCCAGCTACGGCGCCAATATCGCCAAACCGGGCGGCATCGCCATGGACCTGCACACCGATCAATGGTGGATGCCAGAGCCGATCCATCGGCGCCCGAATCCGGTGCCGGCCGGCTCGTTGACGCGTGAATTGTCGAACCGGGTGGACGAGCGCCCGGCCATGATCGCCCCGCCGGTGGTGGTCAACGTCATGTGGATGCTCAACGACTTCACGGAAGAAATCGGCGCCACCCGCATCGTGCCGCGCAGCCATCTTTACGGGCGGCGGCCGGACAAAGACCGCGACAAGGACATCGTCAGCATCCCGGCCGAAGGCGTCGCCGGAACGGCCATGCTCTTCGACGGCCGCATCTGGCATGGCACCGGCGCCAACGTAAGCGATAGTCAAAGGCTGGGCGTCCTCACCACATTTGTCGCGCCGCAATTCCGCACCCAGGTCAATTTCACCATGGCGACCGCGCCCGAGGTGGTGGCCGAAGCGGACGACGATCTGCTGGCGCTGCTGGGCTTTAAGATCTGGAACGCCTACGGGCGGATCGAGAGCCCGGTAGCGGGTTATATTCGGCAAGGCGAGCGGTCGCTGGGCGAGATGCGGCCGGGGTAGCGAGTTTGCAAGTCGGGTCAATGCCCCTAAAGCACGAGGAGCTTAGATCAACATCCAAGCCCCTCAGAGTAGCGTGGCCACCCGCGCTGTTGGGAATCAACTAAAGATATATATGTTGGTTGAGAAAGAAAGGTCTATTAGAATCTCAATCAAATTTATATTTATTGTTAGCAGACTTATACTTATAGCTATTCTTAATAGAAACTCAGCTAGTTTACTCATACGTTCTGCCTTCCTGCTTAGGTTGCTTTTGGACTAAACGCAGGCAGGCGACCACTGAGCCAGGCTAGCATATCCATCGCGAAAGTCAAGACCGAGGCGACATAAAATGGCTCAAACACCCGACAAACTCGAGCAAATCCACATCGGCAAGAAAGGCGCAGCGCCCATCGCCGCCCCCGGCTGGACCGGCAAGCCCGCCGACGGCGTCAAACTGGTCGACTGCGACGTCCACCACAATTTCCACGACCCCGAGCAACTCCTGCCCTACCTGCCCAAGTTCTACCAGGAGCACCTGCTCGATCAGGGATTGCACCTGCCGGGCAGCGGCTACGCCAATCCCCCCTTCCGCCGCACCCGCCCCGATATCAAAGCGCCCGAACTCAAAGAGCGCGACTTCAACTTCTCGCTGGAGTTCACGCGGAAAGAACTGCTCGACCGCTGGCATGTCGACTTCGCCCTGCTGACGGGACCGCCCGTTTTCTACGGCTATGCCGGCTTGCCCGATCCCGACTGGGCGGCCGCCCTGTGCACGGCTTTCAACGACTGGACTATCGAGCACTGGCTGGAGAAGGACCCGCGCCTGGTCAACGCCATCCTGGTCGCGCCCAATGACCCGGCGCTGGCGGTCAAGGAGATCCATCGCCTGGCGGGGCGCAAAGACACGGCTGCCGTGCTGATGCCGATGCAGACGCCGGACCTCTTCGGCAAGCGCAGGTATCATCCCATCTGGGAGGCCTGCGCCGACCACGACCTGCCTGTGATTTCCCATATCGGCGGCGGCAGCCCGGGTTCGACGCTCACGCCGGTCGGCTTCCCAAGCTATTACATGGAAAACCGCATGACCCGCCCCAGCGTGGCCAGCGCGCAAGCGGCGTCGCTGATTGTGGAGGGTGTCTTTGAGAAGTTCCCCAATTTCAAAGTCGCGCTGATTGAAGTGCAGCAGATGTGGGCCGTGCCGCTGATGTGGCACATGGACACGGACTGGAAAGCCATCGGCGATCAAACGCCCTGGCTCAAGCGGCTGCCCAGCGAATACTTCCGCGATCACATCCGCATCGGCAGCCAACCGATGCATGAGCCGCCCAAGACCGAGCAGGTCTATCAGATGCTGGAAATGCTGCACGCGGACGAAACGCTGATCTTCTGTAGTGATTTCCCTCACTTCGACTGGAACGACCCGGTCACTGTCTTGCCCAGGCTGGACGAGCGAGTGCGCCGGCGCATCTTCGCCGAGAACGCCCTGGATTTGCTGCGCATCAGCGACGACATGATCGAGGCGGTTCTGTCGTGACCGGCATCGTGGTCGCCAAAGTCGCCGAGATCCCGGTCGGCGGGCGCGTGATCATCGTGCCCTTCCGCGGCCGCGCCGGCATCGGCATTTTCAATGTCAAGGGCGCCTTCTATGCCCTGCGTAATATCTGCCCCCACAAACGCGGTCCACTCTGCACCGGCGAAGTCGCCGGCCGCAGCAGCACAACCGCGCCGCCATCGGTCACCGACGGCTTCGTCGATTACGAACGCGAAGGCGAGATCATCCGCTGTCCCTGGCACGCCTGGCAATTCGACATCGCCACCGGGCAGTGCCTGGTTGATCCTGATCTGCGCGTCAAAACCTACCCCATCATCGTCGACGGCGAGGACCTCATCGTCGATGTTGATGTGAGCGACTTTGTAGAAGAAGAAAGAAGGGAGTAAGCGGATAGGGAAAACGCGCCCGCCTCAACGTCGTTTTGCGCGAAACACTTCATCATAGAGGGGAACTATAATGAACGAATCACCCATGAACCCGGAAAAACTGTATCTTGCCGCCTTTCCCTTTGCTGACGATGTCCCCGCCCTGCCGGTCAAGGACATCGCGCAGACTGTAGAATGGTATGGCGGCGCGTTTGGACTCAAGGAGATAGAAAGACGCGCAAGCCCGCTACCAGCGGTGATTATGGAGCGGGATGGCCTGCAAATCGGGTTCGCGATCAACGGGGCTGATGCCGAAAAAGAAGGCGCGGCAATCCTCGTTACTGATATTCAGCGGGCCCGCGACGAACTGGAAGCCAAGGGTATCAAAACCGTCAACTGGCGCGTGGATCAGCGCGACGGGCAAAAGTTCCAAGTCTTCTTTGTTGTCGCTCCAGATGGATTATGCTTCTATTTCCATCAGCCAATTGAAGACCGCTGAGCCTGCCAGATCCCTTGCATTAACGCTCTTGGAATACCGTAGGCCGCAACATTGAAAAAGGAAGATTTCATCAAAGGATAACCCCCATGCCCGATTCAGTTCGCCTTGCCGTCATCAGCTTCGCGCATGCTCATGTGCTCAGCTATTGCCGCGCCATCGCCAGCTTCGCCGACGCCGAGGTAGTCGCCGCCTGGGACGATGACTGCGAGCGCGGCCAGTCGCATGCCGCCGAGTTTGGGCTGGACTGGGAGCCCAATCTGGACCGGATGCTGGCGCGCGAAGATATTGATGCCGTCTTCGTCACCAGCCCGACCAACAGACACGCCGAGCACGTCATCGCCGCCGCGCAGGCCGGCAAACATGTCTTGCTGCAAAAACCAATGGCGCTCACGCTGGAAGACTGCGATGCCATCATCGATGCCATCAATCGCGCCGGTATCAAGTTCAGCATTTGCTACCAGATGCGTTGCGATCCCGTCAACCAAAAAATGAAGGCGCTGATCGACGAAGGCGCGCTGGGCAATATCGCCGTGGTACGCCGCCGCCACGCCATCCCCGCTCTGCTCAACAATTCCTGGGCCGTCCCCGGCAACTGGCACATCGATCCCGCGCAGAACATGGGCATGTTCATGGACGATGCCTCGCACGCCGCCGACTGGTTTTACTGGATGCTGGGTCGTCCCGTCAGCGTGATGGCCGAGATCGACAACATCGTCACCGATGTCGCGCCCGATGACAACGGCGTGGCCATCTACCGCTTCGGCAAGGGCGAGATTGGCATTCTCTTCAACAGTTCCACCCAGCTCGCCGCCGAAGCCACAACCGAGATTTACGGCGACGCCGGGACCATCCACCAAAACTATGGCGACTCGCCCTCAACGCTGGTCCCCGCGGAAGGCACGCCGCTGAAGCTCTTCCGCGCCGGCGCTGAAGAGTGGGAGAAATTCGACTTCTCCTTCGTGCCGCATGGCGCCCGGATTCATGCCGTGGCGCGTCCGGTGGTCGACTTCATCAAGGGCGCTGGTCCGCCGCTGGCCACCGCCGAGGAAGGCAAGATCTGCATCGAAATGGTTCTGGGCGCCTATCAATCGGCGCGCGAGGGACGGCGTATCCACTTCTAGCGGAAAGTCGCGCCCTACGCTACCTCTGTGGCAAAAAAACCTGTACCGCCCCCGCCAAAAAATCCCTACCCCATTTTCAAGGACCGTGTAGGGGCGACAGGCGGTCAGTGTCGGCGGTCAGTGTCCACGCGACCTACGCGACCTACGCGACCTATCATGGCGCCCGAAAACCCCCCCTCTGCGCCTCCGTGGCAAAAAACCCGTACCACCGCCGCCAAAAAAACACCTACGCCTTCTTCAAGGACCATGTAGGGGCGACCATTCTGACGCTGTTGAAAATAGGATTTCGTCTTAAAGATTGGTCTCTTCTGAACTGTTTACACCCCTCCCCAATGCTTTGGGGAGGGGCCGGGGGAGGGGTTAGAGTAGAATTTCAACAGCGTCATTCTGGTCGCCCGAAAAAGCCTGAAAAAATACAAACGCGAACATATAGTCGCCCTTTCATAGCACATCCGTGCTAATCTCCCTTCACAAGCCACGACAATAGGAGAAAACTAATGAAAACCTGGCGCAAAATCCCCAAATGGAAACAGAAGCAAACAACAGCATCCGATATGTCTTCCACGATCACGCTCAGGATGCCCCACCCCGGACAGCAAGAAA
>JAPOOU010000246.1 GCA_026713245.1 Chloroflexota bacterium
CTGACAGGTCGCCCACTCTTGGCATAGATTTCTAATCACTTCTTCGCATGACTTACTTGGAACTACTTAATGTGTCTCTGTGATTAGATTTTAGGTTTCATTCAGTTGGTTTGGGAAACTGATTTTGAAGCGATTGCCCTGTACCCGATCTATGGATATCGCTTAGAGCTACTTCTGTGTCCTATGTGGTTAAATTCCAGTTTGATCGCGCATCGTTCTACGTACACCGTATTGAAGAGATTGCCCGACGCCCGACCCGGTGTGAACTGCCCCCGGCGCCATCCGAAGCAACGATTAGCGCTATGTTTGGCCTAAATGATGTAATATCATTGCGCGGGTAATGTATTACGAAGCAGGACCAGACACAGGCAGGAGACGCAGAAATATGCCAGAGATGACTACGGTGCGCGGTCGTGAAGTGCTGGATTCGCGCGGCAACCCCACTGTCGAAGTCGAGATTCAGTTGTCGGACGGGACGATCGGCAGAGCTATAGTTCCGAGCGGCGCTTCCACGGGCGAACATGAAGCTTTGGAAATGCGCGATGGAGACAAGACACGCTACCTTGGCAAAGGCGTGCTCAAGGCCGTTTCTTCCGTCAACGACATCATCGCGCCGGCGCTAGCGGGTTTGGAACCATTCGATCAGAAAGCGATCGACGAACTCATGCTGCAAATCGACGGCAGCCCAACCAAAAGCAAGTTGGGCGCAAACGCCATACTTGGCGTATCACTAGCGCTGGCTCACGCGGCTGCAAACTGCCTGCATATCCCGCTATATGCCTATTTGGGCGGCATTCACGCGCACCTGTTGCCAACGCCGATGATGAACATCATGAATGGCGGCAAACATGCTTTGGGCAGTACCGACTTCCAGGAGTTCATGGTCATGCCGGCGGGAGCGCCCAGCTTCCGGGAAGCGCTGCGATGGGGTACGGAAATATATCACAACCTGAGGGAGGTCTTGCACGACAGGGGTTATCCTACCACTGTCGGCGATGAGGGCGGATTCGCACCGAGCCTGGGTAGCAATCAAGCGGCCCTGGACGTCATCATGGAAGCGATTGCCAAATCCGGATACCGCGCGGGCGAAGACATATTCATCGCCCTGGATCCAGCGGCGTCGGAAATCTATAGCGACGGCTTTTACAACCTTGAGATTGAAGGACGAAAGCTGTCGGGCGAAGAAATGGTCGAATTCTGGAGCGACTGGTGCGATCGCTATCCCATCATCTCGATAGAAGACGGCCTGGACGAAAACGACTGGGAGAATTGGTCGCGCCTGGTCGCCAAGATTGGTGATCGCGTGCAAATCGTCGGTGACGACCTTCTGGTTACAAATGCGGAAAAAGTCAAGCGCGCCATCAACGAGCGCGCTGCGAATTCCTTGCTCTTCAAGGTAAACCAGATTGGCTCCTTGACCGAAGCGTTCGCGGCCGGGCAGTTGGCCCAGCGACACAACATGACCGTCGTTACCAGTCACCGTAGCGGAGAAACGGAAGACAGCACCATCGCCGATATCGCAGTCGCGATGAACAGCGGACAAATCAAGACCGGGGCGCCCGCTCGCACCGACCGCATCGCGAAATATAATCAACTGTTGCGGATCGAGGAACAATTGGGGGGCGCGGCGCGCTACGCCGGATCGAGCGCATTTTCTAACCTCAATCTGGATGTACAATAATGTCAATCCGCGAAAGGTTTGCAGAGTGCGACTGACTCTACATGGCAAGCATACCAAGATTGTAGCGACGATCGGTCCCGCTTCGCACGACGCCAGGACGCTGCGCGCCATGATAAGAGCGGGCATGAATGTGGCGCGGATCAATTTTTCCCACGGCGATCATGGAACGCACGGAATCGTTATTGATACGGTCCGACGAATCGCCGAAGAAGAGGATACTGTCGTTGCCATCCTCTGCGATATTCAAGGTCCCAAGATTCGCATTGGCGAGCTGGCGCAAGAGCCGACCATGCTCAGCCCCGGGGACGCCATCACCCTAACCCTGGATGAGGTTGTGGGAAACAATGGTGTGGTGTCCCTGCCCCATCCCGAGTTTCTGAAAGACATAACTACCGGCACTAACTTGCTGCTTGACGACGGTAACTTGCAGTTCAAGGTGAAGCACGCTTCGTCTCGCGAACTGATGTGCGAGGTCGTAGTCGGCGGCCCGCTGAAATCTCGCAAGGGCGTATCGGCGCCCAATGCGCAGTTGACTCTGTCGGCAATCACGGATAAAGACCGCGAAGACGTGAAGTTCGCCCTGGCCAAGAACTGTGATTATTTGGCGATGTCATTTGTACGCTCGGCAAATGACATTCGAGAGATGCAGAACTTGATGAAAGATATGGGGGACGAAGCGGCCATAATCGCCAAGATCGAAATGGGAGAAGCGCTGGAAAACATTGAAGAGATCATTGCTGTTTGCCAGGGGATCATGGTCGCGCGCGGTGATCTTGGCATCGAAACCCCGGCGGAAGAGGTACCCTTCCATCAGAAGCGGATTATCAATTTGTGCAATGACGTTGCCAAGCCCGTGATCACGGCCACGCAAATGCTGGAGTCCATGACCGAGAACCCGCGACCGACCAGAGCCGAAGCCAGCGACGTCTACAACGCTATTATTGATGGTACTGATGCCATCATGTTGAGTGCGGAAAGCGCCAGCGGAAACTATCCCGTTCGGGCTGTCGAAGTGATGACCAAAATCGCCTTGATTGCCGAGGAACACTTGAAAAATCTGGCGGAAAGGGCCAACCCGCCCGCGACGATCAGCGCTAACGGCGCCAAGTCACGCGAGTTCATTTCCGATGCCATTTGCCGGGCGACATTTGACATATCGCGATTTATCAATCCAACTGCGATTGTCACAACCAGCTTGTCCGGTTATACCACGCGGCGCGTCGCCAAAGAGCGGCCGCGCACGCCGATCTTGTGCATGACCCCTAGCCCCACCACACAAAGACGCATGGCGCTGGTCTGGGGCGTCATTCCCCTGCTTGTGCCCGAATTCGCTTCCATCGACGAGATGATCAGCATCATCATTCGAGCGGCGCACGACCGGGCACTCGTCGCCCGTGGCGATCGCCTTGTAATTATTGCCGGCGTGCCGTTTGGCATTGATGGACAGACCAATCTCATCAAGATTCATACCGTAGGACAAGAAGGTGAAATCTGAATCGGGACTGCCGCAACCGTGGTAAGGTCTACGATGCGACCCACTTGGCGTCGATTGGCGGGGGCTCCGACGGCTGTACATGCCGGGAGCTCGTCGCAATTGTGCCATCCGAGGTGTAGCTCACCTGGCTCGTGGTACATCGCGGGCAAATGTTCCAGGCCAAGTCCAAGAGGTAGCCACACTCCACACAGGCTTTTTTCAGCCGGGCGTGGCAGTTAGGACAAGCCTGCCAGTCGTGTTGTACGCGTTGCGAGCAATTCGGACAGTTGGGCTTCTCTTCAATCTCCTGCAGCAACGCTTCTTCTTCCAAGGACCGTTCGTACACTTCTGAAAGCGTCTCTCTTGGTCGGAGTAAAATGTAAACAAATATACCGGGTACATTTAGCAAAAGCACCAACAAGGCGACCAGCGCTTGCGCCAGGGGATCGCGGGAGCGCTGACGCATGTCGCGGTAGGCCCACATTACCAGGGAGAGCCAAACCGATGCCATAAAGACGGCGGCAAATACTACAACGATTAGAAGGATGTCGTCGAAGCCTTCGGGCATCTAGTTTTTTTCCGAGAAGCTGTATCTCACAGAAACCATACCAGCACGTTGAGCGGCATGCGTAGGCGCGCTCGCCTTGGTAGCGCCGATTGCAGTAGGCTTGGACAACTAGTATATCAGCGCCCTAATATGCGTGCAATTCATTTAGCTGGGACTACAAGCGATATGAGCTGAAGATTCTCGTTTGGGCGAAGGCAACTGATGTTGGAAAGACGCAGCCGCCAACTGTTTTGCAATCTATACATGAACCGGAGACTAGCTTCCGCCTTCGGCTTCGGCCCCGTTGCCGTTCGATTTGTCGACCAGGAGTAGAATCTCGCTAACGATGGTATCGAACTGATGTCCCGAGGCTTCAAGCGCGATCCATGACAGACTTTCGGGATGATCGTTGGCGCCTATCACGCTTAACAGGTTCTCTGACTCAAAGGTGTACCAGGCCTGTTTATTTATGATCTCGTGTTCCTGAATGCAAGTGCTGCACAGCGTTGGGTAGTCGGCGATGACTTCCTTGTCAAAGTAGAATCCACGGATCCAAGTACGGCCTACCGCCAATCGATCCTCATATCTTAGTCGCAGCATAAGCGGGCATTCGCTGCCAAGAATGCCGCATTGGCTCAAGGACTGAGAACTCACGTAAAATGTTACGATGACCTTGATCGAATCGTAGTCGCTGACATCTATGCCGTCTTCGCCAAAGGGTTGCGTACACCGAACCTCGCCATGCGATGTGGCATTGTCTAGCCTGCGCAAGCGCAAACCGAATCTGCCGTCGAACACCTCAAGTGAGAACATACCGCGCGGGTCGCTATCTTGCTCCACCAGGCATCCCCAGTTTGCTGGCAAGATCAATTCATCCCGGGGTGGACCTTGATCAGCGTATTGTATGCTGAACAATGAACTGGCCAACACGTTGCGGATCGTCGCGCGCGGTTCAATCGTTCGATTGCCGAGCCTTACAACCAACTCTTGCCCCGCCGGTACAGTTCTCAGGCTTGACATATCGTCGGCGAAATAGGCGGACGCCCGGCCCATGACGTTGAGAATACGCACTTCATCGTCCGTTGCCGAAACGCGATAGCGGCCATCGTCAAGAAACTGAACTGACAGGCCACCCGCGGTCCCCACGCTCAGCAAGAATGGTTTGTTTTTTGCGCCGGTGACAAAAACATCTAGCTTGCCCTTCAAATTGGAGAAGCTGATACTGTGCTGATTCAGGCTCCAGTCAAAGCGTGGTCGGGAAGCGCGTTCAAAGGTGATGAAGGTGTTGCTCTGCAAAGCCACTGCCGCCAGTAACCTCGACGCGGCTCCTTCAAATGCCGGCACGTCGCGGAACTGAACTGTCGCTTGTGACAAGGAATCTGTGCTGATGCTGGTCTGCGTATTTGTAAGGTCTTGACGTTCGCGTTGTACGGTTTCAACGAAGTCCGAACCGGTGACGCCTACTGTGCCTTGCGAGACCTGCAAAACGGCCGGTATCGTTTCTGTAGACTGAAACAAGTACAGGTAGATTGCCAAGGCGGTCGTTATGGTAAGAACACAAAACATCCCAAATGCGAGCAAGAGAACCAGCCAGGCCATGCGTCCGGGCGAAATTGCGGAGCGGTATACCTGGCCGGACGGGTTTTCAAGCGAACCTTCGGGAACCTGCGTCACCGACGCTTGTTCTGCTTCAGTCAAATGTCTACCTCAATACAACGAAAATCGCGCTGCGGCAACAAGATAATTATAACATCCGCACACTGTATTGTCGCAGAGAATTTCATGTATAATTGCGAAATAGAAAAGGACTCATCGGGGAAATCGGGGAATGTCCGGTCACAGCAAGTGGTCCACCATAAAACGCAAAAAGGGAGCCGAAGACGCCAAACGCGCCAAGATTTTCACTCGTCTGGGGCGAGAGATTATGGTAGCGGCCCGCGAAGGGGGCGGGGACGAAGGAACGAACCCGAGGCTTAAATTGGCAGTAAGCAAGGCGCGCGCTGCAAATATGCCCAAAGACAACATTGAGCGCGCTATCAAGAAAGGGACCGGTGAAATCGCCGGGGGCGAGCTCGTCGAAATCGTATACGAAGGCTATGGGCCGGAAGGCGTCGCCTATATTGTCGAGATAATGACTGACAATAAGAACCGCGCTTTGGCGGAAATCAAGCATGCATTCAGCAAGCATGAAGGCAGCTTGGCTACCTCCGGCGCTGTCATGTGGCAATTCGATCAGAAGGGTTATTTGACAATCAGAAGTTCAGCGGATTTCGACGACGTATTCATGCAGGCGGCGGATGCGGGCGCCGATGACGTGGTTGAAGAAGACGGAATCATCGCTGTCTATACGCCGCGCGACGAGTTTGGCGCCGTTGAACAAGCCCTTGGCGCCGCCGGTTTTGAATTTGAAGACAGCGAGTTGCGCTGGTTCCCGCAGAACGAGATGGATGTATCGCGCGGCAAGGCGCTGCAAAACATGCGTCTGATGGAACAATTGGAGGAGTCGGACGATGTCCAGTCGGTAGCTTCAAACCTCAATATCACCGACGATGTTTTGGCGGCCTTCGAGTCCTAGGATGATATCGCTTGGTATAGACCCTGGAACGGCGAGCCTGGGATACGGATTCGTTCGCGAGCGTCCAGACAGCTCACTGGAAGCGGTGCATTTCGGGGTTATCCGAACGCGAGCCAGCACAGCCATGCCCGAACGACTGTTCAACATTAATCAGGAACTGGGGCGGCTGATCACCGCATTTGAGCCGGATCGCGCCGGAGTCGAAGAATTATTCTTCTCCAGGAATGTGACGACCGCAATGACAGTGGCGCAAGCGCGCGGCGTGGTTCTCTTGACCCTGCAAAGCGCCAGCATCCCGGTGGCCGAATACAAGCCGAATCTGGTTAAGCAAGCGGTAACGGGATATGGCGGCGCGGACAAATCGCAAATGGGGGAAATGGTTCGCCTGCTGCTCAACCTCGACACGGCGCCGAAGCCGGACGATGCGGCGGATGCGCTAGCTGTCGCGATAACGGACATTCATAGCTATCGCTTAAATACAGTTCACCCTCTTTGAGGTGTCGCTAGCTAATAGACCGTGTTGCCGGGCTAGTGGAAGGATTCTTGGATTTGTGTGAGCGTAACAGAAAAATTCGCTGGCCCCGAGCGACTTTACGATGATCGCCACCCTGGAAGGACGCGTTGGCTTCAAGGACTCGGATCGAATTGTTGTCTTGGTAGCCGGCATCGGACTTGAAGTGCTGGCGCCCTTCAGTACGCTGGAGAAAGTAACCGGAGACCAAGTCTTTCTCCATACACGGCTTGTGGTCCGCGAAGATTCATTAACCTTGTATGGTTTCGCCAGCGAGGCCGAGCGCGACCTTTTTGATAGCTTCATAAAGATCAGCGGCATTGGTCCCAAGCTGGCGATTACAATTCTCAGTTCGCTCAGTGTTGACAACGTGCGTGGCGCGGTGACAAACGATCGGCCCGAGATACTCAGTCGGGTGCCGGGTATTGGAATGAAGACCGCAGAGAAGATCGTATTGGAATTGCGCGACAAATTGGCTACAGTCCTGGACAGTGCTCCTTTCGACGACGCCAGTACGATCAACGCCGATGTGATTGATGCCTTGACAGCCCTCGGATACAGTGTGATTGAAGCCCAAACCGCGGTCCAGGCGCTGCCGCTTGACGCCCCGGAAGACGAGGAGTCGCGAGTATTTCTGGCGCTGCAATACCTGGGTGTTTGAGTTTGCTCCAGTGCAAAGCGCTCATTTCTTGTTTTGATAAGTCGCAATAGGCCCGGAATGACAGATGTCCCAATCCTTGATAGGAAAGCGCGTCGACGTACTCGACAAGGGGTGGATAGAACTTGTCGACATGATGCCGCATCCCGATTCTGATGTCTCCGGCGATCTAGCCATCGTCAATGCCGCGCGCGTTAGCTTCCTGGGCGAAAGCAAGGGACCCGATCGCGACAAGAAACTGTTGTTTTTCCTGCTGCGAAACCGCCATACGTCGCCCTTTGAAATGGTTGAATTCAAGTTTCGCGTACGAGCTCCGCTGGTGACGTGGTGGCAATGGGTCCGTCATCGCACCTGGAACATGAATGCGCAATCGGGGCGCTATACGCCCTTCCAGGAGAGCGACTTCTATGTGCCCGATGTCTGGCGCAAACAGAGCAAAGACAATAAGCAAGCCAGCGAAGGCGTTCTCGACGAGGCAGAAAGCGACGACCTGACAGGCAAACTTCTCGAACACTATGACGAGGGATACCGGCTGTATACCGAAGCGCTTGGCAAGGGCGTGTCCAAGGAAATGGCTCGTCTCTTCCTGCCCGGCTTCAGCGTGTATTACACTTGGGTTGCCAAGATCGACGCGCACAATCTCATGCACTTCTTGCGCCTGCGCATGGCGCGCGACGCCCAATATGAGATCAGAGTATTCGCTGCTGCCATGCACGAACATTTTTTTGAACCGGCTCTGCCCTGGACGGCCGAAGCGTTCGCGAAATACATTTTGAAAGCCGAATAATGCTTACCTATTCCGCAAGTTGAATATCGTCGTGACGGTTGATCAGAAAAGCTGAGGCGCGATCGAAGTATTCGCGCATCTGCTCTCGCGCCAAGCCGTCGATCCCGGCTTCATCAATCGCTTCCAACATGTGCTGCAACCAGTGATCCCGCGCGCGGCGATCGATCGCAAAGGGGAAGTGACGCATACGAAGCCGCGGGTGCCCGCGTTCCTCCGAATACCGGCTGGGACCGCCAAAGAACTGAATCAGAAACAAGCGTTGCCGGCGCTTGCTCTCCTCCATGTCGTCGGGGAACATGGGCCGCAGAACGGGATCTTGATAGACTTTGGCGTAAAAGACGTCCACCATCTTGCGGATCGGCTCTTCCCCGCCGAGCATTTCGTAAACACTCTGGATTTTAGCGCTCAAGATAATTTGACCTTTGTACTGCAGTTCATCATTTTATGAGACATTTTCTCGACGTCGCCGCCCGAGCCGGCCCGTCTCGTTACCGGCGTCAACAGCTTCACAAACTATGACTTTACAATCGCAGACCTAATTGTACAATCCTTCGGACAACTTACGGTACGCGCCAGGAGTTCTCGCTCGATGAGACATTTTCGTAATTGCCTCGCTTTGCTCTGCCTGCTCACGCTCTTGTGGTCGGCCTATATCTCCATCGCTCAAGATGACAATGGCATTTCGATTGTCGGCTCGAGGATCATGAGCGAAGTCCTGGTTTCCTTGGGCGAAGCCGCAGCCATAGAGTCCCTCAGTATTTCTGCGAAGGGCACGTCCCGTGGTATCGATGTATTTTGTAACGGAGATATTGATGTCGTTGTGGCTTCGCGAGCGATCAGCGCTGCCGAAGACCTGATCTGCGGGGCGAATGAAGTTGCTCACAGCGAATTCCTTATTGCGCACAAAATCATTGCCTTCGCCGCGCATCACGCGGCGCCGCTTTCCTGTATTTCCAGCAGCGAACTGGATTCTCTTCTGAAACCCTCCTCCAGCAATCAAGCTTCCGATTGGGCGGACTACGCGCCGGACGCAGATACGCTTCCTGTCGTGATTTTTGTGCCACCTGCGAATTCGCTTGAGTACGCCATTGCTGACAGCAATATCGTGGGTGATCAACTTCGCAATGATGTCGAATCGTATGACGCGGTCGATGACGCGGTCGCAAGACTCGGCGAAACCGAAGGCGCGCTCGCGATTCTGCCCTTTATGCCTGCTTTGGCAAGCGACGAGCTGATCAAAGTGATCGAGACCAGGAGTGCCGACGATTCTAATTGTGTCAGCCCATCCGCAGAGAATCTCGAGTCCGGCCTTTATCCATTCGCGCAATCCTACTTTTTGTACGTGAATAGAGCGCGCATGTCGGACAAGAAGCTGCTCAAAGACTTCGTGCAAATGTTGATTAGTCCGGCATCAGCGGACACTTTCGAGGCGTTTGGATTTACCCCGGCTACACCGGATACTTATGACGTAAACGCGCGAATGTTAAGTAATCCCGATGCGACGATTGCTGTTGGCGGTGGGGAGACAGCATTCGAGATTCCTGAAGTGCTCACCGGCGACGTCAACATCAGCGGTTCCGCTAACGCCTATCAGTTGCTGGATCGCGTCTCATCACGCTTGTCTGGAGATGGCGCTCAACTTCGGGTCAGCATCAATGCAGTTGGGCAGTCAGCCGGGGTCGCAAGCCTTTGCGCCGGTGAAGTTGATTTAGCGATCGTCGACTCTCCGACGCATTCGCTCGATATGACCACCTGCGACGAGAGCGATGTCGACACAGTTTCCATCGATATCGGCAATCACACAACGGTATTGCTGGGTAATGAGGCCGATCGGCACACCACGTGCTTGACGTTGGAGCAAATTGATTCGATTTGGAATGCATCGTCAACAGACACGATCACAGCCTGGAACGACATCGACGCCTCTTTGCCGGAACAAACAATAACGCTATTCGGCTTGACGTCGGTCGATCGCTATGCGGACATCCTGCTACAGGGCACCCACGAAACAGCGCCACCTATCAGGCGCGATACTGAACAGGATTTCGATCACTTATACCGGGCGGCCGCTGTAGGAAACGTGGAAGGCTCGCTTACCTATATGGCCTGGCCGGATTACCGGGAAGTGCTGGATAAGCAACAATCAAATGTGCGTCTTGTCAGTGTAGATGCCGGATCCGGCTGCGTATCGCCCGGCGCCGAAACGATAGTGAACGGCACGTACCCGCTGTCGCGTCCAGCCGGCCTGTTGGCAAACGAAATGGCATTGACCGACATTAATGTTCAGTCCCTGCTTTGGAGCTTATTCTCCGACGATAACTGGCAACTCCTCGAATTCGAAGAATTCTTTGGCATCGAACGAGCCGATCTGCCCGCCCGGCGCAGACAACTGGAGACTCTCTTCAGGCAGGCGGCATCCAAAGCGCCTCCAACTGAGGAATCCGTGCAACAAGCGGACGGTGACGAAGCAACAGAAGACTCATCCGAATAAGTGTTGCGGCCAATTCTGGACAGATACCCCGTAGGTAGAGACTGGCATCCGCCGGATGGCAGGCGCTGGACAATTACGCCCGTTCGTACCCGTGCTATACTCTAACGGCGTCAGAATGGCATTGGATGGGAGACTTGCATGCATGGCGAATTGATCGCCTTTGATCTGGAGACGACAGGCCTTGACGTCGCCACATGTGAAATAATCGAGATTGGCATAGCCAGATTCGATGGCGGGGAACTCATCGATAGTTATCAGACTTTTGTCAAGCCTTCAGGACCCATTCCAGTAGAAATCACCCATTTGACAGGTATTCACACGGAAGACGTCCAGCACGCGCCGCCAATCGAGGATATCCTGGACGAGCTCCAAGCCCAGTTTGGGAGCGCGCCAGTCATCGCTCACAACGCCGGCTTTGATGTTTCTTTCATGCACAAACACGGCTTGCTTGCGGATAACGCTGTCATTGATACTTACGAGTTGGCTTCAATCGTGTTGCCCTCCGCCCCGCGCTATAATCTTGGCAGCCTGGCTACGGCTGCCGGAATCCAACTTAAGAACGCCCATCGCGCCCTGGACGACGCCATCGCCACCGGGCAACTATACTGGACCTTGTGGCAGAGGCTGCTGCGGCTGCCTGCCAAGATATTGGCCGAAATCGCCAGCGCAGCCGGCGTAACGCCATGGGATCTCTTGCCCTTGTTCCAAGCGGCGCTTTCGGAATCGCTCCAGTCAGGAATGGACGGGCGAATAAACTCGCCTTTCTTCACGGAAGAGCCACCCGGAAAGCCGCTGAAACCCTCCCAGGCCTCCCACAGCAAAGTAGATGTTGACCAAGTCCGAAACATGTTTGAGACAAGCGGCGATCTTGGACAGCGCCTGTCCGGCTACGAACCGCGCGAGCCGCAGGCGCAAATGGCCTGTCAAGTCGCAACTGCTCTGAACGAAGGCGAACAAGTATTGATCGAAGCCGGCACGGGCACCGGCAAGTCGCTGGCATATTTGATTCCGGCGGCGCATTGGGCAACGCGCAACGATCAACGCGTCGTGGTCTCGACCCATACGATCAATTTGCAGGAGCAGTTGTTAAAGAAAGATATGCCGATTGTTCACGATATAGTCAATCGCGAATTGCAGGCGTCCATTATGAAAGGACGCGGCAACTATCTCTGTCCGCGCCGACTTGATACATTGCGCCGGCGCAAGCCAGCGAACCTGGAAGAATTGCGTACGCTGGCCAAGGTCCTCGTCTGGATGCAGAATGGTTGCAGCGGGGATCGCGGGGACTTGAGCCTGAGAGCCGGCGAGTGGAATACCTGGACGCGCCTGAGCGCCCAAGACGAAGATTGCACGACGTTTCGATGCGCTTCGGAAATGAACGGCGTCTGCCCGTACTATAGAGCGCGCCGCCGTGCGGAAACAGCTCATATTTTGATTACGAATCACGCTCTTCTGATTGCGGACGCCAATATCGAAAATCGCGTACTGCCTGAATACTTGAACCTGATTGTTGACGAGGCGCATCATCTTGAAGACGCGATCACAGACGGACTCAGCCGACGAATAGACGAAAAACTAATACTTGCACTACTGCGGGAAATCGGCGCCGGAAGAAGCAGCACATTGAGAGAATTGCTGTCCGCTGCAAGAACCACCGTCCCGGCGCCAGACCTCGCCAGGCTTGATCGCTTTGTCGAAAATACGGTGGACACGCTGGGTATCATGAATGCCAAGGTGCGCAAGTACTTTCGCGCATTGTATGATTTTGCCGTCAGTCACGACCGTGGCGGCCGTTATCAAATGCGCCTGCTGAACTCGCATCGCGATTCCGGAAGTTTCGCGAACGCGCAAACCGCCTGGAAGCAACTCGCCGAATACTTTCTGGCGGTTGCCGACGCCTTGGGTCATTTGGCGCGCGCCTTGCCGCGTTACGAACAATACCGGATCCCTGATTTTGATGACTACCGAGGTGAAATTCGTTCGCACCTGCATTTTTTGAATGCCTTGCACGATCAACTCGAACACTTCACCTTCGACCCAGATAGCAACATGGTGTATTCCGTCACGCCCGGCGACAAAGCGGAAAGGTTGCGTATCCACATTTCTCCACTGCATGTAGGACCCTTGATGGAAGAGTTCCTGAATCAGCGGAAAGAGAGCATCATCCTGACGGGCGCTACCTTAAGGACACAGGGCAATTTCGATCACATTAAGGAGCGTCTATATGCGGATCATTACGAGACGGTGGCCTTAGGGTCGCCATTTGATTACATGCGATCGACACTCGTGTACGTTCCGGATGACATACCGGAACCGAGCCAGCGCAGCGCCTATCAAAAAATGGTAGAACGCGGCATCGTTGAGCTCGCCGCAGAATTGGAAGGTCGCGTTCTGGTGCTATTTACCAGTTACGCGCAATTGCGCGAGACATCGAGGGCGATCACGCCCAGGCTAAAACTGGGTGACATCGTCGTCTACGATCAGAGTTTCGGCACGAGTCGCGACGCGCTCTTACAAAGCTTCAAGTCGGCAAAACGCGCCGTGCTTATGGGTACGAGAAGTTTTTGGGAAGGTATCGATATACCAGGCGAAGATCTAAGCGCAGTCGTCATTGCGCGGCTGCCATTCGCCGTACCGACCGATCCGATCTTCTCGGCGCGCTCGGAGGCATACGAAAACGCCTTTCCGCAATATGCCGTACCGGACGCTATACTCCGTTTTCGGCAAGGGTTCGGGCGTTTGATCCGCAGCAGTAGTGATCGCGGCATCGTTGCCATATTTGACAAACGGGTCATCAGCAAGAAATATGGGGCCAGCTTTCTTGAATCGCTGCCAGAATGCACAATGAGATATGGCTCCCTGGATAACTTGCCGCAGACTGCGAGGCAATGGCTTAGCCGTATTTGAGGGATGCCTATGATTACCCCGGCCGGGCGCGAATGTCCGCATTATTATGCCGATTACAATCGACACACACGCGATGTAGAGGAGTGCCGCCTGGCAAAACAGAACCCGGGCTCGCTCGAATGGCATCCAAAAGATTGCGCCAAGTGCGCGGTCCCGGATATCCTTTTGGCGAACGCTAGCCGCGACACACAACTGACGCTTACGATTCGATCAGGATTGCTGGGATTAACGCGGCGCATAGAAGTCGAAGCAATCTGCTTGAAGAACGGAGAAAAAGTCGATCCCTATGTAGGTTGCCCGGACGATCATCCAGGCTTGGACATTTTCCGCAAAGCGCTGGAAAACGGCGATGATTAAGGCAGTACTGCTTGACCTCGACAGTAGCGTTCCAGACCACTCGGGCCATCAGTTCGCCGCGGCCTACCGTCGCGCCTTCGCTCAGCGCCTGGAGGAACAAACAGGCGCCAAAAGCGCGGACGGCATCATCCACAGGGCAATTCAGAAGCTGAATGGCCGGCGCGACATAGTGTCCTCGAACGACGAGGTCATGACATCGAGCATCGCCGCGGACGTGAATGCCTCGGTCAGTGACATTCAGCCGCTATATCAGTCCTCATTCGAGCAAACGCGCGGTGATGCCAGCGCTGCGCCAGATGCCCGGCAACTAGTGGAAACCCTGCTTGACCAAGGACTGGCAGTCGCCATCGTCGCCAATCCTATCTATCGGGAAGCCGCTATCGTTCAACGGCTGCAATGGGCTGGTCTCGGCGATTTCATCGCTTCGTTCGCTTTTCTTTGCGCCAGCGAGTATATGCACTTCGCCAAGGCTGATCCAGCGTTTTACGCCGAACTGATCGCTCGCATCGGCATCGAGCCCGACGAAGCCCTACTGGTATGCGACAACCGGCAGAACGATTTTCTGCCTGCCGAAACGGTTGGACTTCACACCTGGCTGCTTGAAAACGGGCCCGCGCTAGGAGCTCTGCTTGAACATGTTCAAATTGCTGGGTGGCAGCATCGCTATAGTGGACGCCCGCTGCGGGAATCGATGTTAAAGCCGCAGTTTTTGGGCAATCTAGGAGCCCTTTTTGGCCTATTGAGCGAAGTGAAAGAACACCAGTGGCATCAAAAGCCGGATCCATATGAATGGTCCATCGTACAAATACTTTGCCATTTGGCGGAAACGGAAACCTCAGTTCACCAAAAGCGGTTGCAAAAGATCTTGAACGTCGAGAATCCCTTTATTCGCGCGCTTCCCCCGCCGGGACCTGACATGCCAACCTGTAGTGATCGCCCCCGGGATGTAGCCGAGGACTTCAGAGAGAAGCGACTGTCCACTCTCGAACTGATCGTGGAGACGGCGCCAGAGGACTGGCTGCGACCAGCCCGGCATAGTATTTTCGGGTTAACCAATTTGCTGGAAATGGCGTATTTCACGGCGCAGCACGATCGGCTGCATATTTCACAGCTGTGCCAGACGCTTGGCAAGTGCGTGGATCCGGTCTAACCCGCTCGTTCCCGCGAATGTTTGCAACGATAATTTCAATCAATTCGTTGCAAAAGCCATCAAAAGCAGGCAAACTCGCCATATCAAGCGCTGATGCCAGGCAAATTGCTTGACTGATTCCGTTCTTTTTGTACAATACATTTAGATAGTACTGAAATTCACAATTGGTTACTTGGAGTCTGACATGACAGCTTGGGCGATGGATCAAGCAAGCCTTGGCGAGTTTGTCGATGCGGGACTGACATCGGTCGAAGAAGCCATGCATCAGGCGACGAGCAGCGAAGTAGAGGTCTTAAGAGACGCCAGCCGACATATTCTGAGCGCTGGAGGCAAACGGATTCGCCCGCGCCTCTTGCTACTATCCTATCTTGCATTGGGCGGCAACGACCTGGAGCTCGTGGCCAAGCCCGCTGCCGCTGTCGAGCTTATGCACACGGCAAGCGTGGTGCACGATGACATAAACGATCACGGAATCGTGCGGCGTGGACGACCGTCGGTGAATTCCATTTGGGGGCGCACGTTCGCGCTGTTGACCGGCGACTTTCTGTTCACCGCCGTCTACGAATTGATGGCGCCATATCAGGATCTTAATGTTGAGCTGGCCCGGGCAGCGACCGCCCTTGTTGAAGGAGAAACCCTCCAGGCAAGCGCCGTAAAAGACGACATTTTCACCCGCGACATCTACATGCGCATTATCGCTCTCAAGACCGCAGCGCTCTTCCGCGCAGCGGGAACTATCGGCGCCAAGCTGGCAAACGGCAGCAGCGACGCAGTTGCCGCGCTGTCCAACTTCGGCTTCAACCTGGGCATGGCCTTTCAAATAGTGGATGACATATTGGACCTCGTCGCCGACGAATCCACGCTTGGCAAATCTACCGGTATTGATCTCGAACAGGGACGGGGCGTCGCAGTCGCTTTGAATGATGCCGGAAAAAGTTCGGGCAACGGCAGCCATGTCATTGAAGATCCGATGGATCGCATCAAGCGTCGGTTGTTGGAAGGCAACACCATTGCCAAGGCGCGCGAACAAGCTGAATTGCTTGTGCAGGGCGCCATTATCCAGCTTTCAGTCATTCCCAATTCGCACTACAAAAATGAATTGGTCAATCTAGCCAATCTTGTCATCAAACGCGACTACTAGAAAGCGACATCGCTTCTGTTTACGTAAACCGCGTCGCTTATACGACGAGACACCTTACGATTCTGTGCGAGCGCGGCAGACCTATTCGCTGCCGCCGAGCGGCTCAATTGTCATGATTGCTTCAATGCGGTAGACAGGTCCAAGCGTCGAATCTCCAACTATTGCCGGATGGGCGGTGACCGCGCATGAAGGTAGTTTCAGTCGAAAAAATGCGCCAGATTGAATCCTCGGTCGACGCCACGCTGTTCAGCTATGACCAGATGATGCTGAAGGCCGGCGGAGCAGCAGGCAGGCAGTTGCGGCGGCGAGTCGACATCGACGACGGAACCCGGGTCACCTTTCTGATCGGCAAGGGCAACAACGGCGGCGATGGATTGGTCATGGCGGTTGACATGGCGCGGCATTCACCGGCTCAGATTCGCATTTACCTGCTACAGCCGCGACCTGAAAACGATGACGTTTTCCGCCGGGCTCTGGAAGCGGGACTTTTTGTCGCCAACGCGTCCGACGACCATGACCTCCGTTTGCTCAAGAGCCTGGTCACTAGCGCCGACGTGATAGTCGACGCCATCTTCGGTATCGGACTACGTCTGCCGCTGCGCGGGGTCGCCTCCAAAGTTTTGCGTGCCGTCAATCTGATGATGAACCGTTCCAAGTCGTCCAGGGCAGCCGGCGCGCAGACAAGCGACGCGCATGAGAAAAGCGTCCGACCCTTTGTCTTCGCCCTCGATTGCCCGAGCGGAGTCGATTGCGATACCGGGGAAGCGGACACTAATACGCTCTTGGCCGACGCAACCATTACCTTTATCGCCGCCAAGCCTGGGCTGTTCACCTTTCCCGCCGCAAGATATGTAGGCGATCTCATCATTTCGCCGCTTGACATTCCCGAGTCCTTTCCGGCCTTGAATGCCATAAGCAAGTCTGTAATGGTCAAGGATAAGGCGCGGTCAATACTGCCTCCGCGGCCTCTCGATGGTCACAAGGGCAGCTTCGGCAAATTGATGGTGGTCGCAGGCTCCCCAAACTACATCGGCGCGCTTGCCCTCTCTGCTGAAGCCGCCTATCGGGCGGGCACGGGGCTGGTAACAGTGGCCACGACCGGGGATCTGGTGCGCACCGTTGCCGGCCGCTTGCGCGAACCCACATACCTGGCGTTGCCGGATACCGATGGCGCTATCAACGAAGCGGCTGTCCACCCGATAGTTGAGCATTCACGGGGCTATGACGCTCTTCTTCTTGGATGCGGCCTTGGCAGACATCCTTCCACAAAGGCATTTGTTGAAAAACTGCTTGACGCAACGGTCCTGCCTTCGCTAGTTGTAGACGCCGATGCGCTCAACATTCTAAGCGAGATTCCATATTGGTGGAAGAAACTACCGGCGCAAACCATTATCACGCCTCACGCCGGCGAGATGGCGCGATTGAGAAAATCATCTCCTGCCAAGGTAAACGCGAGTCGCTGGGAGCTCGCGGCTGGCGCGGCGGCCGACTGGAATCTGGTAGTCGTGCTAAAAGGCGCCCACACCTTGATTGCAGATCCGACCGGCATGGTATCGGTCATACCGTTCAAGACTGACGCCCTGGGTACCGCCGGCACTGGCGACGTATTGGCGGGCGTGATCGCCGGCTTGCGCGCTCAGGGAGCGGCTGCATTCGATTCGGCAGGCTTGGGAGCTTACGCGCACGCGCTCGCGGGAACAATCGCCGTCGACAGAGTCGGCAGCAGCCGCAGCGTCATCGCGGGCGATGTCTTGGAGGCTCTCGGGTGGGCCTTCAATCAGATAGAAGCCACCTGATTGTCTTCGTTCAGGCGCTGTCTGGCCTTCGCTTTGGCATCGCGCAGGCTGGCTTCAATTTCCAGTTCGAGGCTGCCGCCTCCAATCTGAGCGACATCTTTTCGCCGCACCGCGCCACTCTTGCCGATATGCGTGATCGCGTAGAGCGCCCCCAAGATCATTCCCAGCAGAATTGCCAAGCAAGTCACGTTTTGATCAAGCCCGATACTGTCACGAGACTTCGTCATCTTGCTCCTCGGGGGAATCTGACCGCAAGAGAGCGCGAATGCGAATTATCTCGCGCAGAAAGCCTAACAAGCCCGAAATGAAGCTCTTTATCTGTATCAGGGGATCAACGCTGTTCTGGCTGACGAATTCGGCGGTTGCTTTAGTCAGTCGGGTAGTTTCTCTGGCGTTGTCAAGGATCGGCTTGATTTCGGTTTTCAGCATGATTATGAATCCGGCCGCCTGCAAGATCAATATTGCGAAAGCGGTTACGATCAAGACCGCTTCTACGACCACGATAATAATCAGAACGTCCCGGAAAATCTGAACGAACGGCGCCCAGGTCTCCGCATCAGTAAGCGCGGCAACCAGCGCCAACGCAAGCAAAGCCAAAATCAAGAGTATGAGGATGGCGGCCGACAACTTGACTATCAGGGAAATGCTTCTGCCAGAGCTATTGCCGCTTTCGTCTGGCGGAGGCGATAAGCTGCCGTTGTCGTTTTCCGCCATGGCTCAACGCCGCGTCACCCTGCCCTGCGTTTCGGTCGTAATCAGGTGCGAGAATATCAGAAACAGAAAGGCGCAGGCAGTAGCAGGCAGCAGATGGACGATGCCAATCCGAAACAGGTCAATCATCATGAAGTCGCCAATGTATTGACCAAGCAGGAAACCCACCCAACTTGTGGTGACAAACAAGACCATGCGCCGAGCCGATCCACCCATCACGACATGGAAACCGAGACCGTACATGGTCGCAAGTACAAACCCGAACACAAACACGGGGTTGGGCATTGTGGTTGCTATTCAATCATCCAGTGGTAAAATCCAAGATTAGTGTAGCATAAAGCTACGGTACAGTCACGTCTTGAAGGCGCGAAAGATGCACGTTATCGATCTGGAGATCATGATTCCTGCATCGCCTGATTTCATATGGCGTTTTCTCGGCGACATCGCCTCATCCGGAGACTGGCAAGCAGGCGTAACCGCAGTCTCGTTCCTCACCACACAACGCGAAGGCAAAGGCGCGCGCTGGCGCTATTCTTACGCGAGGGGCAGCGATATTATCATTGAAGCGGCCGCCTGGTATGACACTCTGGGATACGAGTATTCCATCGTAGACGGCGCCGGTTATGGAAACAATCAGGGCCGAATTCGCCTCCAGGAAGTCAGTGACGGCACCCTGGTGCGATGGACATTCAACTACGAAGCGGGCGGCATGCTAGGTGGCTTGCGCAATGCGATGCGTCTCAAGCGCAACACCACCAGACGGATTCAAGACAGCCTGCGCAACTTGCACAATCTGGTCCAGAAGGACTCCGGCGGGATCTCGACGCACTCCGCGCGCGCAACCGTCCGCGAAGCGCCGGGCGCCGAAGAACGATCCAGTTACGAACCGCGTCATCCCTCTAATTTTGTTGAGACGGTGTCTGAAGCAGACGACGATGATGGCTTGTTCGAAGACTTGCAGCCAATCGCTTTTGCGCTTGACGACGAGCCGAGTCCGCAAACCGGGGGAGCTGACGGAGATACCAAACCCAACCCTGTTATACTGGGTGGCGACGGCATGCTGGACATGGAATTGCAGAAGAAGGAGATAGCGGCAGCAACAGAACCGATAGATGCCGAAGTCGTCAGCATTGAACCCGATATTCGGGAAGAAATCATCGAAGAACCGCAAGTGCCGGAAGAGCCCGTCGAAGCCATCGCAATCAACCGTCCTGTACCCGTCCGCACGCGGCAAGGCGCTGTGGACTCGTCGATGCTAAGTGTCTTTGAGATTTTTGGTCTGCCGAAGCCCAGCGAGCTCGGAGAAGCGGGGCCAGATCCAGGCGAGTCCCGGGTGGATCCGTCTTTCACGGAGCGTGCTGACGGCGTTCCAAGCGAGAGAGTCAGAGACTTGTCACTGTTCTTTGATGATGATGAAGATGCGCCGGTTCGTGACCAGCCCGAATACCCCGGCAGCGGTCATACTTCCGGGAATCCCGCGACACTGGCAGCGGCGCCAATCCACGCTCCTCAAGTGACGGGCATGCGTCGCTTGACCCGCAGGTTAAGCCGCCCTCTTCGCAGTCACAACTGATCGCAGGCGGTCAACCCGCCCACGCCCAACTGCAGTATGTAATTTGCTTTTCACTTCAACCGGGTGCTTGTTGCGAAGGTGGGTGGATGAAGGGACTCGAACCCTCAACCACCTGAACCACAATCAGGCGCTCTGCCATTGAGCTACATCCACCGCGACAATACCGATCAATATATCATGCTTGGGTTTCAATTGCCAGACCGATGCATTCGCGACTTGAGACTTCCGGCATCGCTTTTCGAAGCACTGCCAACTGAATAATGCTGCCTTCGCACTCGACATTGATGTGCTCGACCGACAGTCCATGGCCCCCGAAAGCGCGCTGGAAAACAGCGCTGGAAGCCGGGCCGGTCGACTGTCCAGTGATTCGATACAAGCAGCGAATAAGAGCTCTCCGCGGTCCCCGCCCCTCGAGTCCGGCCGACATGACAATTATGGCTCTTCCCCGCAATTCCAGGACGCGATAGATTTCCACCAGGCAGTCCGGATTTAGTATGAACGCGGTGGGGAAAGTCGAGACAACCGCAGAAAACGAGCCGTTTGCGAACGGGAGCGAGAGAGCGTCACCGCGAACGAAATCTGTTGAGAGACGTTTTCGTGACAAACGCCTGCGGGCGATACGGCCCATGCTCGGGGACAAGTCAAAAGCCACAGAAGAATAGTTCGCGCGAAGCAAATCAACCTGCAGCGCTCCGGTACCGTGGGCAAGCTCCAGAATGACGCCGGGACCGATGTCATCCAGGTACGGCAATACAGAGCGTTGCCAGTTGCGCCATTGGCCCAATGAAACCAGTCGGCTGACAGTGTCATACGTGAAGGCGAATTCATTATATAATAGGCGAAATGCGAACTGAAACAGACGAATTCGGATGCCGCGCTTCATGACGAGAGCGCGTCGACCAGCATCTCAGGATCGTCCGAGATAATCGCGTTCACGCCGAGTCTTTGGAGTTCCACGGCGCGTTCCCGTTCATTGACGGTCCAGGTATTGACATAATAGTCGTTTTGCCGCGCCCAGCGCATGTAGACTTCATCAACCATATCGTGCCGGGGATGCCTGGCCTCATGCGACAGTTTTTTTAGGGGAATAAAGTATTTCGATGGCAGCGCCGGATCGTACAAGAATCCAGTCATGACCGTTGGCATCAGCAATCGGAAGTTAAGCAAAACGTAGGGATCGAAAGATGATATGACAACCCGGTTAGCCATAGAATAACGTCGGACGCAGGCCGCGACTTGCTCTTCGATGTTGCCCGAGCCTTGGTGTCCAGACTTGATTTCGACATTAAACAGCGTTCCGCCTCCCAGCGACGCAAAAACTTGATCCAATGTAGGTATCCGTTCGCCGGAAAAACCGCTGGAAAACCAACTGCCCGCGTCCAACTCCTGCAGTTCTGCCAAGGATTTTTCGGCAACGGGGCCGCTGCCGTCGGTAGTGGCGTCGACCGAAAAATCGTGCGCGATCACGGCGTGACCGTCGCTGGAACGCTGTACATCAAGCTCGATAGCGTCCGCGCCCTGCTCGATCGCCAGTTCAAAGGCCGCCATGGTATTCATGGGCGCCGACGCCATGGCGCCGCGGTGCGCCATGGCCAGAGTTTCGCCCGATGCCATTGCCTCTTGAATCGAAGCGAACTTAGCCGACATATGTCAATGTGCCCTCAGGCATCGACCTGAACCTGAACTAGATTTTCCTCTATACGGGTTTCGAACCAGCGAACATCAATTTCCGCCGGGCTCCTGGTCGCCTTGCCATTGCGAATGTCGAAGCGTCCGCCGTGTCGCGGACATTCGATTTCGTGGCCAACGAGCGGGCTGGGTCGGTCATTGCGATCAAAGGCTAGCACATTGCCGTCATGCGTACACAGATCTTCTATCGCATAGACTCTCCCGCCAACGTTAAAGACCGCGATCCATACGCCATCAACGCCAAACACCTCGCGCTGACCGTCCTGCAGTTCGTCGCTCGGGCATAGCGCCACCCACCTGGCCACTAGCTGCCGTCTCCGGTCTCGATCAACTTCCAGCGTTCGCTCCCTTGCTGACCAAAGGCGCCTATCACGAGTACCTTCAGCGGCAGCAAGGCGCATTTGACACGATTGATGCTCAAGGGCAAGCCTATGTTATCCAGAAGATCTTGCTTGTTGATCGCCCTCGCCTCGTCAAGCCGCATGCCCAGAATCTCTTCGCCAAACATTGATGCCGATGCCTGACAAATGGCGCAACCCTCGCCATCCCAGCCTACTTCGATAATGACGTTCTCCGAATTGAGGCGAAGTGTCAGGCGCAGCCGGTCGCCGCAGAGTGGATTTGATTCTTCGTGATCCAGGTCATTTGGATCGAGCAAGCCCCAATGACGCTGATTTCGGGCGTGATCCAGAATGATCTCGCGATACATGTCTTCCATGAATGACGCGCATCCAAATCGGTCGCTGAACACAGAAGCGCATCATTTAGATGCGCTACGACAGACAGGTCTTACAGTTTTGAAGAACGGGAACAACCGCGTAAGCGGGAGTCCATATTGGCCCCTCAACCGATGATTTTCGCTTCGATTTCGTCCATCAGTCGTTGCCGCACCCGGTCAAAGGGAATACGTTGCAGCAGTTCGTCGAAGAAGCCCTCGATGATCATGAGTTGAGCCTGCGGCCGCGTAATGCCCCGGCTCATCAAATAATAGATCGGTTCTTCTTCCAAGGTGCCAAAGGTAGCGGCATGGGAACAAGCGACATCATCGGCCTCAATTTCCAGGCCTGGGATACTATCCATTCGCGCTAGGTCGCTCAGCATCAGGTTGCGGCAGACCTGGTAGCCGTCAATCTTCTGCATTTTCGGCAGAGATTTTATCATGCCCTGCCAAAGCGTGCGGCCGTTGTCACGCGCCGCGCCCTTGAACAAGAGGTTGGTATTTGTCAGCGGCGCATTGTGATTCTGCTGGGTATCAAGGTCAAAGAATTGGCCGTGATCGGCAAAAAAGAAGCCGCTCACGCGCGCGTTGGCGCCCGTGCCGACAGCGTCCACCTCAATAAACGCCTTGGTAAGCCGGCTGCCCATCACGCCGTTGACCCAATCCAACTGAGCGTCGCGGCCTACCAGACCGCGCTGATGACTGAACTCAAAGGTTTCGCGATTCCAGTCTTGCAGGGAAACGAAACGCAGATTGGCGGCATCGCCGACTATCAATTCGGTGGCGCCAATGTATGATGCATGCTCGTCGCCACGGCTGGAGGCATATTCGACCTGCACAGTTGCTTGTGCGTTTTCTTCCAGAACCACCAAAACGTGACCCATTGCCGCGCCGGACATCGAATTGTAGCAGACGACGTGCAGCGGCAGCGTCGTCCGGCGATTGCGCGGAACAAAGATGAAGGCGCCATGATCCCAAAGCGCGGCGTGCAGCGCGGCAAACTTGCCTTCGTTCGCCTTGACAGCCGCGGTCATGAAGTGCTTGCGCACCAGCTCTTCATGGTCACTTAGCGCTGTGCGCAGGTCGGTAAATACGATGCCCTGATCACGCAACTCGTCGGCGAGCTCGCGGCGCGCCACTTTGCCGTCGACCAATACCAGCAAGCCACCCTGCTCGTCTCCGGTGAGTGGCTCCAAATGCTTTGCAGGCACTTGCTCTGCGCCGGCGCCGTTGGCAACGATCCGCGTCGAAGCTTGGTCCCAGCGGATGTGTCGATAATCTGTGCGCCGCCATTCTTCTTCGTTGTGCGGCATTGGCGTGCTTTCGTACAATTCCCAGGCTCTGATGCGCCGTTCGCGCATCCAGCCGGGTTCATCATGTTTTTCGCTCAGCGCTTCGACATCCGCTCTGGCATATACCGGCGCTTGCGGGAGCGTTGACCGTCGTCTCACAACAGCCACGAATAGTCTCCTTCTGTGACTTGGAATCTGGATTTGATTGCGAATTGCACTTGACGCGCTTAGATATGACTAGCCGATCGAACCCTCCAACTGGATTTGAATCAGTCGGTTCAGCTCCAAGGCGTATTCCATTGGCAGTTCCTTGACCAAGGGCTCGAGGAAGCCATTCACGATCATCGCATTGGCTTCGTCTTCACTCATTCCGCGGCTCATCAGATAGAACAATTGATCTTCCCCGACCTTGCTCACTGAGGCCTCGTGGCCCATGGTCACGTCACGGGCGTCTATCTCGATGGTGGGATAGGTATCCGACCTGCTGAAATCGTCGAGCAGCAAGGCGTCGCAGACCACGTTGCTCTTGCTATTGCGAGCCGCTTCGGCGATTTTGAGCAATCCGCGATAGCTGGCGCGTCCGCCATCCTTGCTAATTGACTTGCTGATGATCTGGCTGGTCGTGTTCGGCGCAAGGTGGGTGATCTTGGCGCCGGCGTCCTGGTGTTGTCCATCGCCGGCAAAGGCGATCGACAGCACTTCGCCATGCGCCCCGTCACCGCGCAGGATCACCGCGGGGTACTTCATGGTAAGTCGACTGCCGAGATTGCCGTCGACCCACTCCATTGTGGCGTTCTTTTCGGCAACAGCGCGTTTGGTGACCAGATTGTAAACATTGTTGGACCAATTCTGGATCGTCGTATAGCGGCAGCGGCCGCCTTCCTTGACGATGATCTCAACTACGGCGCTGTGTAAGCTGTCCGAGCTATAGATTGGCGCCGTGCATCCTTCGACATAGTGCACATAAGCGCCCTCGTCAACGATGATCAGCGTACGCTCGAATTGTCCCATGTTCTGGGTATTGATTCGAAAGTAGGCCTGCAGGGGCATTTCCACATGAACGCCGGGCGGCACATATATAAAGCTGCCGCCCGACCATACTGCCGTATTCAACGCGGCGAACTTGTTATCGTTGGATGGGATCACCGTCGTGAAATATTCTTTCACGATATCAGGGTATTCCCGCAATCCCGAATCCATATCGAGGAAAATAACACCCTGCTCTTCCAGGTTTTCCTGGATCTTGTGGTAGACCGATTCGCTGTCATACTGGGCGGAGACGCCATGCAAGAACTTTTGCTCGGCTTCGGGAATCCCTAGCCTGTCAAAGGTCTCTTTGATCTCCTGCGGCACTTCATCCCAATCTTGCTCGGTCTGGTCCGTAGCGCGCACGTAATAGTAGATGTCATCGTAGTCGATGTTGTTCAGTTCCCCACCCCACTGCGGCGTCGGCTTGTCCATGAAGATATGATATGCCTCGACGCGCAGGTCGGTCATCCACTGAGGCTCATCTTTCATAGCGCTGATTTGACGGACAATCTCCTCATTGATGCCCTTCTGGCTCTTGAAGGAGTACTCAACGTCTTCGTCATGGAAACCGTATTTCTCAGCGTACGTTAAACCGACGTCCTTCAGCGCCTCTTCCTCGAAAGTGAGCTGCTTGTCGCTTCTGATTACTTCGGACATATTGCTTACCTCGTTGGGCTAAATTTACGCTTCGGCAGCGTGCAGCAAACTGTGCTTTTCCCGCACCCATTCGTAGCCTTTTTCTTCCAGCTCGTGCGCAAGCGCAGGTCCCCCGCTTTCCACGATACGACCATCAAACAGGACATGAACGAAGTCCGGCTTTATGTGATTGAGAATGCGCTGATAATGTGTGATCACCAGAGCGCCCATATCCGGACCGGTGAGCGAGTCGACCCCGTCCGCGACGATCCGCAGAGCGTCAATATCCAGGCCGGAATCGGTCTCGTCAAGCACGGCGATCCGGGGTTCAAGCACAGCCATCTGCAAAATCTCCGCGCGTTTCTTTTCGCCGCCGCTGAATCCTTCATTGAGATAGCGGCCCGCAAAGGATTGATCTATCTCCAGGGCGCTCATCTTTTGGCGCATCATCCGCGCGAATTGCGGGATCGGGATGCCTTTGCTTTCCGGATCTTCCGCCTTCAAGCGCGCGTTTATGGCATGGCGCAAGAAGTTGCCCAGCGTCACACCGGGAATCGCCACCGGGTACTGAAACGCCAGAAACAAGCCAGCGCGGCTGCGTTCGTCGGCTTCCATCTCTAACAGGTCTTCGCCATCCAGCAGTATTTGTCCTTCGCGCACAACATAGGCGGGGTTGCCCATCAAAACGTTGGCCAGCGTACTCTTGCCGGAGCCGTTTGGTCCCATAAGCGCGTGAACTTCGCCTTGCCTTATCGTCAGGTTGACCCCATTCAAGATCAATTCATCTTCTGCGTCCACGCTCGCATGGAGGTTGCGTATTTCCAACGTCGCTACCATTCCTGGCGTATCTCCTCTCACTGTAGTTTAATGTCGGTTAAATTTACTCTATAACCGACTCGAACTTGTTCGCAGTATAGCAGTGCCCTCCCGGCATGTCAATGCGATAGAATCTGCGCTGGATGTGATCAGTACTTTACTGACCGGCGGACGAGAAATTCCGCTACTCGCAGCAGGTCAACTATAGATTCAATGCAGTATTGTCAGATATCGACCTGATTGACAACCAGGGGACGCTGTACTATGCTAGGTTCGTTGAGCGCAGGGAGCGTACACCGGGTTTGTTTTCCATGTGTTCACAGCTAAAGATATCTGAGCGAATTTGGCAGTTTTTCGAGGAATTGCCTTCTCAACTTGTGGGGGAACAAAACTATGCAGGAAAAGGTTGAACAGGAAGCCGGACTCTACGAAGCCTTGCGAACCGTCATTGATCCGGAAATCGGTATGAACGTCATCGAGTTGGGTCTTGTCCGCGGTGTCGACATCGAAGAGGATCGCGCGCATGTCAACATGATCATGACCACGCCATTTTGCCCTTATGCGCCGCAATTGTTGGAGCAAACGCGCCGCACAGCGCAAGATTTCCTGGGCCTGCCAACGACCATCGAAATGGGAATGGAGATGTGGGACCCCAGCATGATGGAAGAGGGCGCGGCGAGCGACTGGGGCCTGTTCTGAGCTTGCCGCGCCTCAGCCGCGGCGGATTCCCGCAAACATGCAAGAACTACGGTCTATTCCTCCGGATCCATTGCAATGGATCTATGTAGTGACTGATCAACATGTCGTAGTTGAGCTTGGGCCAATTCCCGGGCCGCGTCTCGAACATCGTGGTTGGACTGAGATCAAAATGTAAATGGGGCACAAAGCGCCCGAAAGCGTCGCCTACCTCGCAGATCCGTTCCCCACGCGCAACCCGCTGGCCCACTACCACACGCATATTCTGTACGTGTGCATAGCGGCTGTATATCACCGCCCCGCCAGGTTGGTGCAATGGATCGTGCTTGATTACGATCAGATTGCCCCAAATGCTTAGTCGCGCCGCAAATGTGACGACGCCGCTGGCGCAAGAATAAATCGACATGCCGCGGTCTTCATACGGGCGACCGAAATTCAAGTCGGCGCCAGTGTGATATGCTTCGCTGGGCGTACCGATGAAATACAGCTTGCCAAAGGGAGATGCATCCAGCCAACCGCGGGGCCAGACATCGCTGCCATTGCGTTGTTGGGTGGTGCCAATCGGCGAGTCGTACCCATCGGCGACGTATACGCCGTTAACAACGCTAGGCCTGTCGCCACCGCTGGATGGTGGCGAGGAGGGTTGGTTGTCCGGGTCCGGGGCCGGCGCATAACCCGGCGGTGTTGAGACAATTCGGCGAAATCGCACGGCATCGAAAGCGATCGATTTGCCCTCCTCGCCCGTCACGTCATTCAAGAAGACGCGCCCGGCATTGGGCATGCGGCGATCGAGATCAAAAATGCCCAGGGGCACCCAGGTATTTCGGTTGATCTGCTGGTTGATGTCAATAACGACTTCGGTGTCCGTGCCGACGATGCCGTGCACCTTGTATCGCGCGCGCGTCGTCGTTGAATATCGGCTGGGAATGAAAGCGGAAATCTCGTACAACCCGGACTGTGGCAGATCGTCGCGCCACTCCGCCCAAACTTTGCTCGTACGGACTTCCGTAGTTGTATGCAAGTAATCCCAACCCCAGGTATTTTGCCGCACATTAAATTCGGGCTGGCCCGTATAAGTGCCGCTGCGGAATCCCTGTCCGGCGGGCAAAATCGTGACCTCATCCGTGAAGTTCTCAACGTTTTCGAGGCTTACTTCCGCCGGGGACTGCGTCAGTTCAATTGCCGTATTGATCGCCGTCCACTGAGAAATCACGCCGTAGCGCCACCAACTCAATCCCTTGGCGCCGTGCTGTTGCGTCGCAAGCGTATGCGCCTCCGTTTGTTCCTGCACGGGCGCCTTGCCCTGCAACGCCGGGATTATCGGTTTGCCGTATCCGCCCCAGGCGGCATACATATCGCTCAGCGTGTTTTCGACCGACCTGCGAAAGGTCGACCAATACGTTTGTGGATGTACGCTATCGACAAAGGGACTCCAGGCGTCGGGGAAAATCGCCGCTTTGTTATGCTGACGCGGATCAATGCTTATGCCAATATGAAAATTCGTGCCCAGCCCGCGTCGAAGCGCGAGCATGAAGGGACGGACACCCGCTTCTCCCCCCTGCCAGTAGCCCGGCGGCTGCTCTATATCCAGTATCAGCGAATGGACGCCGGGGCGCTCACAGGCTTCAACTAAAATCGCGCTTTCCGCATCCGCATCCAGGCCATGAGGCACGCACCAGGCATGAAACTCGAGCCCAGCGCTTTGACAGGCGCTTACCCATGTATCGATGGCGCTCGCGCCTGATATCGCCAGCGCGCTGCTGTCGAACTCGCCCATCCAGTCGCTGCCCTCGGTGATCTTGACCCAGATTTGGTTCACGTTTGGCGTACGAGACTTGATGTTGCTGAGCAGTTGTTCGATTGAGTCCTCGGCAATGGCTGTTCCCTTCCAGTGCCAAAGCGCCACTTTGCCATCATATGGCGTCGGGGGATGTGGAGAGGGCGCCGCTCCAATAGCGGGAATGAATTCGACATAGCCGGCATAAACCCAACCGCGCAAACCCGCCTTCTCCACCCAGACCCAGTTTCCCGGGGTCTTCGTATCCGGATAATAGACTACCAGCGCATTATCCAGCAAATCTCCAACATCTTGATAGTTTATGCCTGGGCCGCGGCGGACGTTGCTGTATGCCGACTTGGTATTGGCGATTGCGACGACCGGATTGCCCGGTTGGGCAGGTTTTGGCTTCGATACGATACTGGACATGCAGCGCTCCCCTGGCAGTTGATGGTTTTGTCTTCAGCCGACCAATGTATAGCTATCGATAATGGGCGAATCTCGCGAAACTCGCAAGCCGAGACCAGCATAAATCGACCGCAGACAGGCGCGAGTCCAGTCGCCTGGCTGCGCACGCCAATCGCGGAACCACAATGTGAAAGCGATCTAACGCGACAGGCGTCAGCGACGAAAGAGTCGCTGACACCGATTTGATCCCGGTTTCTAGAGGTTATTCGGGGGACTAGATTGTGAAGGCGCCATTCTCGTACAAGAGTTCGTCATCGACGATGATTGCGCTATCCGTCCGCATGTCGCAAATCATATCCCAATGAACGGCGCTGGTATTGCGGCTGCCCGTCTCCGGGTAGCCCATGCCGATCGCCATATGAATAGTTCCGCCAATCTTTTCGTCATAGAGGACGCTGCCGGTAAAGCGGTCGATCCCGAAATTTGTGCCGATTGCGAATTCACCCAGGTATCGCGCGCCATCGTCGGTGTTCAATTGCGCCTGGAGCAGATCGTCGTTCATCTCGGCTGAGGCTCGGGTCACCTTGCCCTCTTCGAAGGTCAGCTCGATGCCGCTAACGGCTCGACCGCCGACAATTGCCGGATAGGAAAAGCGCACCCAACCGTTGACGCTGTCTTCAACAGGACCAGTGAAAATCTCCCCGCTGGGCATATTGCGTTTGCCGTCGCTATTGATAAAGCGACGCCCCGCAATACTCAATTCGAGTTCGATGTTGGGCCCTTGCAACTGAATACGCTTCTTGCCGACCAGGTAATCGACCTTGTGCTGCTGCATAGCGCTTAGCTTGCGCCACTCTCCCGCCGGGTCCTTATGATCGCAGAAGCAAGCGCGATAAACGAAGTCTTCATATTCCTCGAAGCTCATATTAGCTTCCTGGGCCAATGCCTGGGTCGGAAATAGCGTTCCCACCCAACGGAATTTTCCCGTCGCGGCGCGCTGCAATCTTGTCTGAAGTATGTCGCTTTGGGCAGCGCGCTGCATCTGCAAGCGCTGCGCGTCAATGTCCGTCATCGCTCGCGTGTTCTCTGGCGCCATCGCCCGGATGTATACGTCCGCTTCATCAACGTACAACTGCATGCGCGGATCTATCCACTGCATCTGATCGTCGTTGGCATTGCGCAACAAATAGCGCTGCATCTGATCGTCCTCGACAATTAGGCTGGGGAAGCCGCCAGCGTCGATTACCGATTCATAGATGTCGCGCAAAATCGGCAACGATCCAAAGTCGCCGAGTATCCCGACCCAATCTCCCGGCTGCACCTGGGTTGAGTATTCAACCAGCAAGCGCGCCAATTTCCGACGTCGTGTATCGCTCATCGCTTTTCCAATATCCTCGTACCGGCCTAGCCGGTAGCCAATTCGCGCGCTTTTGCCAGGGCGGCGTCGTAATCAACTTCGTCGCCAATGACTTCCACGTATTCCGCGTGTTTTAAGACGTTGCTTTGATCAATGACAAATACCGCGCGCTGACAGATCCGCCATTCCGTATCGTGGACGCCGTAATCATCGGCAAACTTCATGTCTCGCTGGGTCGATAGCGTCTCTGTGTTTTCGATGCCTTCCGCGCTACAGAAGCGGCCCAGCGCGAAGGGCATATCCGCGCTCACGGTCAAGACAACAGTGTTGTCCAAGGCCGCCGCTTCTTGGTTGAAACGCCGTGTCTGGACGGAACAGACGCCGGTGTCAATGGATGGAATCACACTTATGATCTTGACCTGGTCGCCGTAGTCGGCGAGGGACTTCGAACCCAGATCGTTGGAAATCAGATTAAAGTCCGGCGCGCTTGTTCCGGTTTGAAGCATCTCGTTTTGAACATGATGTTCGTTATCGCCCACCATCAATCCTTTGCGTACCATTTCTTTTGCTCCTTTGTTCTGCTAATGGGATATTTACTTTGTATCGGCTATTATGAGAATTATAGACCGATAGTCACTTGTATCAAGGTGATACCATAATCGCCATTGATTTCACGTAAACCAAGGGAGAATTTACATGAGACAGAATCGGGCCATCATCGGCATAGCAGTGATAATCGTTGTTGTCGCGGGTCTGGCAATTACCCAACCGTGGCTCTACTTCGTAACAAACGAAGTAGATGAGGCTTTCCCCGGATTGACCGCCGCACAACGCGACGCCGTACGCGACATGCCCGAAGAGGAAAAAGACGCGCTCGTGGCCATGGCGAAGGAAAACGAGGATATGGCGAAAGAAGTGGCCATCGCCCAGACCGGGGCTGATGTCGTTGTGCCGCAAGCGCAGCAATCGATGCCGCCCGAAATGCCGGCCGAGCCGCTCGTACATTCATCGGGCTCGTTCATTGATATCGATCCTATCCACGGCGCTGTGGGTACGGCCACGATCTACGAATTGCCCGGCGGCGACCGCGTCTTGCGATTTGAGGACTTTCGCTCCAAGAATGGACCAGATCTGCATGTCTATCTGTCAACCGAGGTACCGACGAGCACCTTTGCCGGTCTGGGCAGCAACGAATTGCACCTTGGCGCTCTAAAGGGAAACGTCGGCAACCAAAACTACGAGATTCCAACGGAAGTCGATTTAAGCCAGTATCGGAGCGTGGTGATATATTGCAGGCCGTTTCGCGTTGTCTTCAGCTCGGCAGCGCTGTCATAATTCGCCAGCGCAGGGTGTAACCTTCAATCGAAAACGCGGTGGCGCCATTTCCCGTCGACAATTGTGCCGAGCACCATGACAGAGGCCAATGCTTCGGGTGGAAGTTGGTAGGGGTCGCAATCTATAACGAGCATGTCCGCAAGATAGCCGACCGCCAGCCTGCCAAGTCTGTCTTCCATGCCGGCGGCGTAGGCTGGTCCTTGTGTGAAACCGAGCAAAGCCTCGTGCAAGCCAATTCGCGCTTCCGGGCGCCATCCCTCTGCCGGCAAGTCATTGCGCTGACGGGTAACGGCTGCGTGGATGCCCAGCCAGGGATTGAAGGGCTCCACCGGCGCGTCCGAACCGAATGCGATCCGCGCTCCATGGTCCAACTGTAGGCGCGGATTGTACGCGTAGGCACTGCGATCGCCCCAGTATCGATCCGCAGTGGTCATGTCCGAAGTTGCATGAATCGGCTGCATCGACGCGATTATGTCCAGTTCAGCCAAGCGCCCAGCGTCCTGCGGGTGAATAATCTGAACGTGCTCGATTCGGTGTCGGCGGCTTGTTCGCGGTTCGCTTCGCGCCTGTTCTTCGCGGCGGACGATTTCGTAAACGTCCAGCACATCATGTACGGCCTTGTCGCCTATAGCATGAATCGTCGACGACAGACCGAGCTCGCTCGCGCGGCTGGCGTGTTCAACCATCTCTTCCTTATCGACCAAGGCCATGCCGAAGTTTTCCGGTTCGCCAATGTATGGCTCAAACATTAGCGCGGTCTTCGGCCCCAGGGCGCCGTCCGCAAAGAGTTTCAGCGCGCCGAACCTGATCCAGTCGTCTCCGAAGCCGCTACGGATTCCCGTTTCCAGCGCCGCGTCCAACCAGTTCAAATTGATATGCTTGAGCGCGCGCAAGCCCAGCCTACCTTGCTCGCGCAGCAATTGCAGCGAAACCAGACAGGACGGGTCGTCAAAATCATGGATCATTGTGATGCCATACGCGAGCGCTTGTTTCTGCGCCTCCGCCATCATATCCGCCAACTGCGCGCTTGTCGGATCGGGGACCGCCGCCTTTACCAGGTCGCCCGCCGTTTCGAGTAGGATTCCCGTAGCTTCGCCGGCGCCATCACGCATAATCTGGCCACCTTCGGGATCCGCAGTTGAAGTCGTAATGCCAGCGAGCTCGAGCGCTTTGGAATTGACCCAGTCCGCGTGCCCGCTCTTCGCGAACAAGACCACCGGATTCTCCGGCGCGACGGCATCCAGGTCGAGTCTTGTCGGGAAGGCGCGATCCGCCCAAATATCTTGAGCCCAACCCTGCCCGGTGATCCATTCACCGGCCGGGGTTGCAGCGGCGCGATCGCCGACTCGCTCTAGGGCGATCTCTTTGCTGGGCACTTCAAATACGTCGACAGAGCGCAGGGCGCGCGATTGCCACTCCCAGTGAAGATGAGCGTCCGACAAACCGGGAAGAACCGTTTTTCCGTCCAGATTGATTTCATTCGTGCCAGGCCCGGCCAAGCGACGGACCTCGCTGTCATCGCCGAGGGCTGCAATGCGCCCATACGCCGTCGCCAGCGCGGCGGCTCTCGGCTGTCTCTCGTCCAGTGTGATAATGTTTCCATTGAAAAGAATCGTATCGATCAAAGCTCATCCTCCTTGAAAGCGCTTAACTTCACGGGAGATTTCCTCTGAAGTTGGCGCGCTGTCAACGCCGCTGCGGGTTACAGAGTACGCGGCCAGGCGCCCGGCAATGCGTACCGCCTTTGGCACGTCGTCGTCGACAAAGGGCAGTACGCCGAGCAGCGACGCAGCGAATACGTCGCCGGCGCCGGTTAAGTCCAGCGGAATGACATCCGCACTCGCGTATCGAATCGCCTCTCCCGAGTTGTAGTATGTGCCCCCGTTGCGGCCGTTCGTAACGACCAGGTGCTTGCATGCGTCGCGCAATTTCTCTGTCAACTGGGGATACTGCTGTATATCTTCCTGACTATAGATAACAATGTCGATCAATCTTAAGGCTTCGGCGTCAAACCAGGGTCGGAAGCGAACCAAACCGTCTTCGCCCCATTGCCGCATCAAACCCTGCAATGTCAGCATCACCGTAGCATTTTGAAAGTTGCGCGCCATTTCCAGCGGTTCAAGCTCGGCCGCCAGGGGACCCAAGTGCACATAGGGAACATCGACCCAAGCATTGGGCACGTCGCCGTAGCGAATATTGCATGCCGTCGCGCGGACAAACTGCTGTCGCCCTCGGTCGCTGTATACGTTTTCGTAAGTCAACGAGGAGGACGCTGGTAGCGAAACGACTTTGCCAAAGGGCAGCAGATGGTTGAGCAAGGACTCGTCATAGGCGGCGCTGGTCAAAACGCCGACACGGCGCCCAAACGCCGCGTATGTCGGCGCGGCATAAGAAACCGTGCCACCAAGCATCTTGCCGCCGGGAACAAGGTCAGCTGTCATGTGGCCGACCACCAAGACATCAATTTCAGCAGTCATGGTCATTCGAATTCAGGTTGCTGCAGCCGCTCGGCGCGCAATCGGCGAAAGGGCCACGGCAAAGTCGCGCTCACACAGAACAAAGAGTCTTTCGCCTGCAAAAGCAAGGAGGACTCTCTAAAAGGAGTAGAGACGCAGTAATTGCGTCTCTACATGATATCAAAACTGATAGCCGCAACCTGTCAATTGGGAACGATCGTAACTTTGCGGGCGCGTCCCTCTCCGATGCTGCGCGTAGTAACGTCTTGACGGCCCCGCAACGTCAAATGGATTATGCGGCGTTCGTTGGGGTGCATCGGCTCGAGTGTAATGGTGCGGCCCTGTTGCACCGCCTGCTTCGCCATTCGATTAGCCAGGCCACGCAGCCGTTTTGAGCGACCGGCTTTATAACCGGCTGCGTCCACGATAATATTTGCGCGCCGCTGCAAGCGGCGGCTGCAGATCAGTCGAACGACATACTGCATGGACGACAAGGTTTCTCCACGTCTGCCAATCAAGCGATTGATGCCTTCCCCCGTCACGTTTAACATCCAGTGGGGATCTTCACCGTCCGCGTCGTCATCCGCAAGGTGTGCGGTGACGTGTCCGTTAACCCCCATTTTATCGAGCAATTCTTCGAGAACCTGCTTACCGACGACGGCGTCTTCGCCCAGTTCTTCCTGGGATACAGATTTCAGAGTAGGCTCAGAAGGGTAGTCTTCGCTGGTCGTTTCGTCTACAATTGCGACTTCCGGCTCTGCCGTCTTCCGTCTACCGATGAGCACCATACGGACGCGCGCCTCCTTCGCGCCAAAACCGAAAAGTCCCGTATTCGGTTCTTCCAGGACTTCAATCATCACGTCCGCCGGCGCCGCGTTTAATTCGGCCAACCCCTTGCTGATCGCTGATTCGACCGAGTTACCGGTCACTTCTATCATTTCCATGTTGTCATCCTCTGTCGTCGATGCGCCCGATGCAACAGCTTACTTCTTGCGAGGCTTCTTTTTCCTTGACCGGCGTGGTTTCTTTGCCGGTTGGTCATCATCTAGTTCAACATCGACAATCACATCGTCAGTCTGCTTTTTCCTAAACACCTTATCCAGCAATTGCCGCCCTTGCGGACTGTATTGAACAATACCGATCAAGTTGGAGGTCACGAAATAGATTGACAACCCTACCGAAAACGAAAGCGAAAAGGCGCCGAACATGATGGGCATGATTGTTGTCATGCTCTTGGTCATTGCTTGCGCCTGGCCTCCAACGCCGCTGCCGCTATCGTCATCATCGTCGTCATCCTTCTGCTCGCTCTTGCCCTTGGTCGAAGCCATTGTCAACTTGGACTGGGCCCAGGTCGTAACAAGCACCAGGAGCGGCAACACCAGCGCGTAAGACGGGTTCGCCGTTGGCGGCAGCGTCAGATCCATTTCGGGCAAAATATGCATCAGCCCCGGTATCGGGCTCCACATTCTTTGCAGCGGAATCAAGGCATCCAATCCCGGGATGAGCAATCGCTCGGATAGATCAATCAACTGGAAAGGCGTCGCCGCCAGGGCAAAGAATATCGCCTGGTACAAACCTATCAATATCGGGAACTGGATTACCAGTGGAAAACAGCCGCCCACCGGATTAACTTTGTTCTCCCGATATAACTTCATTTGGGCCTGGGAGAGTTTCTCCTTATCGTTTTTGTATTTCTCTTGCAGCTTCTTCAACTGCGGCTGAACCTGTTGCATCTTGCGCGATGACTCTTGCTGTTTCGCCAGCAACGGATAAGTCAAGAATCGAATAATCACTGTCAAAACGATAATCGCAAGAACGATATCCTGATTAAGAAGCGCGTACAACCAGGTCAGGATTGTCACGAAGGGGTTTAGGATGATATCCCACATACCACAGTGCTCCTGTCGAAAGGCTAACGAGGGTATACCCAGGTTTGGCGCCCATCGACTCCAAACGCAATTAACAGCTTGCCAGGATCGACTGAACTTACGATGATCAAAGGTTCATCGATATTCATGGTCGCGCTCGGCTCCAATAATAGCGAATTGCCTAGCAACTCGGGCGCTCCTTCGATTTCCCGCGCGTTTATCAACTCGCCGTCACGGCTATCTAGCCAATAGACATTGCCGTCACGCGAAGAAACGATCACGCGTTGATCATAAAACAGCGGACCCGCCTGAATGCCTCTTTCAGCCACCTGCACAGACCAGCGTTCGGCCAAGGCGTTGCTCGTATCAAGCGCATGCACATACCCGCTGAGATCCGCCACGTAAATGATGCCGAACTCATCGATTGCCGGGGTGCCCCAGACCCAATTCTGTGTGTCATATTTGTTCAGGATCTGGCCGTCAAGCGATATCTCAAAAAAGGACTTGTTGAAGCTCCCGACATAAAGGCGGCCGTTTGCCAGCAGCGGAGTAGAGGCGACGCTCCCGCCCAGATCTACCGACCACAATTGCGCGCCACTTGACCGTTCAATCGCATATAACTGATGATTCAGCGACGGTACAATGATCATGTCGTCCACCAATAGCGGCCGCGCCCAAATGCCCCCGCTTGTGGGGAACGTCCACAGTTCGCTGAAATCGATCTTTGAAGTCGCTCTCAGTCCGCCATTTTGATAGGGAACGTATAATACGTCCCCGACCTCAAGCATGCTGGCTACAACCTGATCTGCAACAGGTATGGCGCGCTGTACTTCCGCTACGACGGCATCGACCTTCAGCAGCCTTTTGTTATGGTCGGCCACCAAAAGCGTTTCCGCGTCCAGGCGAACAGGCAAAGCGTAAAACTGTGCATTTTCGGAAGTTGCGCCCGAAAGCACCCAACTGCGCGGATTATTCTCGTTATCTCGTATTGGATTGCCGCTATCGGGATTGATCAATCTGGCCGGCACGCCGTTTGCCGGGCTCAGAATTGCGACCTGGTCGTTGTACGAAAGTGAAATATGTTCCTGGCCATTTAGTTCAATCAGTCCGACCGATGGCCAGCTGACGCCCATGCGCGTGCCAACACAAGACGTCGCGGCCAGCGCAACCAGCAGCATGATTATGCTCAAGCGAATTCGCCTATGTGTCGTCAAGTTCAAACATCACTCCTTGGGGGAACAGGATCATACCCACCTGGATTAAGCGGATGGCATCTAAATATCCGCTGTAATGCCATCCATATGCCTCGCGCAGGTCCATAGACTTCGATTGCCTCGTAAGCATACGCGGAACATGTTGGCGTGAATCGACAAGCGGATGGCAGTATAGGCGACAAAATACGCTTGTAGCCTCGGATCGCTCGTAGCAGGATCCACTTGAACACTTCAACCGACCTTCAACAGCTGCGCGCGCTGAAACAAGACACTCACTATACGCTGTAATTCGCTATACGGTTGCTGAAGTATCGCGGGCCTGGCAACGATTACGATATCGAAGCCCTGTCCAACGCAATCGTGAATGCTGTCAATCAAAGCTCGCAGGCGGCGTTTGCATCGATTGCGCGATACGGCGGCGCCCACGTGTTTGCCAACGACAAAGCCATAGCGATTGCCGGGCAAGCCGTTATCGCGTAAGCTGAGCAGCATTACACGATGACGATAAACCTTGCCTTCCTGCCTCACACGAGCAAAATCGCTAGACTGCCGCAGCCTAAGGGCAGTTCTCATCACTTAGCTTGCATTCCAGTTGACTTTCTTGACATGGTTGGGTGTGACGGCAAGCTGATGGCGTCCGCGCCGCCGCCTCGCCTTGAGAACACGACGACCGTTCTTGGTGCTCATTCGCTTGCGGAATCCATGCACGCGTTTACGGCGTCGCACTTTTGGCTGCCATGTTCGTTTGGTTGACATCACACTTGCCTTTGTATTTGCCGCTTATCAATCCACAAGCGGTAAGTATAGTCGAGCAAGAATTTTAGGTCAACAGTCGCCTCGCTCACATCGGATCTCATGCCTGAATGATCCTCCGAACCAAACCCGGGAGCGTCCAGACGAATTCAACCCGGTCGATTCTCCCGCAATTCCTCGTCAAGAGCCAAGATTGGTGCAAGTTGCGCTTGACGACAAGCGACCGCTTACAGTAGGATTGCAGCGTTACCGAGAATATCAGCAACGCCCCGAGTGTTTCTATGCTTGATATTGGGCTAGCAACAAATAGATAAGGATGCCGATGACCTTGTTACCGGCACAACATTGGGCATACAGCTTCTCAATAGGTGCTGAAGACATAGATAGCATCACCAACCTCCTGCTTGAAAAAGAGATGCCATTGTCCAGCGTAGAGCTTGCCACTGCGATAATCAGACTGCGCGAAGAAAACATCAAACTTCAGCTTGAGCAACAGTATGAAGGCACCAAGATCTATCAGCCTTGCGGAAGCTTCGCAGTTGGTGATCGTTTAACCTTCGCGCAAATGAACTACCGAACCGCCACCATTGTCGGATTGCGAGACGGCAAGTACAAGAACGTTGGCCCGTTCAAAGTTGCGGCGGTTGCATTTGACGACGCAGCTTCTCTATCGGATGCGCGGCCGCGTGAATTTGCCACGGAGTATAACGGAGAGCACCCGCTCAATAACCCCGACACCAATCATCACCCCGGTAATTCACACAGCGAATTCACCGTAGAAGACATTGTTAATGCCCCGGAAGTGACGATTATCCAGCAAGTGAACGACGCTCTGGAAAAAAACCCCGATCTTGTGCGGATCGCGGGAACCTGGTTTGTGCGCGAACTCATGCAAGAGGTTGACATCGGGCACATGCACTTATCGGAAGCAGTCCTGGACATGCACGGCGGAGGGCCGATGGGGCCCGATGAAATCCTGGAACAAATTGGCGGGCTCGGGGATTCGCCGAATCCCTTGCAAGTCTTTTCCTTGAATTACGCCATGAACCGGGATGAACGTTTTGACGAAGTGGGACCCGCCGGCGTTATACTTTGGCATTTGACCCGCCTGCTGCCCAGAATGGTGCGACAGGTACCCAAGATTCTGCAGTACCTGCCGGTCGAGTATGATCGGAGCCTGCTCAGGAACGAAATGCTGCAACTGGAATATGATTTGGACGACGAGCATTCGCCCTTAAAATCCGCCCCGCCCGACGATGAGGTCAGTATTACCCTGACATATCCGCATCGACGTGTGGGCACATTGCCCATCAATTCGGAAACCAGGCACGTCTTCCCGGATGCCAAGACGCCGCGCATCGCAATCACCATCATTGACACCCTGGACAAAGAGGAATACCCCTGTTGGGTTGTCCATAGGTTCAAATATGTTTATGGCCTGGCCGCGCTTTATCAAAAGCACCATCTGCCGGTCGGCGCCTACGTATATCTAAACCGCACCGGTGACCCCAGTCGATTCGAAATTGAGTTTGACAATTATCGTCCGCGCACCGAATGGATTCCCGTGGTCGAAAGCACAAAGAAGGACCAACTTCATTTCGGCACGGCAAAGCGCGCTATCGGCGCCGATTACGATGACATGATTATCGTAGGTGTCAACGTGCTTTCCGAAGTTGATCGTCTGGGTAAGGATGTGCAAAACAAGCAATTGCCGCTTGCGAAGCTATTGCGCAGTCTGATTTCCGAACTAAGCAAGCAGAACCCGCAAAAGTCGGTACATGCAAAGGTGCTTTACAGTACGATAAACATTTTGCGCCGCTGTCCGCCGGGTCCGATTTGCGCCACGCTCGTTGCTAATCCCGAATTTGAGTATGTGGGCGGTAACTACTGGAAACTAAGCGAGTGATTCTGAGGCCATCCAGATGTCTCTCAACTATCTGATCAAGCCCAGCATAAAAACCAAATTCCGTATCGACTATGATTGGTGGGAATCAAGCCGAGACGATTTACATGTCTATCTGCTGACGCACCTGACGCGCGAGCAGCAGGCGGAGCTCGAGCAGCAAGACTTGCGCGAGTCCTTTGACTATGTCGACCCACAGACCGGTGAAGTTTTCCAGTTGGACACATTGGGGTTGGCGATCAGGGTGGCATCGCAAAGGGAGGATTTCATCAGCGTGCACATTGGCCTCATTGACAGCGTATTTCGCGCCTTGCTCGTCAATGGCAACCAACCACTGAATCCCCTCGAGCTAGCGGATATCACCGGAAGAGACGCCGCCACGATTCTTAAGACCATTGGCGGTGTGCGCATATACCGAGGTATCCGCCCCCATCATCCGGCGCCCGGAGAATAGTCCATGGCGCGGGTGATAAACACAAACAGTCCTGGCAAACGTCGCAACGCGCACATGAGAACCGTCGCCGAGATTCTGCGGCATCTTGGACAAAAGACAACGATAGATGACAGTTCCAAGGATATGGTAGCCGTGGTCATTTTCAACCTGCGAGCAATCGAGGCTACGGTTGAGGAATCGGCCGTCGCCTGGGAGAAACGTGGTTATTGGAAAAAAGCCGATGACTTCCAGCAAAAATGGTGGTGGTGCTCACTTTCGTCGAATTCCTTGGAAAAACTGGTCAGAAGTGACAACTGGGAACAGATCCCGGAAGCCTTGGTCAAGCTTTTCCCACATTTTTCCGATATCAAGATCAACAGACTCACCCGCGATCCAGGAGACTGGATCGGCATGTACAGCAAGCTCATGCGCGAGAAGACGCGTTAAGCAGCTTGTCGCCCGGTGTCTTCCCCGTCGGCCGGTCAGTAGCAGGAAAGAGCTCCGTTGCATCCCATAACAAGAATAGGGCGCCCTGCCGATACCTTTTCGAAGTCCCGGAGTATGGGCAATATATACAAGCCTTTGTCAATACTATATAATTCATCTCAAGCGCAGTGGCGCCCGTCGCCACTATGCAAACCGTCACAGGACTGGACTCAAGGCTTGTCATGGCCACAGAAGAACCTCTGCTGGCGAAGACCAGCGCGGAATTGCGGATAGAGCGCCTAACCTGGTTTGGATTGGTCGCTGTTCTGGTCACCCCTGGCATCCTGCCGGACTGGCTGACGCTGCATAACGCGCTGACCCCGCTTCTTGCCGGACTCGTGCTAATCTCCTCTGGAATATACCAGCATCGTCAGAATTGGCGTGTTGGTTTCTCGACCTGGGTGGCTGGCACAATCGGTATTGGGATAGCAATATACAGCCTGCTGGAACGACCGGAGTTGGACATGACACTTCCAGTTGTCTTGCTCGCTGTTTTTGTGATCGGCACTGGCATTTTTGTCAATGAGACTTAAGCAATATTGAATTTGCTTTCAGCACTGGATGGCATCATGAAAAGACCCGGCGCGCAAGAGATCACGGTAGAAGAGGTTCGCAAGCTGGCGCTACCGTTGAGCACGTATATTCTGTCGGGCGAAGGTCTGCTGGATCGCCCGGTGACATGGACAACGGTGATCCATCCTGAAGACGACATCTCCTCCAAACAAGTTCAAAAGCGCGAGTTAGTCTTGATAGCGCCGGTTAACAATCCGCCAAAAGCGCATGGAGACACCGAATTGATCCAGTGGTGCGCCGGAGTGCAGGCCTCCGCGGTCGCGTTTTGCGGCGCAGTTAGCCCCTCCGCCCTGGCCGAGGCAAAAGCCCGCAACCTTCCAGTCTTAAACGTAACCAGCAATGTGCGCATTCGCGAAATCGAGAAGACGATTATCGGCCTGCTGGTCAATCGCAAGGGACAAGTTGAACGGCGCGCGATCCAGATTTATCGCCAGTTGACACAGATTTCTTCCCGCAACGAAGGAATGGACGAATTAATCGCTGCCATGGCGCGCTTGACCAAGAAAGCCGTCGTCATTCACGACAAGCGTTTGCATCCGCTTTCCCATAAGATCCAGCCTGAATTCGTTGATATTTGGGATGACATCGAGTTCTTTTTGAAAAAGCAGGACAATCTGCCGGTCGAATTGCATGATCGGCACCGCGTCGTCGAGGTCGATCCGCCAGTGCTCATGCAAGCGCTGCCAATTTCCGGCGTCGCCCGCCTGGTTGCGCCGGTCATTACCAAGGGCGTCGGCCGCGGTTACTTGTCAATCATCGGCCGTGAAGGCGATCTCGATGAAATTGACCAATTGGTTTGCGAGCACGGCGCGGCAGCCTGTGCTTTGGAGATGGCAAAGCAGAAGGCAGTAAACGAAACTGAGAAGCGCCTGCGCGGCACCTTCCTTGATCGACTGTTACTTGGCGATGTTAGTCAGCAGGAGGCGGTTCGCCAAGGCGAGCGCTTCAATCATGAGATGACGCAAACGCATATCGCCTTCGTTTTGTCTTGGCGCGGAGAAAACCGACCCTCGCTGCGTCGCTTGGAAACTACGGTGAACACCATCATCACAAGCCGCAGTTGTTCCGCGCTTGTCTGGACAAGAGAAAAAGAAGGTCAAGTCGTCGTCTTCCATGCGACCGATTATTCCGACCCCGTCGATCAAAGTATGGAATTGTCCAATGCCTTCAGTAGAGAGTTAAACCGTCAGTATCCACAATACCGCATTGCCATTGGATTGGGCCAGGTCGCGCGGGATATAAACGGCTGGCGCAGCAGTTACCGAGACGCCGTGCAAGCCATGGAGTTGGCCGAGCGCCTGAAAACCGACTCGCCGCTCTATATAGGCGATCTGGGCGTATATCAACTCATCCTGAGCCTCTCCGACAGAGACAAGCTAAGCGACTTCTGCGAGGATACGCTTGGTCCCATAATGGACTATGACATGCGCCAGAATGCGGACTTGATCAAGACATTGGAGGCGTTTTTCACTTGCCACGGCAATCTGTCGCAAACGGCGGAATCCCTAATCGTCCATCGCAACACGCTGCTTTATCGCATGAATCGCATTAGCGAAATAGCCGGTATTGATCTGAACAGGCCGGAAACGCGCCTGGCATTGCACCTTGCGCTGACCATCAGGCGATTGCTCGCTCTCAGTTAATTGGTGCGATAGTGAGCCCGTTTCCGTCGCAATGCGTCATCTCTGTATCAAACTGGCTCCCCGGTTTCTAGTCGTCCATACCAATACGGTGCTAGCGCTCTTTGTATAGTTTGCCCAAGCCTACGTTGAATTTGTCCATAATTTCTAGCAATAGTGCCGTCGATCAATTCTGGTATAATGCAGCATACATAATGTGCAAAGTGACAAAAGTCAAATAACAGTTTTACTGAATTGGATTCATGATTAGTCCTTGAAGACGCTTGTTTTGTTGTGCGACGACACCGGTCGTTAGGAGGAAATGAGATGACTCATTCCCAGAACGATAACTTTGCTGACCTTCATCGCATTGATCGCGAACATCGCGACGCCTGTGCGCTTATCTGTTCTGTGCGTAAGGGTGGTCAAGCCACGCATGGCAACGTAAAACGAACGATTGAAGCATTGACGCGCATGGGCCATCGCACAGGTTACATCAATGGCGAAGGCGATGGCGTTGGCGTGTTGACGGATATACCCCGTCAGCTTTGGACGAAGTGGCTGGCGGAAGCCGGGCTGAGATCTTCATTGGCGACCGACCGCAATTTCTGGGTCGCCCACGTGATGATTCCCGCCGCCGATCGCGCGCGATCTCAGAACATCATTGATCAGATCTGCCGCCATATTAGCGAAGCAGGTCTGCACATATTGATCGACCGCAGCAGCCGGGTGAACTCCCAGGTTCTGGGACCTAATGCGGAAAAGAATGAACCGGTCTTTTGGCAGATCGCCGGCATCAACGGTCAAGTGCCATCTGCCAACCTGGATGCTACGCTTTTCGAGCTTCAGGTCCAGTTGGAGGCCGATCTTGGTGTGCATTTCCCATCGTTCTCCTCGCACAGCGTGGTCTACAAAGTGCAAGGCACCATCGAGATTCTGCGCCGCTATTACCCGGAATTGCGCGATCCTGATTACGCTTCGTCGCTCACTATGGGGCACGCTCGATACAGCACTAATACCAATCCGATTTTTGAACGCGCGCAGCCTTTTTGTCTGATTGGACACAATGGCGAATTCAACACCATTTCCCGTTTCCGGCTGGAATCGGAAATGCTGAAGATACCCATGGTGGAAAACGGATCGGACTCCCAGGATGTCGACCGGTCAATCTACGCGTTGTGTATGCGCCACGGCCTTGACCTGATCGAGGCTATGGAACACGTTTTCCCTCCATTCAACCACGATTTGATTCAGGACGCGCCGGAAATCCACGATATGTACGATGAAATCCGGCAATCATTTGGCCCCTTCGCTCAGGGTCCGGCTGCTGTCGCCGCTAGATTGGGCAATCTGGCAGTATTCAGTGTAGACGCGCTGGGCTTGCGACCGCTCTGGTTCGGAGAGACCGAGAAAGAATATTTTGTTTCGTCGGAACGCGGCGTTTATCCTCTGGACTCCATGTCCGTCAGCCCCAAACCGATGGCGCCAGGCGAAAAGATCGCTCTTGAGATCAACGCTGGCCACTCGATTCAGGTTCTCGACTATCCCGCCATTCAGCGCTACGTCTACAACAAGTATCGGGATCGCAAGCCCGGCGGCGCGCCCGGGTCCGACATTTGGGTTTCCGGTTCCGGCAATGGCGCCGCAGCGCCCAGCGGCAACTACCCGATGCCCCCGACACCGGACGGCGGCCGACAGCTGCAAATGGAGACGGCGCCGGTAACCGTGCTGGAGAAAGCCCCCGAAGCGCGCAAGACCGCATCAAAGTTGCCTTGGTCGGATTCACCGGTCAAAGTCAATGCCGCCGTCATGTCCGGCTTCGGTTGGGAGCGTTACCACGTTGAAGTCATGTCGTCGCTGGCCGAAAACGCGAAGGAACAAATTGGTAGTCTCGGTTGGGACGGTCCTGTAGCCGCCCTTAGCAACCTGCGCGTTAATCTGGCGGATTATTTCAAAGAGACAATCGCCGTCGTTACCAACCCGTCAATTGATCGCGAACGCGAGCAATCACAGTTTTCGTCACAGGTGCTCATCGGTACTCGCCCCGAAATCGCGCTGGGACGAGACGATGAATCGACCATGATCCGCCTGGAAATCCCGCTACTTCTGGAATCAATTCCGGACTTTGAAGATACTGCGCTGCTCCGCGATATCGCCGCGCAGTACGGCACAATGATGATCGACGATCTTGCCGAAGTCTTTGAAGATCGCGTCAGTTACCTGTCTATGGGATGCCCTGCCGACACTTCAATCGACCAATCCATCGAAATGCTTCAGCAGCGGGCGGTTGAGGATGTACTGGCCGGTGTTCAATGTCTCATTCTCGACGACAACAAGGTGGCGTCCGGCGAGCAATTGTTCATAGATCCGTTGTTGGCGACTGCTGCCGTGGACAAAGCCTTGAGACAGGCGGATCATACGCCGAATCTTCGCAGACGGGTTGGATTGGTGGTTCGCTCGGGCGCATTGCGCGACATGCACGACTTGTCAATTTGCCTCAGCCTCGGCGCCAACGCCATACTTCCCTATGCGATGTACGCCGTCTGCCTGGGCACTGCCCCGCGCGGCAGCAAGAATCCGCTTACAGATGACCATATCAAGACTTATCTCGGCAATTCGCTCAAGGCGATTCACGCCGCGCTCCAGAAGATCACATCCACTGTCGGCTGTCACGAATTGCGCGGATACGGGCATAGCTTCAGTTCGATCGGATTGTCCAAAAACCTGGTCAACCTGCTGGGAACGCCGAATTATTTCGGCTCGACCGGTCGAGGCTTAACGTGGACCTCGTTGATGAATGACGCCGAGGAGCGCGCCAAGGAATTTCGCGGCGAGGTACGTGCCCGCCTGAAAAACCCCGAGCGCTTTTATCCCAAGATGTGGAAGAAAGCCGAGGCGGTCGCTCACGGCGAATTGGCCTTCGAAGAATACACCGACGCGCTTTTGAGTCTGGAAGACAGAATGCCCGTGTCGATCAGGCACATCATGTCATTGAAAGAGAGTCCAACGCCCTTAAACCCGGACGATGTCGATATCAGCATTAAAGGATATGACATGCCGGTGTTGATCAGCGCTATGTCCTTTGGGTCGCAGGGTGAACTGGCTTATCGTTCCTACTTTGAAGCGGCGCACCAGCTCAACATTATCTGCATGAACGGCGAGGGTGGCGAGATTCACGACTTGCTGGGCAAGTATCCGCGCAATCGCGGGCAACAAGTGGCCTCAGGCCGTTTTGGCGTCAACATCGCTTTCTTAAACAGCGCGGACTATATCGAGATCAAAATCGGACAAGGGGCCAAGCCGGGCGAAGGCGGCCACCTACCCGGCTACAAGGTCACCGAGCAGATTGCCGCTGTCCGCAGCACTACACCGGGTATCGGCTTGATCTCTCCCAGCAATAATCACGATTTGTACTCAATCGAAGACTTGGCGCAATTGATCGATGAACTCAAGACCGCGAATCCACACGCCAAAGTTTCGGTCAAGCTGCCAGTTGTGCCCGGTATCGGAATTATCGCCGTTGGCGTAGCCAAGGCAGGCGCCGACATCATCACTATCACCGGTTATACGGGCAGTACCGGCGCCGCGCGCGCGCACGCCTTGCGCCACGTTGGCTTGCCCGCCGAGATCGGTGTCTGGATGGCGCATCGTCATCTCATCCACAGTGGACTGCGCGACGAAGTGGAAATCTGGGTTGACGGCGGCATGAAGAGCGGCCGCGATGTGATAAAGATGGTCTGCCTGGGCGCAAATCGCGTCGGCTTCGCCACGCTGGCGATGGTAGCGGTCGGTTGCACCATTTGCCGCGGTTGCCACGACGGAACATGCCACGTCGGTATTACAACACATGTCAAAACCAAGGAAGAGGCCGAAAAGCGCGATTTTAAGGCATTCCGTCCCTTTGAAGAACGCGGATCGGCGGAAAGCATCGTCACCATGTTCGACGCCCTGGGTGATGACATCCGCAAGTGGCTGGCGAAAATGGGCATTGGCAATTTGCAGGATATAGTCGGTCGCGCCGACTTGCTGGTACAGCGCTCGCACCATGACCAGATTGACCTTTCGGACTTGCTTCGTTCGGTACCGGTCGTGCAGAAAAGTCACGCGCAGCCCGGCGGGCGTCGTGTCACACGGCCGCGCAACACAGTTAGCAAGCAAATAACCGATATCGTTGCCGAGTACGTCAGCAAGGGAGAATATGAACTCACCTACGATGATGAGCAAGTCATGGCGATGGATCGAGCCTTGGGCACGCATCTCGCGGGCGCCCTGCAGCGGAAGTCCGTGCCAAATGGCGACCGGATACACGCCATCAATCTCAGCTTCAGCAATTCGGCGATTCCAGGAAATGGCCTCGCCGCATTTCTGGATGATCCAGTAAACGTTCTGGTCGAAGGCGGCGCGCAGGACGGCGTGGGGAAGTGCGCAGTAGGCAGCAAGATCTCCATTTTGAAAGGCTTGAATCATAATGGGCGTCGTTTGGACGGCTCGGTCGGCAAGAGCTTCGCATATGGCGCGCAAGGCGGTCTATTCATCGTGCAAGGCAACGCCGATACGAGAGCCTGCATCCGCATGAGCGGCGCTGACGTGGTATTTGGAGGCGAAATCACCGAGCCATTGCAGGACGGTCTCGGGGGTTTGGGCGCCCGCGCGAACCTGAAGGGATATGCCTTCGAGTATATGACATCCGGACGCGCGGTCGTCTTGGGCGACCCCGGACCCTGGATGTGCGCCGGCATGACCGGCGGTGTCGTATATCAGCGCGTTCAGCCGGAAATGAATCTGACTCTAGACGCAATCAGACGCCGTATCGCTCCTGGATCCGTGGTCGAGGCGCAACCCTTGGACGACGAGGGACACCAGGATGTGCGCGAACTCTTGAATGCCTATATCCGCACGCTCGAGGAGAATCATCAATCGCAGGCCGCGGAGCCGCTCTATGCCCTGCTGAAGCGACCCGAAGATCACTTCGTAAAGATCGCGCCCCCGGTCGCGCGCAACATCGTCAACGAAAGCTAGTCGAATCAAAAGCTGCCGGCGAATTTGCCGGCAGCATTCCATTTGGACGAGCGCTTTCATTCGTCATTTATGCCGTCGACGCCTGCCCGGGAATTGTCGCTAATACGCGCTGAGTTTTGAGCGCCAAATGCAAGATTATACGATTGTCCGAGTCGTCCAGGTCCATTTTCGTGAGTTCGGCGATGCGTTCCAGCCGATAGACTAAAGTATTGCGGTGCACATCAAGGGCCTGCGCCGCCTTCGCCAGATTTCCGTTTGCCTCGAAAAACCCGCTCAAAGTCCGAATCAGTTCGCTCTGTTTGCGTTTGTCGTGTTCAACTAGCGGCCCCAAGGCGTCGTCGTAAAACTTATGAAGATTGTCCAGGTTCCGTTCCTTCAACGCCAGCAGTAACTGGAACAATTTGAGATCGCCGTAAAATGTCGTCGTATCTCGGTCGCTAAGCTGGTAAGAAATGCCAACAGCGTCCCTGGCCTCGCGGTAAGCCTCTCGTAACATGGAAAGCCCGGTCGCGGGACGACTTATGCCCGCCGCAATCAGGCCGCTTGATAGGCGGCTTGAGATTTGCCCGCGTACATTTTCGATAATCGTACGCGTTCTCGACAGTCCCGCGGCATCATCTTCGTCCAGCGGATACAAGACCACAATCACATCCACATATTGTCCAACTGCGCCATTGACCTGGCGGCGCGACATATCGTCCCGTACCAGCGAAATCGATGACTCCAGGGAAAGCGACTGGCCTGCCTCCGACATCGCGCGGAATACAGAAACAACGTAGGAAGAGCCGGGTTGAAAGCCCGCCTGCTGCGCGCGAGTGCGCAACAAATCGTCATCTGCAGGTGTTCCACTAAGCCACATTTGGATCCAGTCGCCCCGCGCTTGTTCAACGGCCGATGCGATTGCGCGGTTCTTCGCCATTTCTATCGCGCAAACGTCGGCGCCATAGGCCAGGACCAAGCGGCCGAATTCATCCAGTTCGCCCATTTGATCCACCAGCGAAAGATAACCCGCAACACGCTTTTCTACTTTTAGCACCGTCGTGAAACCCAAGGGGCTTGGGGTGATCATGCCTTGCCTGGACGGCGCTTCCTGACCCAACCAGGTTTGAAAATCTCCCAATGGCATTTCCACGGGCGGGTAGCGGCCGTTCAGGCTGCGGCGACCAATATTGGGATAGATCTGGGAAATCATCAGACCAGCATCGTCGTGAATGACAATGGGCTTCCCAGTCGAACGCGACATAACCTGCAAGAGACTGCCAAGATCACGATTCTCGGCAGCCAACCGTGTCAACTGCCGCTGAATCTCAATGGCCCGCTCAGTCAGACGCGCGGATTGGTTCAATAGCAGTGAATTCACCGCGCGCTCAACTGTCGTCAAGCTGGTATCCAGGGGCACCGATACCAAAACCGTTCCGCATTCGTTCGCGGCATCTTTAGCGCTTTGGCTGGTGTCGCCCGTCGCCAGAACGGCATTGACCCCGATGTCAGACAAGAGACGAATCATGCCCGCCAAACGCAGCCGATCATCAAAGCTGCGCAATACGTCCATCGATACCAGCGCCAACTCCCCGCCATAAATATCGGGGAAAACGGGCGGCTGCGCGCGAATTGTGACCGACCAATTCACTTGCGTTTCCGGATCGCCGGCTACAATGCTCGCGCCCAATGGTAAAGAATACCTAAGCAAGGATTGAATTGAAGCGGTGTTCTTATCTGACATGGCTAGATTCCTGCGCGCGTGAATTAAGCCGAATAGCGCCTGACCAATAACTTATTGGCAGAAACCACAAATCGGCCCCACTAATTTGTGCCTTATGACCAATAACTTAACATATTGCTAGCCAAAAAGATAGGGCGAACGCTGCGTGCACGGTCGCCCCAAGGCATTGCTTAGCCAAACTTGCCAATTCAGCTGGATTGTCTTATACCAATTGTAAGGGTTTCGCCTTTGATTTCTACCTTTTCGCTGACGAAATCGCCGGAAGGGGTCCCTGGCTGCAATTCGTCTGCCAGAGTCTCTTGGCTGATATAACCACTGAAGAGTTGCATAACTGCATCAATGGAGTCCGACGCATCACAATATACAATGCTGATATGGTCGTCCAATTCGAAATCCGCAACCTTGCGCAAGTTCTGGATCCGTCTGACAAGCTCTCGCGCCAGTCCTTCTTCCAAAAGATCGGACGACAAACGCGTATCCAGGACCACAATGTAACCGCCGTCTTCGACTGCGCCTTCTGGCGTCTCGACCGTGACCTTAACCTCGCATTCGGTGTTGGCTATGTCATAAGTCTCGCCGTCAAGCTCGACGGTGATGTCTCCTCCCGCCAGCAGACGCTCGCCAAAGGGTCGCACGTAATCCTGATCGCCGAACTTGAGCGCCGACTGCAGCGCTTTGAAGTCCTTGCCGAATTTCGGTCCCAGGAAACGTGGCAATGGATTTAGGCTGTAGATACTGGTCGCCCCAATTCGATCCACATCGTCCGCGCCCATGACCTTGATGTCTTTCAAATTCAACTCGCTCTTAATCAACTCCGCATATCGCTCAATCGTCCCCGACTCCGCTACATCACGAGTCGCGAATTGTGCCCCCGCTAAAGGTTGCCGAACGCCTATTTGCGCCTTGTTTCGCGCCGACAATCCCAAGCTCACCATGCGCTGCACCAGCGCCATTTCCGAGATGAGTTCGTCGACGATCAGAGTTTCATTGCATGTCGGCCATGCAGACAAATGCACGCTGTCTGCCGGAGAGCCGTCTTGCTCGCCTGCCAGATTGCGATACAGCTCTTCGCTCAAGAATGGCATCGTCGGCGCCAGCAATCTAGCCAAAGTCGTCAGCACCTCGTACAAAGTCGCATAAGCAGCGCGTTTGCTCGCGTCCACATCGCTCTTCCAGAACCGTTCCCGGCTCAGCCGAACGTACCAATTGCTCAATCGCTCTACAAAATCTTCGACGGGACGAGTCGCGGCAACAGCATCGTAGTTCTCGTAGGCATCGGTCACGGACTTGATTAGACTGTGCAATTCCGCCAACACCCAGCGATCCAGCAATTCCCGATCGGCAGGCGGAGGAGCCTTCATCGCCGGCGTCCATGAATCGATGTTGGCATAAGTTACGAAAAAGCTGTAGGTATTCCACAGCGTGGACCAAAACTTCTTGATGACTTCGCTCACCAGATTCTTGGAAAATCGCCGTGGTTCGCCCGGCGGTCCGGACGTATAGAGATACCAGCGAAAGGCATCTGCGCCCGCTTCTTCCAGCACCTCCCAGGGGTCGACGACATTACCTTTGCTCGTCGACATCTTTTGCCCTTTTTCGTCGAGGATGTGCCCGAGCGAGATGACGTTTTTGAAGGCAACTGAATCGAACAACATGGCGCCGATCGCGTGCAGGCTATAGAACCAGCCACGCGTCTGGTCGACGGCTTCACAAATATAGTCCGCCGGATGCTGTTCTTCAAGCAAATCTCTGTTCTTCTGGGGATACGCCCACTGCGCTACCTGCATCGCCCCACTGTCGAACCAGACGTCGATCACTTCCGGCACACGGCGCATGGCGCCGCCCTCGCCGCTGGGATTGTCGAATGTGATTTCGTCGACATAGGGTCGGTGCAAGTCCAGCTCGCTCAAGTCTTCTCCGGCAAGTTCGCTTAACTCTTCAACGCTGCCAACGCAGAGCATTTCCCCGGTTTCGTCGTCAACCCAGACGGGCAAGGGTGTGCCCCAGTAACGCTCCCGCCCCAGGGACCACTCCTTTAGATCCTCGAGCCAGTTGCCAAAGCGACCATCCTTCAGGTGCTCGGGCACCCAGTTTATGGTCTGATTGAGATCAATCATTGTCTGTTTGTATTTCAGCGTGTCGATGAACCAGGTCTCGCGCGCGAAGTACATCAACGGCGTATCATCGCGCCAGTTGTGGGGATAGGTATGCTCGTATTTCTCGTTCCGGTACATCAAGCCGCGTTCCACCAAATCTGCGATAATCTCCTTGTCGGCATCCTTGAACCACATACCGCGGAAATTAGCGCAGGCATCAACAAAGCATCCGGTCTCGTCAACCGTGATCAGAACCGGCAAGTCGTGCTTCCTTCCCGTTTCCAGGTCGTCGACGCCATAAGCCGGCGCCGTGTGCACGATGCCGGTACCGTCCTCCGTGCTCACGTAGTCCGCGGGTACCACATAGGCGTAATCGTTTTCCACGGGCAAGAAGGTATAGAGCGGATGATAGCGCCAGCCTAGCAAGTCCTTGCCCTTGAGACGCCGGACCACTCGGTAATCGATATCTCCATCCAGTACCTTGTCAATGAGCGCTTCGGCCAGGATAAGCTGCTCGTCGCCCTCGCCATCCGAGGCGGGTCCTGCAACCTGTACATAGTCAACATCCTCGCCAACCGCCAGCGCGGCATTGGCCGGCAAGGTCCAGGGCGTTGTCGTCCATGCCAGCAGATAGACGCCCGGCTGGTCCTTGAGCGGAAAGCGCACAAAGATGCTGGGATCAACAATGGTCTTGTAACCTAGCGAAACCTCGTGGCTGCTCAAAGGCGTGCCGGAGGTGGGGCTGTACGGCACTACTTTGTAACCGCGATAGAGCAAGCCCTTGTTCCAAAACTCCTTGAGGATCCACCAGACGCTTTCAATGTATTCATTCGAGAATGTCACATAGGCGTCGTCAATGTTCACCCAGAATGCGATGCGCTCGGTGAACTTTTCCCATTCGATGATGTGGCGAAAAACGGTGGAACGGCACATCTCGTTGAACTTCGCAATGCCGTATTCTTCGATCTGGCTCTTGTTTTCGAAGCCGAGCTCCCTTTCGACCGCGATTTCCACCGGTAGGCCGTGCGTGTCCCATCCACCGCGCCGCAGACAATAATATCCATTCATCACCTTGTAGCGCGGGAACATATCCTTGAACGCCCGCGCCAGGACGTGATGGCTGGCCGGCTTGCCGTTCGCCGTCGGCGGCCCTTCATAAAACACGTATCGAGGAGCATCTTCGCGCCCCTCGGTGGTGCGCTCGAATACGCGGTTGAAGCGCCAGAAATCCAGTTGCTTTTGTTCGAGTTTGTTGATGCTCTCGCTATTGATCTTCGAGTTTACTGCCCTAAACATGACGACTTTTCTCTCCATGATAGTGATACGAATCGACGACTTGCACAGAATCGGACTTTTGGCCCTTTGTTCGCATCACTATGGCAATGACCCGCGGTGCGAGCGATTCGCGCAGCGACACCACGTTTCCACCTCCCCTTGGGCTCTGAATAACGCAGAAATTATGGCTTACTGCGGGCGATTTCGATAGGGTGAAATACTCCGCCGGATTAGGCGGCGCACGGCATTTTTAGCTGAGGAGAGCGCCTGCTTATGCCTATTGGGGCTGCAGCAATTCTTGGAGTCGCTCGATGTCTACAAGCAAGCGTTTGCCATATTCCGTTTGTTGATAGCGCTTGGCTTCGTCCAGCCAATATGTGGTTACTTCTTGGGTCAACAGCGGAGCCCAAGTCCCCGTTTTGCTGATGGCCATAAGATAATATGTCGCCATAACCGCCTTGGCTGGTTCGTCGAGCGACGCGGCTTGGAACTTGCGCAGGTGCGCTTCCGCATCGGCGCTGCCAAGGTAATAGCAAACTTGGCCCAAATCAAAATGAACCAGGTCTGGCGTCCCAACCGCCAAGGCGCCTTCAAAATAAGCTCTGGCGTCATGGTAGTCCCCGCTAACCTGGCTTAACTTGCCGGCGGCGTATAGCGCGTAATGATAGTCAGGCTTGATTTGAAGCGCCCGGTCAATGGCAAGCCCGGCGAGATCAAATTGACCCAACTGCCTGTAACAGTTGCCCAAGAGCGCCAGAGCATCTACAGACTCGCGCTGGTCTTCCGGGACCGGCTCGAGCAAGTCGCGCGCGGACTCATATTCGCCGCGAATATAGTGCTGCTGGGCTTCGTGATATGGTGAAATAGCGCGGCGATTTCCCCACAAGACCACCAGTTGCAGCGTTAGCAGCAAACCGAAGGCGCCCAGACGAGCCGGCAACTTGATCGCGTCCGGACCGACAAAGCCCGCAAGCAGCAACAGGGCGAGAAGAATGACCGCCACATAGAGCGACAGCCGAGAAGACCTGTCCCACTCGGGCAGGCGCTTGTACAGGTCACGCAGGAAATGACCGAAGATCATGCCTGTTGCTGCTGCTCTTCAGTTTCGGTGATCGCCCGCTCGATTTTTTCGATTTCGTAATTGAGCAAACTGCCGTAGGCAGTTCCATCCAGCGCGCCAAGCGTAGACTTCCAGGCCTTAAGCCCATGTTTAGTATTTATCATGCGCTCGGTCGCGCCAGCCGCGTTTTTCGAATCCCCCGCCTTTACGAAGTGTTGCGAAAGGTAATAGTTGACGCGCACGCTGTACATTGACGGCATCGAAAACAGCGCCGCATGCTTGAAGGACTCGATGGCTGCATCGTGCTCGCCAGCCAACTGCTGTATGAAGCCCAGTTCCGCCCAGATGATCGGCTGGTCGGGCGACAATTGCGCGGCTGTCTGTAGCGCCATGGCCGCTTCGCCATAGCTGGCTTGCATCCGGTAGCCGTTCGCCAGGGTCATGTAAGCAGCGGCGTTTTGCGGGAACATTTGTACAGCTTGATCGGCAGTTGCCTGGGCTTTTGCCAGTTGCCCGTTGTAGGCATAGGCGCTTGTCAAGAGCATGAGCAGGTCCGGCGTAATCTTGCCGCCGGCCAATACGCGTTCCAACAGTTGTATCGCCTGCGGAAACTGCAGTTTCTGGATTAGGCGATAAGCTTCCCCGTATCCGGCGCCGTATTGGCGGGACTGTCGCGCTAGCAAGATGCCGACGAGCAAGAAGCCGAGAACGATCATGCTCGCGGACAAGCAAAGGCCTGCCAGCGACAATTGCGCTACCGGTGACAAGTAGGGATCAAGCGGTTGCGTCATCCCGCTGGCGAATTCGATCGCCACGCCCAGGACAAAAACTACAATTCCCAGCAGCGCCAGCGCCACGGATACGAACACACCTAACCACGCGATCAACCGGCGGATCGACATCATCATCCTCCAACCCGCGCTGTCTCCAGGTCTTTTTCGTCCCGAATCAGGTCGCGGGCGTATTCGATATCTTCGCTTAACACGCCCCGCAACGCATGCGCCTCGTCAGCGCTCATAATGACCTGCCACTCTTCCAGGCCGGACTTCTCCCTCTTCATCGCATCCCGGGCCTGTGCCGCCCGGACTGAATCGCCCAGCCGTTGATAGGCTCTCAATAAGTATAGATGAGCAAGCAGCCGGTGTCGAGAATCAGGCATTTTCAGCGCCAATGCCGAGCGCAGGTGTTCAATCGCGCCTTCACTACGTTGCAAGCGGTCTTCGATCATGCCCAGGTTGTAGGCGGCTACCCACTCTTCCGGCGACATGTCGTATGCGGTTTCCGCTGCCTCGAAGGCCTTCCGATAGTTTCCTCCCTGCAGTTCCACTTCCGCCAAACCATTGTATGCGACCGCAGTTTGCTGCTCCAATTTGATCATCCTGCGATAATCCTGCTTCGCCGCTTCGAGCTTTCCCGCCAGGCGATAGAGTTCCGCTCGAAATCGATAATGCTCGCCTCGCGAAGGTTCGATCTTAATCTGCGCGGTGATCGACTTGATGGCGGCCGCATAATCTCCCTTTCGCATGGCGCGCACCGCGCGCTTGTAATTCTGCGGTCCCCCCGTGCCGTTAAACACGAAGATGCCGGCGACGATCCAGCCGATGCCGGCGCCAACGAACAGCCCGGTCAAGTGCGGCAGAATGGTCGACGCGATGGCCATAGCCAACGCGGCGGGCACGATCACTGCCAACCAGCGAAGACGTTCCGCGCGCGTTAAACGGCCTAAAATCAGGTAGGATGCGCCCGCGAGAAAAACTGCGAGCAGTAAGCTCTGCGCTGCTGTCGCCCAAGGGAACCTGTCCGCTACGATATTCAGCAACAGGCTGGCAATACCAGTTACGCCGAGTAGCAAGAAAAAGGCCTTGAATCTGGCCGGTCCAAGGAAAATTCGAAAGCGCCTAACCATTCGCCAGTGCTTTCCGGGAACGCTTGCCTCGGTCACTTCTAGTATGGGCGATGCGCATAGTTGCTGACAGTTACTGTAAATTCATGCTGCTTGAAGGCGTTTATGCGTTTGATGACAATGCCCCGCTCATCAACCCAGTATGACGCGGCTTTGTCGACGTAGCGGAATCGCTGCGTCTCGATTTCCCGCTTGCCAATTGCCAGACGATCGAGCCCCAAACACGCCACCGGCGATTCCACAGTGCGCGTTACGCCGGGGAACAATTGCGCATATTCATACATCGGCACAAAAACCGGGACCGGATTTCCCCTGAAGTCCGATAGCGCGAAGAGCGTCCTCCCACGCATGATCAGAAGCGGGATATCCAGCAAAACCTCGGGCGCAATCTCTCGTTCAACGTAGCATCGCTCCGACCCATTCATTCGGTAGCCAACCTGCATGACCTGGTCAACCAGGCTGTAGGTAGCGGACAATGTCCTTATACCGCCTTCATACTGATCATTTTCATAGCGAAGGTCAAATCGAATGACTTCGTCGTCGCGGCTGATTAAAAGCTCTGCCAGCAGCGACTTGCCTTCTTCTTCGCGCGCGTCACTGTCAACGCGAACGAACTTGCTGCCATCGCCCAACTCATGAATGGTCCATGATTCTGACTTGGCTAGCGACCTGCCATCCTTGGCGAAGAAGTAATCGCCGCTGGCGACAAATACTTCGTGCGCCTGTACAGGATGCAAATAACGCATTATCCGCCGATCTCCACATAAAGCCGCTTGTTGATGCCGCCCTTGCTCTTGTACTTGCTGATTCTGATTGCGCCAACTTCGCGAGTATTCGCTACATGCGTTCCGCCATCCGCCTGCAAATCAAGGCCGACAATTTCCACCGTCCGCACTTCCTTAATCGTCTCCGGCAGCAAATTGATCTTGGTACGAATCAGATCGGGAATCTCAAAGGCGACGCTCCGCGGCAGTATCTGGATCTCGACGTCGCGGGCCGTGGCCACTTCTGAATTGATCTTCTCATCAATTTCCGCCACCACTTCCGGCACCAGCCGCTCGAATTCAAAGTCCATCCGGCCCGACAGAACATCCATATTGCCCCCGGTAACGCTGGCCTGGTAGTCGCGCCAGATGACCCCGCACAAAACATGCATCGCGGTGTGCGTGCGCATCAGCTTGTAGCGCCGTTCCCAGTCGATCATGCCTAGAATGTCGCTGCCAACGGGCGGCAGCGGGCCGTCAATGATGTGCAAGTTCCCGCGCACGACCTTGCTGACATCGTATTCGCTTTGCCCGTTCCGGAGTTTGCCGATGTCGCAAGGCTGACCGCCGCCGCCAGGATAAAAGGCGGTCCTGTCCAGTTTTACGCCATTGCGCGCGATATCATGCGCTACGACCTCGGCATCAAACTCCCTGAGATAACTGTCTCGCAAATACAGTTCTTCCGTCACCGCCAACTCCTTTTTGTAAATCGCGTCGCTCATGCGACGAGAAAGATTTTTCTGTGAGCGCAACATTCCTGTGACTCTTTCGCCGGTTACGCGTCGCGCGGCTTCAAATCTCGGCGCGCATTCGCAGCATCGTCGCTTTGCCGCCAATGGCCTTCCAAAACTGAATCGCCGCTGGATTCTGCGCGCTAACATGCCATTCAAAATGGCCCACCTTCTGCGTTTGAAACCAGTCTGACATTTTCGCCACCAACTCTCGGCCCAGTCCTTGACGGCGGTGTTCGGTCATGACGTAAATGTCGGCCAGCAAGCCACTGCGCAACGGCTGGAACATTTCAGTCGTAATATCGGCCACCAAGCCAAGGGCATAGGCGACGATGTCGCCCTCAAGTTCGGCAACCAGTATACGAGTCCAGGGATCGGACAAACGCTGCAAGATCCGCTGCGCGTACAAGTCGGCGCCATCGTCGGCCGCGCGAAACGTGAGCGGATCGAAAGCTTGGTGGTATTCCACCATTTCCAACCACAAGCGGCCAATTCGGTCCGCGTCGGCTTTATTCGCCGATCGTATCACAGCCGCTCGGCGACAGCGATCGGGTCTACCGCGCTCACACAACATGACAAGCCTTCTCCTTGCGTGAGCAAGGGGTTCATTAGAATAGAGTCAACCAATTCTGATTAAATCGCAAACGCGCGCCTTGCGCCCGCCAGAAGGCCTCTTCAACCGGATATCGCGCTGGCACGTCCACTGTCAAATAACCAACATCGCGCGCCTTGAGCCATTTACGCGCTTCATCCAACAGAGCGCCACTGAGACCGGGACGAGATTCATGCAGTTCAATCGCCATATCTACCACTTTCCCGACGACGGCCGGCCCTAGCCCGGCTGGTCCCTCCGAAATCATGATCACCATGTAGCCGCTGATGCTCATGTCCACTTCCCCTACAAAGAAACCGCACTTGTCGTTCGTCAGCCAGGATCTGGCTTGCCGTTGCCAATCGAGAATCCGATCCGGATTCAATGGCTGAATATCATCCGACTGCTGCAGCAGCGACGCGCGCTCGTTCCAAATTTGAGCCGCCTGCTTCAAGTCCCCCTCTACGGCAAAACGTATCGCCCAGTGGCGCATCTTGTTCAATTCCATGTCGACGATAGCATATCATTCGCGAAGTTTAGCGGCAAGACATGATGACAGGCAAGCGCGCAACTGTCGTAGCAGAGTCGATTGGTACAGAGCGATGATTATGAAGTAGAATATGCTCAACCGAAAGCAGCCTTGCCTGTTGCTCTATATCGATAGGCGAGAAACACAGGAATAGGAGTTTACATGTCTACCCTACCCACGACAGAACGAGTTGGCAGAGCATGGCGCGCCCATCGCGATGGCAATAACTCCGAAGCGATTAGATTGTTTGAAGAAGTCATCGGCGCCAATCCCGAGAATGTTGACGCCCATTATGGCCTCGGTCTGGCGCACAAAGCGGATGGAAGTAACAGCGCCTCAATTGCCGCCTTCCAAAAAGCCCTGAGCTTTTCGCAGCAGGCCCTCGACGCCGTGCAGACGACCTCTCACATCGAGGGCCATCACGGCGCCAACGATCTGGACTCCAACGACGACGACCGCTTTATGATGCTGACTCGCATGCTGAAGCAGCGTATCGAGGACGTAGGGGGCAGATCCTAGCCCCGGCCATGCGCAAACGCGAGCGCCTCGAACGCGCGGTCGCCGGGGCGTCGGTTGATCGTCTGCCCGTGTCCTTGTGGCGCCATTTTCCCGGCGACGATCAGCGCTCGGCGGATTTGGCTCGCTCCATCGTTAGCTTTCAGCGTGAATACGACTGGGATTTTGTCCGCGTGATGCCGTCGAACAATTTCCTGGTTGCGGATTACGGCATCCAGGACGGCTGGCTCGGCGATCGACGAGGCAAGCGCGAAACGCAGAAGTTCATCATACAGCGCTCCCTTGACTGGACGGAGATACGGCCGCTTTCCCCAGAGCGCGGCGCGCTGGCAAAACATATCCAGTGCATGTCCCTCGTGAATTCAGACATTGGAGGCGATGGCATTCCCGTTTTGCAGACCATTTACAGTCCGATGACCCAAGCGGCGCAGATCGCGGGCTGCGCGCGACTGTTAAGAGACATGCGATTGCGCCCGGACAGGTTGCGCAGCGGGCTCAATGCCTTGACTGAAAGCACACTGCGCTTCCTGGAAGCGATACGAACAAATCCGTCGATTGCCGGCGTCTTCATGGTCGCGTCTTTGGCAAACTACCAGCTAATGTCCGCCTTCGAATACAAAGCGATGGCGATGCCATTCAATCGCGCGATTTTGGATTTCATCCAACCGGACTGGTGGCTCAATGCAGTACAGGTTCAAGGTCCGTCCCCGATGTATGACCTGTTTGCCGGCGCACCTGTACAGTTACTTAATTGGGACTTCTCCCATGACAAAAGCGAACTCTTACAGATGAAGCTGGCATTTCCAGGCGCAGTCTGCGGTGGTTTGAGCGACTGGGAGCACTTGCACCAAAGCACGCCTGCCCTGCTTCAGTCGGCAATTAGGGACATCTTGCATCACACGGAGGGACAACGACTCATTCTGGCAGGTAGCGGGGACGGTTTTGTGACCGCGCCGCTATCTAACCTGCGCGCCGTCCGCGCTAGCGTGGAAAAACTGGCGGTCTGATGTCTCTGCGCGTTATCGCTGGCAGCGCCCGCGGCGCTCGGTTAAAAGCCGTCCCCGGGGATACCACGCGCCCGATCATGGACCGGGTCAAAGAAGCTCTCTTCAGCATCATCGGCGATGACATCGTGGGCGCGAGCATGCTCGACCTGTTTGCCGGCACTGGTAGCGTCGGCATTGAAGCGCTCAGCCGAGGCGCCGAACAGGTCCACTTTGTCGACCGCCATCACGCTGCGCTCAGGACCGTTCGCGAAAACCTCAAGCGTACCCGCCTGCAGGCGCGCGCGGTCCTGCGGCAACGCGACGCTTTTGGCCTGATCAAGCGACCGCCGGAAAGACGATTCGATTTCATTTATGTTGCGCCGCCGCAATACCAGGGCCAGTGGCTGGCAATGCTGAAAGCCCTCGACAGGAACCCGTCTTGGCATCATCCGGAATCGGCTGTAATTGTACAGATTGATCCGAGCGAACTGGAAGCTGACATTTGCTTGGGCCACTTGCTCGAATATGATCGGCGCGTTTATGGCAGGACGATGCTGCTGTTTTTTGAGTTCGTCACACGGTGAGACGGAGCAGATACGAATTTAGCTTGATTCGGCATGTCTGCGCAAAACGAAGGCCCGCGCTTCTGAAACACTACGCACCCTGCCCAGGACCTGCGCCTCGCGCAAGGCGCTCAAGAGCTGGCCTACATTCGGTCCGCGTCTGATGCCAAGCGTTTTCATAATATCATCGCCATTCAGCAGGGGCGCAGGACTGACGACGTCGTCATGTTGGTTGAACCAGGTATCCAGCAACTTGGTTGCGATATCGACAAAAGCAAGCCAGTCCGCTTGCTGCATCTCCGCGCCTTGCCTGCCTAAGAATACTGCCGCGGCGAGGAAAATGGCGTCGATACCCGCTTCGCCTAACTCAAACCAGAAACGATGTCGGGCCAATGTCGACCACTCTGATTCATCGAGTATGACCTGATATTTGGTTATGGCCTGCGACAGTTGGCGACCCTCTTCCAGCGTTAAACGCAGAGTCCGCGCGACAGCCTTTGCCGACAGGGACAATCGCTCTCCATCTCTTGCAGAATCCGGCTCAACCAGGTCGCTCAAGAGCGCGGACAGAACCAACAATTCTCTATGTCGTCTCCCGTTGCCATAGCTGCGGCTCAGGTGCTGCTGCAATTGTCGGCGAAAGCGATCTATTTGAATGACAAGCATACCGAGATCAAAGGCGGCCGCGTTGTTGTCGGTACGCCGTTCGCCAACTGCGTTCAAGATGGCGCACATGCGCTCGGTGACGCGCAGGTTGCGAGAATTGGCATGCAACTGCTGCGGCGGATTCTCGGTCGCGTTCTTCAAGCCAAACTGATCCGGCACAATGCGCTGGAGCATCCCCAGGTGTTGCAGGACGCGCAGCCCGCGCGCTGCCTTGTCCAGCGCCAACAACTTGAAAAACTCGTCGCGTATTCTCTCGGGCGAAATCTGACTGAGACCAGTGGCAAACTGGCGAACATCGGACAAGGTCGCCGGGTGAATCTTCAAACCTAACTGCGTGCTTTGCCGCACGGCTCTCAGAGCGCGGACGGGATCTACCTCGATCGACCTGGGCGAACAGCGGCGTAATACCCGGTCGCGCAGGTCGCGCTCGCCGCCAAGCAAGTCTATTAACTTGGATAGATCGCCGAGCAGATCGGCGGCCAGGGTATTCACGGTGAAGTCACGACTAATGAGATCGTCGCGAAGGGTCGCGCCGCGAAATCGAGCAAAATCGAGCAAAATCGCTCCCGACTCGCGCTTGACGAAGACACGGGCAACGCCGCGTTCGCGATCCATGATATAAATGTCGGCATCCAGCCAGTCGACGACATTCTTGGCGATCCGCAATGCGTCGCCGTCTACCGCGATATCGACATCAGTGATTGCCGCGCGCTGATAAGCGTCGCGCACCGCCCCTCCCACGACATAAAGCGGCGTTGTGACTCCCTTTTCGCGCAGCAAGCGCTGCAAATCGTATACGAATTCACTCCATGCCAGGAGGGGGCCGGCGTCACTCATCTAGCGGGGCGTCCTGCCGCGCCACGCCTACAAACGGAAGGTTTCGGAATCGTTCATCCAGATCGAGCCCGTATCCAAATACGAACTTGTTTTCGATATCGAAACCGACATAATCGACATCAATTTCGACTTCCCGGCGCGACTGCTTGTTGAGCAACGCGCACAGCTTTAAGCTGGCCGGATCGCGGGTTTTTAGCGCCCTTATGACGAAACTCAGTGTATAGCCGCTATCAATGATGTCCTCAACAACGAGGACGTGCTTGCCCCGGACATCGGTTTGCAGATCCATATCGATGCGTACTGATCCGGCGGACTTTCGGGACCCAACTCCATAACTGCTGGCCGCCATGAAATCAATCATATGCGGCACCTGGATGTGGCGCGAAAGATCCGTCAGGAACATGACGCCGCCCTTTAGAATGCATAATAGAAGTAGGTCTTCGCAATCCGCATAATCCCGGTTAAGTATCTTGCCAAGTTCGGCGATTCGCTCTTGCAGGCGATCTTCATCAATAAGAATCTCTTCAAGATATCTTTTGTATGCGGGCGCCATTGACCGTTCGTCCTCTCAATTCTAGTTTGTCATGCCTGTTTCTTCGTAATACGACTGTAAACTGCGCACACTGAGCGGGCTTTCGCGCAATCGCCGGATTCCCTGCACGGAAGCCGCCGCCGCGCTCATGGTCGTTATAATCGGTACGCCCAAAGCGTAAGCCTGGCTGCGGATCCGAATGCCGTCTTCGTGTGCCTGGCCGCCCCTGGGGGTGTTGATTACCAAATCAACTCCGCCCTCTTGCATCAGGTCCAACACATTCGGCGCGCCTTGCGACAGCTTCTTCACGGGACTGGCGTCGATGCCCAGGCTGTTTAGCCATCTTGCGGTCCCATCCGTTGCGACCAGTCGAAAACCGAATTGAACCAGGTCTCTGGCAATCTTGGCGACAACCGCCTTGTCAAAGTCATTCACGCTGATGAACACCGCGCCGTCGGCCGGCAAGGGCGTACCCGCAGCCGATTGCGCCTTAACATAGGCGTGGCCGAATGACGATGCGTGTCCCATCACCTCTCCCGTCGAGCGCATCTCTGGTCCCAGACGCGCATCGACCCCCGGGAACTTCTGAAAGGGGAACACCGCTTCCTTAACAAAAAAGCCGTCTACAGCGGGTTCCGCAACGAATCCAATCTCTTCTAGCGTACCGCCGGCGGCGATCTCCGCGGCGTAGCGCGCCAACGGATGGCCTGTAGCCTTGCTGATAAACGGCACCGTCCGGCTGGATCGCGGATTCACTTCCAGCACGTAGACTTCATCATCCTTGACCGCAAACTGAATGTTAAACAGACCCTTGATGCCCAGAGCCACCCCAATGCGCTGCGTATAGTCTCTGATCACATCCAGATGAAAATAGCTGATCTTATAAGGCGGCACAACACAGGCGGAATCGCCGCTGTGTACGCCCGCCTGTTCGATATGCTGCATGATTCCGCCAATTGTAACGTCCCTGCCATCCGCCAGAGCGTCCACATCGACTTCGTAGGCATCGTCCAGGAACTGGTCGAGCAATACCGGATGGCCGCCCCAGGTTACGTTATTGTCCAGCCAGTCTAGCAATTGGCCCTCGTCAAAGACAATCGCCATGCCACGCCCGCCCAGCACATAACTGGGGCGCACCAGCACCGGAAAACCGATGCGGCGCGCGGCCGGCGCGGCATCATTTCTCGTAATAATCGTAGCCCCAGCGGGTTGCATGATGTTAAGTTCGCCCATAAGGGCATTGAATCGTTCTCGATCTTCCGCCAGGTCAATCGTATCAACCGACGTGCCCCAAATTTGCGCGCCCATCTGCTGCAGATCGCGGGCAATATTGAGCGGGGTTTGCCCGCCAAACTGCACTAGTATGCCGTCCGGCTGTTCGCGGTCGACGATGTTCATGACATCTTCCGCGGTCAGCGGCTCGAAATACAAGCGATCCGCCGTGTCGTAGTCGGTGCTGACCGTCTCCGGATTGCAATTCACCATAATCGTCTCGAAGCCCAACTCCCGCAATGCGAAGCAAGCGTGAACGCAGCAGTAATCGAATTCGATGCCTTGCCCAATACGATTGGGCCCGCCACCAAGAATCATCACTTTTCGGGTCGGGGCGGGGTCCGCTTCGTCGTCCATTTCATATGTCGAATAAAGATATGGCGTATGCGCCTCGAATTCGGCGGCACAGGTATCGACGCGATAGAAGTTTGCGCAGACGCCCAGCAACTCGCGATGACGCCGAACAGCCAACTCTTCTTCGCCCAACAATCCAGCGATATAGGCGTCGCTGAATCCATAACGTTTCAGCTTATACAAGTCGCGGCAGTCCAAATCGGAAAGGCGCAGACCCTTGTCCAATACCATATTGTGAATCGCCATTAACTCGCTCATCTGCTGGACAAACCAGGGGTCGAATCGCGTCTGTCGGACGATTTCATCGATTTCGAGGCCGTCGCCAATCACCGTCGCCACCTGGAACAAGCGCTGAGCGGTTGGTACGCTGAGCGCCTCCGGCGACAAATGCTCCCGCGCCTGGCTGCCAAAGCCGTCAATACCGATGTCCAGCGAGCGGACCGCCTTCTGCAGCGCTTCGGGAAATGTCCTGCCGATCGCCATTACCTCGCCCACGGCTTTCATCTGTGGACCCAATATTGGATCCGCGCCGGCAAACTTCTTGAAATCCCAACGTGGGATTTTGACCACGACATAATCCAGAGACGGCTCGAAGCTGGCAGGCGTCTGCCGTGTGATGTCGTTGGCGATCTCGTCTAACGTGTATCCCACCGCAAGCAAAGCGGCGATCTTGGCGATCGGGAAGCCGGTGGCTTTGCTAGCCAGCGCCGACGAACGCGATACGCGCGGGTTCATCTCAATGACATAGACTTCGCCGTCATCCGGGTTAATCGCGAATTGCACGTTGGCGCCGCCGGTCGTGATCCCCACGCGGTCGAATATCATCCGCGACATATTGCGCAGTCGCTGCAATTCCTTGTCTGTAAGCGTCTGCGCCGGGGCGACAGTGATGCTGTCGCCGGTATGGACCCCCATCGGGTCGAGGTTTTCGATCGAACAAACGACGACAAAGTTACCCTTGGCGTCGCGCATCAGCTCGAGTTCGTATTCTTTCCAGCCCAGCAGGCTCTTGTCCACCAGCACCTGCCCGACCGGGCTCTGACGAATGCCATTTGCCGCCACCTCTCGCAGTTCGTCTTCGCCATAAGCCACGCCGCCCCCGGCGCCGCCCATCGTGAACGACGGGCGGATCAGAATCGGATAGCCTATATGCGCGGCAAATGACAATGCCTCCTCGACATCCCCAACCACTTTGCTATCCGGTACCCGCAAGCCGATATCGCGCATTGTCTCGTTGAAAAGTTGCCGGTCCTCCGCGAGTTGAATGCTGGTCAGGGTCGCTCCGATTAACTCGACGCCATATTGATCCAGCAAGCCTGTCTCTTGCAGTTCCACCGCAAGATTGAGCGCCGTCTGTCCGCCAACTGTGGGCAGCAACGCGTCGGGCCTTTCTTTGGCTATGATCTTTTCGCAGATGTATGCGGTGAGCGGCTCGATATAAGTTGCGTCGGCAAATTCGGGGTCGGTCATGATCGTCGCCGGATTGGAGTTAACCAGGACAACGCGATATCCCTTTTGCTTCAACGCTTTGCAAGCTTGTACGCCACTGTAATCAAATTCACAAGCTTGTCCAATGACAATCGGTCCGGAACCGATGATCATGATTGTATTGATATCTGACCGTCTGGGCATGGACCTATTCCCTGTTTGGGAGGACCGCCAAATGTGAGCGAGAGCAGCTACACGGCGTCTTGAACCGCCGCCACGTATTCATCAAACAGGTACATCGAATCGTGTGGACCGGGCGCAGCCTCGGGATGGTATTGAACGCTGAACGCCTTCAAGGCATTGTGACGCAATCCGGCAACCGTATTGTCGTTCAAGTTGATGTGCGTCACTTCGCCGCCACCCAGGTCGCTATCCGCTGACACCGCAAATCCATGATTGTGCGTCGCAATCTCTACTTCGCCGTTGTGCAAACTCTTTACCGGTTGATTGCCCCCACGGTGCCCGAAACGCATTTTTTCGGTTTTCCCTCCCAGCGCCAACGCGAGAATCTGGTGGCCGAGGCAAATTCCGAAAATCGGCAGCTCTCCAAGGAGCGATCTCACGTTCTCGATCGCGTAGCCCACCGCTGCGGGATCGCCCGGGCCGTTGCTCAGAAAGATGCCCGAAGGCCGCAGAGCGCGCACATCGTCCGGGGAAGTCTGCGCCGGAACAACTTTGACTCGCAAGCCGCGATCCGTCATCATGCGCAAAATGTTGTGTTTGATGCCAAAGTCATATGCTACAACCAGCCGACGTTCGTGAGCCGGGCTCGAACCCCCATACCACTGAGGATCACTGCCCTCGCGCCACTCGTATGCCTTCGCAACTGTGACAGCGTTGACCAGATTGGCGCCCGACATGTCAAGCGAATCGCGCGCGATTGCTGTTAGTTTGTCCGTATCCAGCGTCGCGTCGCCATGTGCCACTGCTGCCCGCATCACGCCCTTTTCTCGGATATGCCGCACAAGCGCGCGCGTGGCAATGCCGGAAACGCCGATGATGCCATTGTCGCGCAGATATGTCGCCAGGTCGCCGCGATTGCGCCAATTGCTAACGATCGGGCTTAGCGAACGCACCACGAAGCCCGACACCCAAACTTTGTTCGATTCCGGATCTTCAAGATTGACCCCGGTATTGCCGACATGAGGCACGGTCATCGCGACAATCTGCCGATAATATGACGGATCGGTCAATATTTCTTGATAACCCGTCATCGACGTGTTGAATACGATTTCTCCGGTTTGGACGCCTTCAGCGCCAAAGCCTTGGCCCGGGAACGCCCTTCCGTCTTCTAGCACCAATGCAGCGGGCATAGCGGCCATGATGATCCTCGACTGTATCAAGAACGATAGTCGCCATTGATAGTGATGTAGTCGTGACTGATATCACAAGTCCAAATGGTCGCGTCAGCCTCGCCCAGGCCACAATCCAGTGTGAAATAGATCGAGGCTTCGGCCATGATGGCGGCGGCATCGTCTTCGCGATAGTCGGTCGGCATGCCCCGGCTGAAGATCAGCAAGCCCTGGTCCGCCGCAGGAACCGACTCGCCCGCAGCAACATACAGCGATGAGCTGTCTGGATCAAAGGCGACATCGGCGCGGCCGGCCGCCGCAATAATCCGTCCCCAATTGGCGTCGCTGCCATAAAACGCGGACTTGGTCAGAACCGACGCGCCAATCGTCTGTCCGATACGCTCGGCTGCCGCGACTGAATCGGCGTTCCGGATGTCAAGCGTGACAAACTTCGTGACGCCCTCGCCATCGCGAACCACCGCTTGCGCCAGGTACTTAGCCAGCGCATTCAACGCGACCTGGAAAATCTCGATATCTCCATCGTCCGAGACTTCGACGCCGCTGGCGCCATTGCACATCAGGACGACCATGTCATTTGTACTCGTATCGCCGTCGACGACTATCCGGTTATAACTCTGCCGAGCTGCCTCGGAGAGCGCCGCATGGGCCAGCGGCGTCCCGAGGCCGGCGTCGGTCACGATGACGCTAAGCATGGTCGCCATATTTGGCGCGATCATGCCCGCCCCCTTGACGATGCCCCCCAGAGTAACAGGTCCCTTGCTCGTCTGGACCGTGACCGAGCCGAGTTTAGGGCGCGTGTCCGTTGTCATGATGCCGGCGGCGGCGGCCGACCAGTCGTCTCCCAGGATCTCGCCGGAACGGTCCACCCCGCAAGCTATCTTGTCCATCGGCAAATGCGTACCGATGACGCCTGTTGACATAACCAGGACTTGGTCGCTCTCGATCGCCAGACGCTCGGCAACCATGTCGGAGGTCGCGCGGGCGTTTTCCAGGCCCACAGCCCCAGTACAGGCATTTGCGCTCACCGTATTGATGGCAACTGCGCGGATGCCCGAAGCCCGGTTTCGCAAGCGCTCCATGTTCAAAAGCACGGGTGCGGCTTTGACCTTGTTGCGCGTAAAGACCCCGGCGGTCACACAATCGGTCTCGCTGCTGATCAGCGCAAAATCCAGCGCGCCGTCCTTCTTCAAGCCCGCATGAACGCCGGCGACGCGGAACCCGGTTACCGAGCGAATCTCGGGACTAATCTTGATCATCGACTTCCTCCAGGATTGCCGTCAGTTTATCCGCCAATTCATCGACATGTTTCTTTTCGACGATCAAGGGCGGAACGAAGCGAACCACGTTGGGGCCCGAATTGACCAGCAGCAAGCCGTGCTCGTACCCCTTCTGCACGATGCCGGCCGACGCGATGTCCAGCTCAATTCCCGCCATGAGGCCCCGTCCACGCACGTCTTTTATGTGCGGGCTGTTGATTTCCGAGAGGCGATCCAACAAGTAGTCGCCGACTTCCTTCACATGTTCCAGGAATCCGTCGCTCAGTACGCGATTGACGACCATCTCCGCCGCGCGCATCACCACCGCGCCCCCGGAAAATGTGGACCCGTGATCGCCCGGTTCCATAGCGCCGCCGACGGCCTCGGTCGTCAGTATGGCGCCGACTGGCAGTCCGCCTGCAAGAGGTTTCGCCAAAGTCATAATGTCAGGCGATATGCCACTAAAACTATGCCCCCACATGTCGCCAGTACGTCCGAGTCCGCACTGAATCTCGTCGAAAATGAGCGTCGCGCCCTTCTCGTCACATAATTGCCGCAGGGCTTGCAGAAACTCCGCTGTGGCAATGTTGATGCCGCCCTCGCCTTGCAAGGGCTCGACGATAACCGCCACGGTGTCTTCATCAATCACTTCTCTGGCGCTGCTTATACTGTTGAATTCTCCTACCACCGCGCCGGGCACCATCGGCTTAAATGGGGTCTGATACTTCTCTTTGGGCGTGATGGCCAAAGCGCCCATAGTTCTACCGTGGAAGGCTTCGCTGAAACTAACTACTTTGGTTTTCTCTGGTTTTTCGTTGACATATGCCACCTTGCGGGCGAACTTTAGCGCCCCTTCGTTCGCCTCGGCGCCGCTGTTGCAGAAGTAGACTTTGTCGGCGAAGGAATGCTCGCACAGCAATTCCGCTAGCTCCACCAGCGCCTGCGTATGATACAGACCGCTGACGTGGACCAATCCGGTGTTCATTTGCTCGCTGACAACCGCTGTCAATTCTTCGTCGCCGTAGCCCAGGGCGTTCACCGCGATACCAGCCACCCAGTCAGTATACGCCTTGCCCTCCGTATCGTAGACCGTGACCCCTTCACCCCTCGCCAATACGAAATCCGGACGCGCCGCGACCGGCACGCTATACGCTTGATCTTTCTGAATCACTTCGCTTTGAAGAGTCATCCCATCCCTCTGCACGTACTTGACTATAGCTAATGTACAAATGTCGTTCCAACATCGCATGCCCAGCCATCCAAATCCGTGATTATGGCCTTGGGCACGCCAGATGATAGCACATCCAGCGCCGTTTCGACTTTTGGAATCATGCCTCCATATATGGTCCCGTTGGCGATTAACGCCCGTGCTTCAAGTTCACTGAGTCTTTCAACAACTTCGTTTTCCGCCAGAACACCGCTGACATTGGATATGAAAACGACGCTGTCGGCGCCTATCGCTGCAGCCAGCGCTCCGGAGACCGGGTCCGCATTCAGATTGAAGTTGCTGTCCGTTCCGGCGCTGACCGGCGCGATTACCGGTGTCACGCCGAGGTCAAGCTGCTGAAACAGGACTTCGCCCCGCACTGTCTTTACAGAGCCGGTAAACTGCATATCCACAGACTCGTGCTCCATTTGTCGGGCTCGTATAAGACCGCGATCGACTCCCGACAGGCCCTGCGCGTCCACGCCGGCGTTGAGCAAATGCCTGACCAGACGCTTGTTGACACTCCCGCAAAGCACCATTTCCACCAGCGCAAGCGACTGAGCGTCCGTGATCCTCAGTCCATCCACGTATCTTGGCTCTATATCCAGGCGTTCCTGCATGCGCGTGATCTCGATACCCCCGCCGTGCACGATGACCAACTGCTCCACTCGCCTTGCGACAGCCGCCGCAAATTGCCGAAGCAACACATCATCATCCAGATAATGCCCGGATATCTTGATCAAGGAAATAGCGCTACCCACTAGATTAGTCCCAGCGTTTCATCGATCCCGAACATCAAGTTCATGTTTTGCACAGCTTGGCTCGCGGCCCCCTTGCGCAGATTGTCCGTGACGCTCGTAACATGAAGATACTGCCGCAATACCGGCGTGACGCTGATTATGCATTTGTTGGTCTTGACTGCCTGCTTCAGGCTGGCTTGTTCGCCGAGCGGGAGCACATCAACCAAAGCCTCGTTGTCATACACTTCGCAGAATAGATCATGGGCCTGTCCACTGGAAAGCGAGTCGTCTAACGTGACATAGATGCTGGACATCAGCCCGCGATCCACGGGCAGCAAATGCGGGCAAAAGATGATAGGACCAATTTCCCCGTCCACTTTGAGCGCCTCTTGTTCCATTTCGCCGACGTGGCGATGGGAGCGGCCCGTCTTGTATGGCAACAGATTGCCGTATACTTCGGCAAAGTGCGTGCCGAGCGAGGGCTTGCGCCCTGCGCCTGTCACGCCCGACTTCGCGTCGACGATGATGGGCCTGTCATGACGGATGCCGCCGCAACGCAACAAGGGAAACAGACCGAGCAAAGTCGTCGTCGGGTAACAGCCCGGCGTCGCGATCAAATCTTGATCGATGATATTGGCGCGATTGATCTCGGGCAAGCCATAGGGCGTTGGCAGCAGTTCCGGATGCGGATGCGGAACCCCATAACTCTTTTCATAGCTTTCAGCCGTATCAAGACGCAGATCAGCCGACAGATCTACAACCTTGACCCCGGCGCCCACACCTTTTTTGGCGACTTCGGCGGATGCCTTGTGAGGAAGCGCCAGGAATATCACATCGACATCATCGAGCGTAACCGAGCCCGGAGACACGAAGGACAGATCGCAGCCTGGCACGGCATCGCCGGCATAAGTATTCGATGTCGCAAATGCAAGCTCTACATTCGGATGCGTACCCAGCAACTCAACAAGATCCAGACCGGCATAACCAGATCCACCATAAACTCCGGCTCGTACTCCACTCATAGCAAGTCCCCCACAAACAAAAAACCCTGACCGTCATTTCGAGATCAGGGTGTACTTTTGACAATTAGTCAACGCAGCGCATCAGGAATGCAAAAGGTCCACACTGAACTCTATCAGCGCAATTGCGCGCCTGGGCCTGATACGCGGTTTCACTTGCGAATACTCTTTCACGCCAAGGTCTTCTTCATTCCACGCTTGACTTACCCGGCGACATTCTAAAGAAGGTTTTGCCACTCGTCAACACACTGCAATAGAATTATGCACTTTTTCAGGTTGCTTGTGCATGTTGCACTAAATTGGTCCAATCGCAAACAATTATCGGACAATCTCGACGTCAACCTGTAAACGCGTATATCGAGAGTCACAGAATTAGGAATTCTTCTATATTATGCATCATTTCAGCTTGCTCACGAGGGATGAGCACACCGTCGTTCCGGATAGCTAGACGAGATTTCGCCAGCTCTTGCCTAAGCGAATGCCGCTCAGTACTTGACAAAGAGTCAATCAATCGTATGACATCGGTATCGTAAGTGGTTTCAGAGCCGTGAGCGTCGACCTCAGTGTTCTTGACTTTGGATGGGACGTCAAATTCGCCTTTCCAACGCGCCTTGCGAAAGGCTCCTCTTCTAGCAAACCCCTTTGTTGTCGCAAGGACTAGCCTTGATATTCTCTGTGAGCGCGGCAGACTATTTCGCTGTCGCCGAGCAGCCGTGCATGCAATACCGCCGGCAATTGACGAAGCGAATCCCAGAAAGATCCAAGTGGGCCGCTCCATCAGTTCGGTTCCATAAACAAGCTGCGGTATTTCGTATGCTATGCCATACATTTGCAGGGCCGTAGAAACGATTAACGCCACAAGCGATATCGGCAAGACAACCGCCACCGAAATTAGCAGGCTGAGCGTCCGCGGATAGAGCGATGGACGGAATCCAAGCAAAATGCACCTGTGTATTTCTTCAAGGCCAAATCGGCGCTGATCCCAGTTTAACACAACTCCCCAGCGCTTGTGTTGTCCATCAATACGTCGCATGTCTGAGTGTCTCTGTCTGCAACACAATGAGTGTACAAGATGACGACTGGTCCTTGCTTGCCAACGATCTCAATGAATGTTCAAATGACGAATTGTCGCGAAAAACTTGACAAGTAATCAAATTGGCGTTAAATTGTTTTATTGGACTGCCGGAAAACAAAAGTGAGAACTCAACCGAATAGCGGCGGCGTCTTGTGATACGGTCATTCATAGACTTAAGCACAAGAATCATTTCGATTGTATAATGGGTGGGCCAGTAGCTGAGGGTTATATAGAAACCACTGAGATCTTTGATTGATCTTCGTCCCGGCGAATGAACCAGTAAATCAAGTGTTGTGTGCCAGTCGCCTGGGTCCATGCGCCACGCAATTTGCAGGATCAAAGAGAATTGTTTTTATATCGGTTATTGTTGGTACGGTGCTAATTTAGCGCGATTAGCAGAAAGGCATGTCCGTGGTCGCAGTCTTGGACAACGTTACAAATATCAGTCAGCGAGAAGAGATTCAAAAGCAGCTTGTAGCCAAGGCGAACAAGCAAGGTTTTGTCACTTACAGTGACATATTGGAGTTGCTGCCCGATGTAGAGGGTGATGTCGCGCTTCTCGATGACCTTATGGATAGCCTGCTGGAAGCGGGAATCGAAGTTATTCCGGCAACCACCAAAGCCGCGGATGAAGGCGCCAAAGAGCAGAAGCCGCACGGCGATCCGCTGATTGCTGAAACGGACGAAGAGGACCAGGCCGAGCGCGATGCCCTGCTCATGGTCCTGAAAAAGGATCTGACGAGCGACGCCGGCTATCAGGCAGCGCTCGATACTGACGATGTCGTTGGCTTGTATCTCAAGGAAGCGGGTCGTGTTCCGCTTTTGACCGCCGAAGAAGAAGTGCTGCTCGCCAAGCGCATGGAGGCGGCGGTGTTCGCGAACGCTCGTCTGGAAGATGCCGCCGCGATGCGCGCCGATGAATTGACATGGAGCGAAGAGCAAGAATTGCGCGGCATCGTCTTCGATGGGGAAAAGGCGCAGGAGCATTTAATTCGCGCTAACGCGCGCCTGGTGATCAGTGTAGCCAAAAAGTATATCGGACGCGGCGTACCCTTCCTGGATCTGATCCAGGAGGGCAACATTGGCTTGATCCGGGCTACCAACAAATTCGAGTACCAGCGCGGCCACAAGTTCAGCACCTACGCTACCTGGTGGATCCGCCAGGCCGTCAGCCGCGCCGTCGCCGATCAAGGACGCACCATTCGCGTGCCCGTTCATATGGGCGATCAACTGAATCGCATGCGCCGGGTTCAGTTGCAGTTGCTGCAAGAACTGGGACGCGAACCCAAAATTGATGAACTGGCGCAAGGCATGGAAACCACACCGGACAAAGTTGAAAACTTGCTGGAGATTTCCCGCCGTCCAGTCAGTTTGGAAACGCCTATCGACGACGAAGGCGACTCGACATTTGGCGATTTCGTTGAAGACATTAATAGCCCGGCGCCCTCCGACGAAGTAGCGACGCACTTGCTGCATGTCCAGTTGCAGCAAGCGCTCGACAAGTTGCCTCCGCGCGAAGCGCAGATTCTACGCTTGCGTTACGGCCTTGCCGACGGCCGCGTTTATACACTGGAAGAAGTCGGTCAGACTATCGGTGTCACGCGGGAACGCGTTCGTCAGCTGGAGGCGCAAGCGCTCAACCGATTGCGTCAGTCGTCGGCGCACGTGATTCTGAAGGACTATTTGTACGAAGTATAGTCGCTGATCCCGTCTCTCATTCTCAATGTGTCTTGTATAATGACCCCATTCGCCTTGTACGTTTGGGGTCATTGTTCTGTATGATAGTGTTGATGAAATCTGGAGACGCAGCGTTATTATGCGACCCGCAATTGACCAGTCTCGAATCGTCATTCGTGACGGCGTAGAAACCGACATTCCCTTTTGCCTGGAACTGCAAAGCGACTACCAGACCGAGCACGTCTGGCAAATGACCGTGCAGGAATTGACGGACCAGATCCAGATCAGTTATCGCCGCCAGCGTCTGCCGCGACCACTTGTCGCTACCCACCAGACCGACCCAAGGCACTTGGAAATGGCTATCAGGCGCCGTCATTGCTTTGTCGTTGTGCAAGACAGGAATTCCCACCAGATTCTCGCGTTCATATCCATGCGCGTGGATGAGACCAGTGAAATCGCCTACTTGCAGGACATCGTTGTCGACCGTCCCTATCGGCGTCAGAGCCTGGGCTCGCGCTTGGTAAACGCGGCGCGGGTTTGGGCGCGAGAGAACGATTTGCGGCAGATCATGTTCGAGATCGCAACAACCAATTATCCCGGCATTCAATTCGCGCAAGACCAGGGCTTTGTCTTTTGTGGCTTCAACGACAGGCATTTGCCCAGCCGAGAGATCGCGGTCTTCTTCAGCGTTTCCGTTTAGAAACTGTGAATTCGTCATAATTTGCTACACTTGGTATAGAGTCAATTCTGCGGACTCAATCTTCAAAGGCTTGCATTGGATCTGGCAAGTGCGATTCTGCTAATTGTCAATGAGACTTTGACCGCGAGCAATGCGATCATAGCGGTTTCCCTATTGCTCTTTAACCTCACGCGCAATCTTAAAAATCGAGTTGCCAAATCGTCGGCCGTTGTGCTCGCTTGCGTAACAATCGCTTATGTCGCTGATGCTTTTATCTCGCTCGAACCGGACTACGCCGCCCACGAGATCGCTTCACGCTTACAGTGGATAGGCATCGCCTTCATGCCGGCGGCCATGTACCATCTGTCGGACGCCCTGCTCGCAACCACAGGACTGCCGTCGCGCGGGCGCCGCCGTCGGGCGATTCGCATCCTTTATTTGATCGGCGCCGGCTTTTTGCTGTCTGCGGCATTTGCCGATTCTCTGTTTATGTTTGTCGACGCCGGGGGATTGCTGAGTATCCAGGCCGGCTCCCTTTTTCCCGTGTATTTACTCTACTTCGTCGCCGCCAACGGTTTCGCCTTCTACAATGTACAGCGCGCCCGCAAGCGCTGCCTGACTCAAGGCACCCAGCGGCGCATGGCATACCTGCAAATAGCTATCCTCACGCCCGCTTTGGGCATCTTTCCTTATTCCGTAATGCTCAGTCCAGGCGACGAATTCAGCGTCTTTGGACTTTTGCTGATCAACACTGCGAACATCATCATAATCTTGATGCTGTTTTTCCTGTCCTACCCCCTCTACTTTTTTGGATCAGATATTCCTGATAGATTAGTCAAAAAGCAACTGCTGGACTTCTTGCTCCGGGGACCCGCAACTGGCTTGATCGCCCTGGCCGTAGTCAACTTCACTGCGCAAGCAACGCGCATTCTGGGCTTGTCAGGCGAGGCCTTTACCCCACCCGCCGTCGTCGCCGCGGTCCTGCTTTGGCAGTGGTTCGTATCACTGGCCCTGCCATATTTTGAGCTGCTCTTCATATATCGCGACGAAGATGACGTTCAGATTACTGTGCTTCAATCTCTCAGTGAGCGCGTCCTTACCCGCGGCGACCTGTCACAATTGATCGCTGCAACAACCGAGGCCATATGCGACTACATGCGCATCGACGAGGCATGCGTGCTGCACTTCGCGAATGGCTCCCCGGAGTTCCTGAACCAGGTGGGAGAACCAGGCTTCTCGGAAGACGATTTGCGCGCCGATCGCAACTTGCGCCAAAGCCTCGCAAACGCCTATTCCCAAAGCGCCGGCAAAACCATGGCCGAGTGGAACGGCTATGCATTGATTCCTTTGTACAGCAGCCGTATTTCCGACGACGATTCGCCAAGGCCCGTCATTGGCGCGTTGGGGTTGCCGAAGGGCAACAACTCTCTACATGCGGAACTGGATGATCAAAAGAGTATTCTCTACGCCTATCTGGATCGCCTGGAAAAGAGTCTCGAAGACATGAGATTGCAATCAGAGATGTACACACTGCTGGAAGGCCTGCTCCCGCAATTTCAGATGACGAGGTCGCGCGCCGTCCAAGTCGAGTATCGGCAATCACAGGCTCAGTTTGCGGCGGTAGAGTCCATTCCGGACCAACAAGAGCTATTTGAGCAAGTGCGAGCGGCCTTGCGACACTATTGGGGAGGCGCGGGCATCACCCAAAGCAACTTGATCAATCTTCGTATCGTGCAGGCAAGAATGAGCGCGGACCAGGACACAGCTGTTAACGCCCTGCGCAATACACTCCAAGACTGTATTGCTTCGCTAAAGCCCGAAGGCGAACGCAAGCTGGCTAACCCGGAATGGACCCTGTACAACATCTTGCAGTTGAGATTCCTCGAAAGAAAAAAAGTGCGCGACGTTGCTCGCCGTCTTAGCATGAGCGAAGCAGATCTTTACCGTAAACAGCGCGTCGCCATTCTGGCTGTGTCCGAGCTCCTGTTGCAGCGAGAAAAACAAGCCAGGGGCTAGGACTGCCGTTCCGCGACCGGGCATCGGTGCAGCAACAGTGTTCCGCTGGCGACCGCTGGCGCCCTTGTCTGATTGTCCATTTTCGCCCTCAAAATCCGCTGCGAGATTCCGCAATCATGATAGGCTTGTGAAGGTAGAGATGGTAGGGATTCTCAACAAAGATGGCGCAAGAAAAACCGGTTGATCCGCAAGCCGCTGACCAGGTATCAGAGGCGGTTGACCATCTCATGTCCGTTCAAAGGGAATCTGTCATAAAGCCCTTGGAGGACGAGCAATTAGAGTACGACTTTTGGCAAGACCTCAGAGATAGCTTGCCTCCATGGATCGACGAAGTTGTTGGCTTTGTGCTCTTTGTCTTTGGCATTCTCTCTTTCATCTCGCTTTATTTTCCGTCCGAAGCGCTGGTCGCGGTTACCTGGGCAGACATATTGCAAAAGTTGTTTGGCAATGGCAGCGTTTTCGTCGCTGCTACCCTGTTCGCGTTCGGAATCCTGTTATGGTTGCCAAAAGCGGGCATTCGCGTCGGTTTCAGCTCGGCGCGTATGCTGGCGCTGGAAATCGTTTTCCTGTCAGTTTTGGCGATGCTGCACCTGAGCAACAGCGACGCCGAATTGCGCGCGCTCGCCCGGGCCGGGCAAGGTGGCGGACTTGTAGGCTGGGGTATCAGCTATCCCTTTTATTGGGTCATGGGCAGGCAGCCCGCCCTCGCCTTTTTTGCGCTCATGATCGCCATTTCTGTTGTGATCTTCATCGGGTTAAGACGCCGACATATTGTTGCTTTTCTAGGAAATCTAAGCCAACAATTACGCGACTATGGCCAGGAGTCCGGCCAGTCAAGCGATTCGGCGCTAGACCAATTTGGAATCGGCTTATATCGGCGTTTAGCGACAACGCCGGGATATCGAACCCGGATCATGCGAATACGCCCGGATCCAGAAAACATCCCTGACGAGCTGAGAAAGAGTCGAGCCGCCACAGAGAAGCCTGAACTGACGCCGGTTCAAGATATACCTGCGGCGACTGAAGTGGCGACTGAAACAGATTCCCCGTTTGACGAACCAACTGACAAATCGGACGAAACGGACGCGGGTGCTGTCGTGTCAGAATCTGCGGCGGTAGACGATATCAATGAAGTTGAACTTCAATCTGCTGAAGACGACAAGCAAGCTGAAATTGGAGGCCTGGCCGCCAGCGACTACGATGAAGGCGCGCTGCCCGCGCTTGAATTGCTTTCTGCAATCGAACTGCTATTGCCCGAAGAAGAAGAAATCGAAAAAAATGTCTCGCTAATTGAAAACACGCTGCTGGAATTTGACATTGAGATCCATGTCGTAGATGTTCAAGTGGGACCAACGGTCACCCGCTACGCGTTGCAGCCCCACAAGGCTGACGGCAGCGAACGAATTCGATTGAGCAAAATTGCCTCGTACTCGCGTGATTTGTCCCTGGCTCTCGCGGCCAAGCGACTCCGTATGGAAACGCCGGTTCCAGGCACCAATTACATGGGGATTGAAGTTCCGAACAAGCAACCAAGCATTGTGGCCCTGCGCAACATAATGGCAAGCGACAGCTATCGCAAGGCCCACGTGCATTCGGCTTCTGCTCTGATGATTCCATTGGGCCGCGATGTTATGGGCGAGCCCGTGCCAATTGACCTTACATCAATGCCGCACCTTCTGATCGCGGGGACAACTGGTTCCGGAAAATCCGTGTGCATGGCAGCTATTGCCACTTCATTGTTGATGCAGAACACGCCCGACCGGCTGAAAATGGTCATGCTTGATCCAAAGATGGTCGAGTTGGCGCGGTTCAACGGGATTCCCCACTTGTTGGGTCCAGTAGAAACGGATAACGAGCGGATCATTGGGGTCTTGCGCTGGTGCACGCGGGAAATGGATCGCAGGTACAAACTGCTGGAAAAGCACTCGGCGCGTAACATTGATATCTTCAACGAACGCCAGGACGAATGCGCCAATCCCGACGGCAAACTGGCCTACCTGGTGATCATGATCGACGAAATTGGCGATCTTATGATGCGCGATCCGGTCGAAACGGAAGCCTGCATTACGCGTCTTGCGCAGATGGCGCGCGCGGTGGGCATGCATATGGTCGTGGCGACGCAACGCCCAAGCGTAGACGTGATCACCGGTCTCATCAAAGCCAACTTCCCTTCACGTATTGCTTTTTCCGTCGCCTCAGGCGCGGATTCACGCGTTATCCTGGACAAAACCGGCGCCGAGCAACTGCTAGGCAAAGGAGACATGCTGTTTCTTTCATCCGATGCGGCCGGACCGCAGCGCGTCCAGGGTTGCTTTGTTTCGGAAGACGACGTACGTGCGGTACTGCAACATTGGCAGCAGTGGCAAGCCGCGCGATTTGACGCGGACAGTGGCGCAACCGCGAATAGAGCGCCCTGGGAGCGTACCTTGAAGCGGCGTCAATTCTTGACCGATACCGACCCCATGCTGGAAGAAGTCATCAAACTGGTGGTCGAGGCGCAAGAGGCTTCCGCGTCTCTAATACAGCGACGCCTGGGATTGGGCTATCCGCGAGCGGCTCGTATCATGGACCTGCTGGACGAACTGGACGTCGTCGGCGATGTCGTTGCCGGCGGCCGCGCCCGCGAAGTGATCATCCCCCCTGTGCCTGACCCGTTCAGGTTTGTCCTCGAGCGCCACCTTAAGAAACAGCGAGACATCTAACATCTTTCTTATTATATAGTTCGGGCAGTGCCACGCTCCCCTTTCCCCCTGCGGAAGACGCTGCGGAGGAGACTTTTTTGAAATGACTGCGTATTGAAGCGACGGGTTAGCCACCGGCTGCCCGCTACAGGCATCAATATGTTTGAAAACCGTAGGGGCGACTCTGTGAGTCGCCCCAAAAACACGTCAAAAGGCGCAGGGTATGTCATGATAATCCGATCATCAATAACCTGTCGTGTCCTCAGCCGTTTAGCGAGGGGATTGAGGAGGGCCTAGGGCTGGGGGGTGGGGTTGGATTTGAGACTCGCGCGGAATCAATACCTGTTATGTCCTCAGCGTTTAGCGTGGGGACCGAGGGGGAACAGGCCCGTGCGGTGAGAGGCGCCAATAACAGCTACAAGCGCCACAGGTCCTGACAAGCCCGCTTGCGGAGTGTCGGTTCCGTCCTTACAGCAGTGTCCGTTGGTCGCCGGTATTGACCGGAAGAATTACAGTAGGGTTGTCGTTAATTGGACGATTTACCTGCGTAGAGACCTCGAAGGCGGTCAATAGCTCGCTATCGCAGCCGGCCATGAGCGGTAGCCATTGCTCCGGGCTTAATTCCTCCTCGGACAACCAGGTGTCATAATCCTCGGGCTCGATCATGACGGTCATGCGATGATGTATCGGGCGGATGAAATCGTTGGCTTCAGTGGTCAGTATTGCGCAAGTGCCGAGCCAACTCCCGTCCGGTTTCTTCCAGTTTTCCCATAACCCGGCGAACGCGAAGATCTCCCGGTCCTTCCGCTTGATATACATCGGCGCCTTTTTACCGGCTCGCTTCGTCCACTCATAATAGCCGTCGGACAGGATCAAACAGCGACGTCTCTTAAATGCCGTCCTGAACGATGGTTTCTCCGCCGCTGTCTCCGACCGGGCGTTGATCATCCGGTTGCCGATCGCGGGATCCTTGGCCCATGGCGGCACAAGCCCCCACTTCAATAGCGTCAGTTCTTTCCGCTGTCGATTCGTGATCACCGGCGCCATCTGAGAAGGCGCGATATTGTAACGCGGTTGCTCCCAAACCGATACATCATCCAAGTTGAAGGCGAGTTGGATGGACTCGGCGTCCGCTGTCAACGTATATCTTCCGCACATTGGACTATTTCTTTCCAGGTTTCTTCGGTTTTCCCAACTCGGCAACTTGACGCACCACGCCTAGTATTGCCAGCAGGATAGCGAGCAGTTGTCCGGTGGATACCGTACGCGGCGCCGCAGAATCCGAACCGTCGTGTTCCTCTGCCGCGCGCGTGTACAAATAGCTCGAAACCAAACCAACAATCGCGCCAAAACCGATGCCGAGAATGAGAACGCGCGTATTGCGCTCCAGACTATTTTCTCCATTCATCGGGCGTCTTGCATCTGTCATAGCTCTTCCTCGCCTACCGTTTCATCTGACAGTGTATCAAAGCTCCTAAGCAGTTGTCGAATCGGGGCAAAAGCGACCGCCCAATCCAAGATTCGCTGGTCAATGCTGCCCAACCACCTGTCCGCGTTGCTTTCCAACGCCGCCGCCCATCGCTCCAGGCGGCGCAGCGGGGACATCGTCCCGCTTTGCCAGCGCTGCATGAGGCCAACCAGGACAAGACCAGCTATCGCCAACGGAAACAGGCACAAGGCCGCCGGACAAAGAACCAACAATGAAAATGCCGCGTTCGAAATCACCGCCACCTGAGTCGGCGCGGGAAGCGCTAGCGTGATCCCGATATATACCAAGACCAAGAGCAACACGAATCCAAATGGCAAGATCACGCTTTTGCGGTAACGGCGGCGACGCAGTCCGTCTAGCTCAGCGTGATACCTGTCCTGCCCCGCGCTATCGCCGCTGTTTATGTAAACCGCGTCGCTCGTGCGACGAGAGGGTTTACGATTCTGCGTGAGCGTGGCAGACTTTTTCGCTGCCGCCGTGCGGCTGTTGCTCTGCGCCATCATCCTTCCATTGTCTATTCGGGACGCGACGAGTATTGTACCCTAGACATTGAATCCCATCCAATCAGGCTTGAATACACATGACACATGTCTCGCCGGTTGCGCAAAGACTTCGCATCACTTTTGGCAAATCAGGCCCGCTCAAATACACCAGCAGCCTCGATGTCGCCAAAATCTGGGAACGCGTGCTGCGCCGCGCCGGGCTGCCAATCCTGTATACAAGAGGATTCAATACCAGGCCTCGCATCCAGCTGGCGATGCCGCTCCCGCTTGGGATCACAAGCGATTGCGAAATCCTCGATATCGCTTTGCGCAAGACCATTGACCTTCAAACGGAGGTATTGGCTCAAGACCTGTTGCAAGTGGCGCCCGCCGGATTGTCCATCCATCGCATCCAGGACATTGATTTACGTGAATCGACCATGCAATCGCGGATCACAAGCGCTGAATATCTTGTCAGTTTTCTTGATGCAGTGAACCCTGGCCTTCTCGATCAACGGATTGACGACCTCCTTGAACGAAAGACTATCGTAGTCGAACGAATCAGGAAACGAAAACGTAGCGTAATGGATCTTCGTCCCCTGATCATTGACCTGCGTGTGGACCGAAACAGCAATCTGATTGCGCATTTATCGGTCGGCGACCGTGGCAATCTGCGGCCTGATCAGCTTATCGAGCAAATGGGCCTCTCGGAGTACCACCATACTGTGCATCGCTTTAACCTGCACATGCTGCCTGATTGATTGTCTGGCAGGAGCTGCCCGAACCGGCAAATGAGTCTGCAAAACAGCGTGTTAAAATCGCGTCCGATGACCTAAGAAAAGGAAAGCGAGATTCATGTCCGAGACTTTGCATGTCAGTCCAGATCTAAAAGCGGCGCTTGGCAATGGCCTGCCGGTCGTCGCCCTGGAATCGACCTTAATCACGCATGGATTGCCCTTTCCGCTCAACCTGGAAACTGCCCTGGCGATGGAAGCAGCGGTTCGCGAGGCTGGCGCAATGCCCGCCACAATCGCTCTCCTGGACGGTGTCATTGTCGTAGGCATCTCCGAGCAGCAAATCAATCACCTTGCGAACCTGCCTGAAGGCGCAGTCCGCAAATGCAGCCGGCGCGATTTGCCGATTGCGCTCGCGCTGCGACAAACTGGCGCCACCACCGTTGCAGGCACAATGATCATCGCGGACATGGTCGGCATCAAGGTCTTCGCAACCGGTGGTATCGGCGGCGTTCATCGCGGGCAGCCGCAAGATGTCTCGGCCGATTTGATCGAATTCGGACGCACGCCTGTAGCAGTGGTGTCATCCGGCGCGAAATCCATCCTCGATTTGCCGCTCACGCTAGAGGTTTTGGAGACGCAAGGCGTGCCCGTCCTCGGCTTTCAGACCGACAGCTTGCCGGCCTTTTACTCGCTGAGCAGCGGATTGCCAATTGACCAGCGCGTCGATTCCGCGCTTCAAGCGGCGCAAATTATCCAGGCGGCCCAGGAACTGGGCGCCCGGCACGGTATACTCGTGACCGTGCCGATCCCGGCGGACAAAGCGCTGGACGCCGCCATTGCCGAGAAAGCCATCGAGCGGGCAACGCGCGAGGCGGAAGATGAGGGAATATCCGGCAATGCCATTACGCCCTTCGTCTTGAACCGCGTCAGTCAACTCACAGATGGACATTCCCTCGAAGCGAATATCGCCTTGCTCGTCAACAACGCGCGAGTCGCTGGACAGATCGCGCGCGAATTGAGTCGCTTGTAGCTCAACCCTCTTCTTGGGACCACAAATGTAAGATGAGATCTTGCTCAAATGTTTGACCGCCCAGGTCCCCCAGCAGGGCCAGAATCTGGGCGCGATGGTCAGTCCCGTGATTGACCACATGCAGCAAGATTTGCCATCTGGTGTTGTGGTGGCTGCCTCCACGTCCCGGGAAATAAAGTTCCACAGTCCGCTCCAACTGTTCGCGGCTTAGCCCCAGCACATAATTCTCGACGCTCCCGCGAATCGAAGCCCATTTTTGCCTCACCGATTCCTGGTCCGGGAAATCCGTGAAGGCCAGACTCTCCGTAGGTTGCTGCTCCTGAAGCCGTGTCAGCCAGCGGTCATCTACATCCATCACGTGCACCAGTTGATTGCGAACCGATCCCAAAGAGTAATCAGACTCCTGTACGAATTGTTCCCGGCTCAATTCCATTACGAACGACCAAACTTGGTCGTACGCTGCGTAGTGATACCCAGCCAAACTGCGAACCGCTTCCAACATCATGCCTGTCTATCCTTTCATTCAGATACGCGCCATATATCCAGGCCCGTATCGCAGCCAATTACCAGCGCCCTTCCGTCCCGACTGAGCGCAACCCTGTCCGGAATCCGTCCACATGCTCGATAGGGTCCCAGGTCGTAGCGCTCGCCGCTTTTGGTGTTCCAGCCGACTACCTCAGGTTGGAAATCCAGATTCACGGCCAGAATTGCACTCGCATCCTTCGTTAGCAAGAGGAATTGTGGATACGCCCCGTCAAGCGCCGCCACAACTCGGTTATCACCCGTCTCCAAATCCAGGAGGTTGAGTTGCTCTCGCAGCGGGTTAGTCCAGGCGAGATGGCTGGCCGCCGGCGCATTGACCGCGCCGAAAACGGCCGGACCATTGACGAGCTGGAATTCCGCGGCGCCTAATTCGCCGAACGAATCGGGATAAATGTCGGAATACAACCTGCTTTCCGCCAATTCCGATACGATCACCACCGGGAAATCTATTCTGCCTATTCGCATGGCGGGCGCGTCGTCGGTCCGCTCCGGAAACGGGATCACATTCTGCAGGCTAAGATCGCCGGATTCGCGATCCAGCCGGTAGTACATGAATTGCGTCTCTCCGTCATTATCGGTCGCTTCAATAAAGAGATCGCCTTCGGAAATGCCGTGAAAGAGCGCAACAGGAACATAGCCCTTAGGCAGCTTGCCGTCGTTTACATAATATCGGCCATCCGACCGATGCAGGATCATAGGCTCACCCAGAAGAAGAAGGCCGTCAATTAGGGCGAATGCATGCGCGCCCCCCTCCTGTCGGATCAGCCATCGCCCCGATTCATCCGATAACGAAATGCTATAAATCTCGCCCGATTGGTCAATTAATATGAACTTGGTCGCGTCGTCATTGGACGCGAACCAGCCGATCTGAAGCTCGGCCTCGAATTCCCCGAAATCAATTCGATCATAGGGACGCAGTCGCTGTAAGTTTCCAGCGGAAATCGCGCCTCTGTAATCTTGTGCCATGCTCGCCGCCGACGGCAACTCCAGCGCAACCAGTAGGCAGACGACCACGTGTAGATGTCTCATCGCTACACAAGCCTGCCGGCATAGGATATAATCTCAGTATCGTGATTCCAAAACATAGGAGCGCTTCGATAACCTGATGATGGCTTCCGTTTTGATCGAGCCTAAATTGGATCGCTTCCTGTTACAAGTGGAAAAACCGGGACGTTACGTCGGCGGTGAGTACAACAGCGTCGTCAAGGACTGGGACAACACAGAAATCAAGATCGCCCTGGCATTCCCGGACATCTATGACCTGGGCATGTCCAACCTTGGCATTATGAACCTCTACCACCAGTTGAATTTGCGCGAAAACATGCTGGCCGAGCGTGTCTTTTCGCCCTGGCTGGATATGGAAGCGATCATGCGCGAGCGCGAGATCCCGCTGTATTCGCTTGAAAGCAAACATCCCGTTAGCGAATTTGATATCCTCGGCATCAGCTTGCCCTACGAACAGCTCTATACCAACGCTTTAAACCTGATCGATCTTGCTGGCATGCCCGTTCTGAGCCGAGACCGCGATGAACGGCATCCCTTGGTGATTGCGGGCGGTCACGCCTGTTTCAACCCGGAACCAATGGCGGATTTCATCGACGCCTTTGTTATTGGCGAAGGCGAAGAGATCATCGTTGAGATCGCCTCCTTGATGGCTCAACTGAAGGACAGAACCCGGCTCGAGCAGCTCAGGGAACTTGCCAAGGTCCAGGGCATGTACGTGCCCCGCTTTTACGAAGTCGAATATCATCGCGATGGCACAGTGTATTCCGTTGCGCCCAATCAGCCGGGCATTCCTGAGCGCGTGCTCAAACGGATCGTGATTTCATTGCCCAAACCCTTTACCAAGTTCATCGTTCCCAACATTGACACCGTGCATAACCGAGCCCCGATCGAGATCATGCGCGGCTGCACGCGGGGCTGTCGTTTCTGTCATGCCGGCATGGTGACGCGCCCGGTACGGGAGCGCCCGGTAGACGAGATCATGTCGGCCATCGAAGAGATCGTACAGAATACAGGCTTCGAGGAGATCAGCTTGTTGAGCTTGTCCTCTTCGGACTACATTTGGGTTGAAGAACTCGCGGAAGAAGTCAACCGCGTCTACAAGAACGCGGGCTTGAGCTTGAGCTTGCCCAGCTTGCGCATCGAAAGCGCCAGCGCCGACCTTCTCGAAAAGCTCGGCGATACCCGCCGCAGCGGCTTCACCTTCGCGCCGGAAGCTGCTACCGAGAAAATGCGCGATATGATCAACAAATATGTGCCCGACGATCGGGTTATTCAAACCGCCAGGGACGTGTATTCGCGTGGATGGCGCACGATCAAATTCTATTTCATGATCGGGCACCCGGATGAATCCCTGGACGACGTTCAGGCAATTGTCGATCTCTGCCTGCGAGCGCTCAACGAGGGCACAAAGATTCTTGGCAAGAAAGCAACCTTGAATGTCGGCGTCAGCACCTTTATTCCCAAACCGCATACGCCCTTCCAGTGGGTGCCCCAGGACAGACGCGACCGGGTCGAACAGAAGCAGGCGCTGTTGAAGCGGCAGATGCGCCGGGGCGGCATGCACCTGCGCTGGAATGACTACGACGGCAGCGAGTTCGAAGGCTGGCTAAGCCGTGGCGATCGCCGAATCGCCCGGGTGATTCGCCGCGCCTGGGAACTGGGCTGCAAATTTGATGCCTGGCAAGATCAGCACCGGCATCACAAGTGGTTGCAGGCTTTTGAAGATTGCGGCCTCGATCCTGACTTTTACAACTTCCGCGAGCGCGACCTGGACGAAGTCTTCCCTTGGGATCATATCGATGTCGGCATTCACAAGAAGTTCCTCAAAGAAGACTACCTCATGAGCGTCCGGCGCGAGACGCGCGTCGACTGCCGCGACAAATGCTTCGCCTGCGGCATCCTGCCAAAATTCGCCAAAGAACGTTCAACCACGGAAGAACAGGCTTGGGAATGCCCGCCGGTCAAGCCGATCAGCGAACGTCGCGCCGCGCGGCAAGTCTCGATTCCGCTTAGTTCCATCGGTTGATCCGCCTTGGACAATATCCGGCGCATTGTCGTCAATGGTCTGGAGATTCGTGAGCGCGTCGTCGGCCAGGGCGACCCGGTCTTGATGATTCACGGCTGGGGCGCGAACCTTGAGCTGTTGCAGCCCTTGGCGCAATGCCTTGAAGGACTTGATTATCGACTCTACATGTTGGATTTGCCGGGCTTCGGTGAAAGCGCCGAACCGCCCGCCCCTTATACAATCTTCGACTACGCCGCCTTCTGCGTCGCCTATCTGGACTTGCACCGCCTCGAGCAAGTTCACTTCTTCGGCCATTCCTTGGGCGGGCGCATTGGCTTGATTCTTGGGTCTGATCACGGCGACCGCCTCAAGCGCATGGTCTTGTCAAACAGCGCCGGCATCAAGACGAGGCAACCCTTGTCGGGTCAATTGCGCCTGCGCGTCTATCGGACTGTCCGCGAGGGCTTGCGCCGTCTCGGCGCTGCAGCAATCGCCGAGAGCCTCCGGCAGCGCTACAACAAGAGATATGCTTCGCCGGATTTTCAATCCGCATCGCCTGTCATGCGCAAGACCCTGGTCAATGTAGTCAGCCAAGACTTGCTGCCCAACGCCTGCAGAGTGAACGTTCCAACAGTATTGATATGGGGAGATGCGGATACGGATACGCCTCTGTGGATGGGCGAGAAACTGGAAAAGAGCATTCCCGACGCCGCCTTGATCGTACATGAAGGCGCGGGCCACTATGCCTATCTGGACTATGCGCGCCGGACCGCTTCAATCATGAACGCGCTATATTCCAATGAGGAATCCCAAATCACTTGATAGCGCGCAGCGCCCCCTCCCCGTCCTGTCGTCTACTCGTGAAAAACCTTATAATGCGCTTGCACCCTGTTTACGTAAATTCCGTCGATTTTGCGACGAAAAGGCTTGCGATTTTGCGTGGGCGTGACATTCCTGGGACGTTTTCGCTGCCGCCGCGCGACTATGGAGATTGAACAGTGCCAAATCTCTTGCTAATAGCATTGGCGGCCCTTTGGCTGGTTGGAGCCTGGCTTCGCATTTACCAACTGGCTCGTTTCTATCAGATTGAAGAATACATGAGCCGGCGCTTTTTCTTGTGGCTTCGACGCGCGCCGCATTATCTCTTGCCCAAGCGCGCCCTGGGCGCCTGGTTCCTCGGCACGGCAATCGCAGTCGTCCTGGGCGAAGCGCCGAACGGCGCTCTCCCGCTATTGATCATGTTTGTCGCGGCTCTCGCCGCTATCGCGCCGGAGCGAGAAGGGGAAATCAAAAAGCCGCTCGTCCGCACCGGGCGCGTCAATCGCATGATGGCGGCCGCTGCCGTCTGCGCTGCCCTCGCGGCCGGGACAGCATCTGTACTGGCGCTAAATGCCATTGAAGGGTTGGGGACGCTCAGGTTTGCGCCGATAGCAATTGCTACATCGGGATTTGTCTTGTTCTTATTGGCCCCAATATGGCTGACCTTGGGTAACCTGATTCTGCAGCCCTTCGAGAGTTACCGGCGGCGGCGCTATCTGTCAGCGGCGCGCTCGGTTCTGAACGCGACCAAGCCAAAAATCGTAGGCATCACCGGCAGCTACGGCAAAACGACGACAAAAGACTTCTTGCGCGACATCCTGAGCTTGCGATATGGCGCCTATGCCACGCCAAAGAGCTACAACACGCTTATGGGGATCTCATTGGCCATCAATCGCGATCTCGTCGACGATTTTCGAACGGAATATTTCATCAGCGAAATGGGCGCCTATGTACCGGGCGAGATTGATCGCATCTGCGAATTGACGCCGCCCGACATTGCCATCGTCACAGAAATTGGACCGCAACATCTTGAACGTTTTGGCTCGCTGGAAAATGTCATGCGCGCCAAATACGAAATCATTAAGAATCTAAAGCAAGACGGCGTCGGCGTTTTCAACCGGGACAATCCCTTTATTCGCGAGATGATCGCCATGGGTCATCCCGAGACTCGATTGTCCGTGAGCCGAGAACTGAACCTCGACGAGGCCCGTCGCGAAAATGTGACCTGGATCGCGACTGACGCTGAAGAACGTCTGGACGGCCTCCGATTCACCGTTATCAATGTAGCGTCTGGCGAGCAAGCGCAATTGAGCACGCCCGTCATTGGCGAACACAATATTACCAACCTCCTGCTCTGCGTCGCGGTTGCATTTCATGAGGGCATCCCCTTGCGCGATATTGCCATCAGAATCGGCGCGCTCAAACCCGCAGAGAGTCGACTGGTCCGGCAAACAACTGCTTCCGGGATCACCATCATCAACGACGCTTACAGCGCCAATCCGAAGGGTATCGTCAGCGCCTTAAAGGTGCTGGGTATGCACAAAGACGGAAAGAGGCTGTTGATCACGCCGGGCATGATAGAACTCGGCGATTTGCAGGATCGGGAAAATCGGAAACTGGGCGTCCTTGCAACCGAATACGCGACCGATATTATCCTTATCGGTAGAGAGCAGACCAGGCCGATACTTGAAGGTATTCACTCGACGGAATATGACACGGGCCGCGTACATGTCTATGAAACGCTGGCAGAGTCGGTGGCATGGTACCGGCAAAACCTGAGGGCGAACGATACCGTGCTCTTCCTGAATGACTTGCCGGATACCTATTGATCGCGCCGCTTGCGTAGTCCATCACAGCGATCGCGCCATATATTCTCGACCACCCGGAATACCGAGATTGAACCGCACGCGCAGTTGCGTCCCGCTTGCATGGGCGCTGTTGAGAAAGAGCCCCCTTCCCCCAGAGTATGCTGAGGAGCGAACGCCTCCTGTCAACTGACTCGCCCCCTGGCCCGCGACTCTATGCCGAAACCGCGACAGGCGGTCAGTGTCGAAGGTCAGTGTCTACGCGACCTACGCGACCTCTGTGCCCAATGAACTCTGTACCACCCCCGCCAAAAAATCCCTGCAACTTTTTCAAGGACCGTGTAGGGGCGACCAATC
>JAPOOU010000110.1 GCA_026713245.1 Chloroflexota bacterium
AGCAAGTACCTTTTCCGTAAATCAGGACACTTGTTCAAAGTTAGCGCCTTCTTTGAATTTACGTTGAGATACATTAGCCCAATACCAATCAAGCCTTATATGGAAGAGCGCTACCGCCGGTTCATCGCCGATGCCAAGCGGGCGCTGCTGGGGGAGGGCTAATCGACATCGAGGTGATAGCGCTCGTCGCCGACTTGCGCTTGCAAGCGATGCATTTCGTCCTTGAGTTCCAGGACCAATTCCGCATAGGCCGGGTCATCAACCACGTTGTTCAATTCGTAGGGATCCTGTTCCAGATCAAAGAGTTCCCATTCCGGCTCGTAAGTCTCGTCGATAGCGCCCGTTTGACCCAAGGCATCGGCATAGTAATAGATCAGCTTGTAGCGATGGGTACGGATGCCGTAATGCGCGTAGACATTGTGATGGGTCTTGTGCATCCAATAACGATAGTACATCGATTGTCGCCAGTCGTCCGGCGTCTCGCCGCTCAACATGGGCGAGAAGCTGCGACCCTGATAATGCTCGGGCGCGGGCAGTCCCGCCAACTCGAGATAGGTCGGCGCGAAATCGACATTGAGGATCATATCCTCGTTCGCGCTGCCCGCCTCGATCAGGCGCGGATAGCGCATGATATACGGCATCCTTAGCGATTCCTCGTACATGAAGCGCTTGTCGTACCAGCCGTGGTCGCCCAGGAAAAAACCTTGATCCGAGGTGTAGACGACGATCGTGTTCTCCGTCAGCCCTTCCGCATCCAGGTAATCCAGCAAGCGGCCGACATTGTCGTCAATGCTAGCAACGACACGCAGATAGTCCTTGATATAGCGCTGATACGCCCACTTGCGCAATTCCATTTCCGGCAAGTCATGCGGGATCTCGGTTTTGGTATCGAGCGGGACCATATGGGCGCCCATGCGCATCTCCGCGGCTCCCGCGGCCGAGGCGCGATTGCTGTAGTCATCGTAAAGTGTTTCCGGCTCCGGCACATCTTCGTTGAGGAACATGTGGGCGTGCTTGTCGTCCGGCTCCCAGTGCCGGTGCGGCGCCTTGTGATGGCACATCACAAAGAAAGGTCGCTCGCGATCCCGATCTGCTAAGAAGTCAAGCGTCATGTCGGTGATGAGATCGGTTACATATCCGTGTACCGGCCGCCGTTCCGATCCATCTTCTGTCTTGAAGATGAAGATCGGATTGTGATAAAGCCCTTGCCCGGGCAGCACCGCCCAATCGTCGAACCCAGTCGGTTCATGCGCGGGCCCCTGCCCCAAATGCCATTTGCCGAACATGCCGGTCTGGTAGCCGCCGGCATGTAGATCTTTGACGAAGGTCGGCAGACTGTTGTCCATATGCGTATCCAGCGTGGTCACTTCGTTGATGTGATTATAGGTACCTGTCAAGATGGCGGCGCGGCTGGGCGTACAAATGGAGTTGGTGCAGAAGCAGTTATCGAAGCGCATGCCTTCGTCCGCGATGCGATCGAGGTTGGGCGTCTGGTTGATGCGGCTGCCATAACAGGTCATGGCGTGCGAGGCATGGTCGTCGGACATGATAAACAGAATATTGGGACGCTGGTCGGACATGGACAAAGACTTCCTTTTGTGTGATTAGCCGAGCAAGGGAATTGTACAAAGAAAAATGGACTGCTGCGAGCAATCCATCCATTTAATGAAGAGCAAGCGGGGTTTGAATTGTCAGGCTAGAGTCGGATGAGGCTGACGCTCACCGCGCCGACAAATGCGTTGATGGCGGCGACGAGAACGGACAGCGTTACGGCAACAACGGTGAAAATCGCCGTTACGCGGGTACGGAATTGGCGGTTCTTTTGGATTTCATTCTGAATATCGTTGGTCTGTTTCTGAATATAGTCGTTCTGTTTGTCGAATTTATCCGTTATCTCCTTCAGAAGTGCCGCGATCTCCGCCCGCAGTAAATCCTTCGTAGCGAGGGCGTCCAGTTTGCCTCTAAGTTCGCCGATCTCTCCAGCTTGTCTGGTGACTTGTTCTTGCAGGTCCACGATGCATGACTCCCCCCAAGCGGGCGGCGCGCTTGCCAGTAATCTTCAAGGCTATTATAGCAAACGGAAAGATTCTGTCAAACTGTTCTTTAATGGGAAATATACGGATGATCCGCTGCCAAAAGGCCCTCTTCTTTCAGCACATCCCAGAACGCGCCCGGCACTTCAACGGACATGGCGTCGACATTGGTCTTGACCCGATGCGGCCTGCTGGTGCTGAGCGCAAGCGCGACGATGCCCGGGTGGGACTTGCCGAACTGGATGCAGACTTCCGATGGCGTCTGGCCGTGCCGCTCGCAGAGCGCGAAGAACTTCTCGCGCCAGGCGAATTTCTCCTGATCAGCCGGATCATTCGGATCGAGTTTGACATAATTGAAGAACTCGCCGCCGGTCAGGAAGCCGGCGTTGAAAACGGCCGAATTAATAATGGCGACGCCCTTCTGGTGCAGCGAATCCATGAATGCCAGCAGATCGGCCGGATGTGAATAGAGCGTGTAGCTGTTGGCGAACATCACCCAATCCAGTTCGATCCGGGCGTCAATTTCGGCGATTGATCGCCAGTTTTTGGCGCCGACGCCAATGCCCGCCGCCTTGCCTTCCGCCTTAAGTTCATTGAGCGCGGCATAAGCGCCCAGGATGTCGTTAAAGCGGCGCTTACGATCATCGGGCGAGGTCGCGGCATCGAGGTACTCGTCGGGGTCGTGTACCGATACCAGTTGCGTCTGGTACTCGCCTCCCAGCAACTCCAGACCTTGCTCGAAGCACTTGAGGATGCCGTCGTAACTGATGTCCTGGATAGCATCGTGCGCGAGGCCGAACCAGGCGCCGGGCTCGAAGGTGGGCTCGGGCGTCCGCAGCGGGGCGCGCAGCCAGGCCAGCTTGTTGCTGATGATGACATCGCCGGGCGGGACGCCCAGATCGCGCAGGCAATCCCCCATCACTTCCAGGGCAAGGCCCGCGCCGTACTTGCCGGCGGAATCGATCACCACCGGTTTGGGCAAGTGCTCGAAGATAGCGCGCATGGTCTCCAGCTTCGATTGGTAAGAGAATTCGCGAAAGAGGTTGCCAAGCGCTGTCGAGCCGAAGACCACGGGCGGGGTCGTCAATCCGGTTTTGCCAAAGGGTACATGTTGCATGGTCGTTACTCCTGGTGGTTCAACTCGATCTTTGAAATTAGTCAGCGCAATTTCAGTTTACATTCGGCTCGCACTTTGTTCCTATTGCCGGAGAATCATTGAAGGCGCTAGAAAGGTCGCTATATCGGATGCGTAGCGGCCGTCCGAGGCGATGACTTCCAGGGAAAAGTCATAACGAATTCCGTTGGCCGGAACATTGGCCTTCATAGTGATGATATATTGCGTACGGAATAGATATGCCAGGTTTTGGAATATGGTAAGCAGTTGCTCCGGCCTCGGCGAGTCATAATACACGGCATTAGTTTCCGCCGAAAGTGCTTTCAGGAATGGGCGGTCAATTGACCATCCCAAGCCAACCGTATATACAGGCGCGCCATTGACGGTTGCGGCGCGGATACTTTCCTCGCGGCTATGTTCACTCACATCGCTGTATTCACCGCCGTCGCTCAATATCACGACTGCGCGGTGCGGCGAAGGCGCCCGTTTGGCGATCTCGATGCCGAAGAACGTGGCGTCGTAGAGCGCGGTTTGCCCGCCAAATTCCAGACTGTCAATCGTCCGAAGAAGCAGATCCCGGTCCGTTGTGTAATCTATTATCAGCGAGATGGTCGTACCGAAAGTAACGATGGCGACCGGATCGCTGGGTCGCAGGGCGTTGACGTATTGTCTGGCGGCCTGTTTAGCTTGTCGCAAGGGGCGATCAGCCATGCTGCTGCTGGCATCAATCACCAAGACAGTGGCAAATGCCAAATCGTCGTCGGTGACGTTTTCCACGCACGTCACATTGGCCAAACCCGCTAGATCGCCACCGATCGAGAAGTTGTCGACATCCAGGCCGGAGACGAGTTGACCACCGGCGTCGAGAATGCTGGCGTAGATAGCAACTTGTGATAAATCGGTTGAGTTGAGGCCGATGACATCGAGCGACATGCTAGTCCTATCTTGATACTTATCTGCAGTGAAATCGCCTGGCGTTTTAGCGCAATTGGGCGCCACGGTGGGTCTAGGGGGTAAAGTCCGAAGAAGCGCAGGTATGGGAGTATCCGTTGGCACAGGGGTAGGTGTGTCAGTCGAGTTTGGCGTGGCGCGGTCGAGTGATACGGACGTAGGGGTGTCCGTTGGCACAGGAGTAGAGGTGTCAGTCGGGTTCGGAGCGATGCCGGAATCGCTCGTCCCAATAGCCGGACGTCCGTCTATAGTACCGGCAATCCAGCCGAGCGCGTTGCCCGCCGTTTGCACGCGCCACCAGCGATAGCCCTGGTTGTCGTAGGGTCCGGCGATTATGGCGACATAATCGCCAGCGTATAGTCCGGCGATGATCGC
>JAPOOU010000291.1 GCA_026713245.1 Chloroflexota bacterium
GGCTTTAACGAACTCATCGACGCCATACGGGGAAGGAGAAAACTGGATCTGAATAGTGAACAAATATATGTGCATCGCCGGTTCACGTCAAGCGGCGCAATTGATCCACACCTACTAATCAATATTTTTGGGCGTAACGAGGATTTAGATACTATCAGGAGTTTGCTTGATAGAGGACGACCAACATTTATAACTGGAATCGGAGGTATCGGGAAGTCACGGCTGGCCTACGAGATTGCACTTTCGGTAGCTGACGTGAACGGCGTTATTTGGCATGTTTGCAGCGACGTATCGAGTCCCAATGATATTCTGGAACTGCTGAGAGATCACTTCGGTCTGCCGCAGAAAACACCAACCGAAAATGTTATCGATCTTCTGCGCTCGCAACCACAGCTGATTGTCATCGACAACGCCGAATCAGTCCAAAAGAGAGATCTCCGCAGTGCCTATGTCAATCTTGCAAACTTGCTTAGCCAAGCAGGTGCACAAATTCTGCTTACTAGCAGAGAAAAGTGGGGACAATTGGCCCGCGCGTCAGAGTACACTCCGCAAGACCTGGCCTTGGAGCCGGCATTTGAGGTCTGCCGAGCCATGTGTGAACTGGAAGACGTAACGCTGGCAAATGAACAAATGCGAGAATTGGCAACGAAAGCTTACCTGCACCCCGGCTTCATAGACTTCGCAGTAAGTCTCACAAAGAATCGGGGATTTGACCGCGCTGTTAAACAGTTAGATACTTTGCAAGGTCGAAAAGTAGAAGAAGCGCTCCACGAAATGATATTGCAGTCTGTTGAGCAGATGAAAACGAGTGATTCCGACTTCGGATCAATGGCGGTCGAAACCTTAAGGCGTCTGAATGTCTGTCGCGGTGGTTTCACCTTTCAGGCTGCGGAAGCTCTGACTATGGATCTAAACAGCAGTATCCTACCGCAAAACGATGACGATCTAGACGAAGCTCTTGGCCTGTTGCAGCAGTGGAAATTCGTCCGGTTCGATCATGAGCGTCAACGATACAACATTGGTTCGCTCGTAACAGCAGCAATCGGAGAGGATGATGAAGTCTATGACTCGCACTACAAGTATTATAAGTCGCTTGCAGTTGAGCACACGAGGATTGATGACTTCCGTGGTCTCGACCCCGAATTTGAGAATCTGACTGTCGCTTTTGAACGGAAACTTGAGCAAGGGTACATTCGGGACGCTTTCTTTCTTTGTCAAAATTGTACGCGGCTGTTTTTCAATCGGGTGCGGTTTGACGAATGGCAAGATTGGCTGGCGCGCGTTCGGCCGAGAATTGAAGTAGAGGGGGACGATGAACTAAGAGCTCATCTTATGGAGGCGCTGGGTGATTCCCATATGCACACACTGTTGGGAAACCGAACCGAAAATCTGAAAAACTCTATTTTGTACTATGAGAAGGCACTGGAATACTTCATGGCTATAGAGTATTTGCCCAAGGAAACCGTTTTATTGCACGACTTAGAACTTGCATTTCCAATGATATTTGAATCTGAACAAAGTGTTCAACATTTACACTACGCGGTCAGTTACTATCAAAAAGTACTACAGCTTCTAGCTCCCGCGGAATCCGCTCCGACATGGAGCAATCTCGGACTATGCCATTACCGTATTGGACTATTGACCCGTGACGTTTCTGCATTGCAGGCTGCAATTGAATACTTTAATCAATCGTTGCAGCTTTCGTCTGACCGTGGATCAGTCTTGCGAATGGCCAATACTCTCATTGGTCTTGCGGAAACGTATATTGCTCTTGCGAACCATGAGAACTTTGAAGATAACATCAACAATGCGCAATTGAAATATCAGGACGCATTGCAATTCGCAACACCGGATACCGATCCAATGGCATATAGTTTAGTGCGATTCAATCGTGGAAAGCTCAACCGTTTACTTGCGATTCAGAAGAATAGTTCCGAGTATATGAGCCAGGCTATAGAAGATTTCGAAGACGCTCTGATTTATTGTTCTTCTCAACACGCCCCCGGTCAGCGGGCGATGATTTTGCATGCATTGGGTGTCGTCAAATATGAAATGGGATCTGCAGAGGAAGCTATACAATTGTGGACTGAGGCTAAGGATTGCTTTACAACCGTGTCCAACCAGGAAAGCGCGAAAATGGTTCAAGACCTGATTACGCAAGCAGAGAATTTGGTATGACTCCTATGCTATAATCTCCCCCACTGAACCAACAACAAGGAACACCCATGCCCATCACAGCCGAAGGCCGCTGGTTCAAGGACGAGACCGGGCGCACGCGCATCCTGCGCGGCGTCAACCTGAGCGGTGGCAGCAAGGTCCCGGCCCAGCCCCTGGGTTATACCCATTTGCCGGAAAGCCTGGACGAGCGCCGCGACGTCTCTTTCGTGGGGCGGCCCTTCCCGCTGGAAGAAGCCGACGAGCACTTCCTGCGGCTCAAGCACTGGGGGCTGGACTTCCTGCGGCTGGTGGTGACCTGGGAGGCGCTGGAGCACGAGGCGCCCGGCAGCTACGACGAAGCCTATCTCGACTATATCGAAGCCCTGATCGAAACGGCGCATGGCCATGACATCAACCTCTTCATTGACCCGCATCAAGATGTCTGGAGCCGCTTCAGCGGCGGCGACGGCGCGCCCGCCTGGACCTTCGACATAGTCGGACTGGAGATCGACAACTTCGAGGCCACCGGCGCCGCCCTGCTGCATCAGCAGCGCCTGGACCGCTTCCCGCAATTGATGTGGGCCAGTAATTATAATCGTTTCGCGCCGCAGACCATGTTCACTTTGTTCTTCGGCGGCAATTGCTTCGCGCCGGGGCGCAAGTGCGAAGGCGAAACGCTGCAGGACTTCCTGCAAAGCCATTACATCCAGGCTTTTCAGCATCTTGCCAAGCGCATCGCCCATCTGCCCAATGTCGTCGGCTTCGGAACCATGAACGAACCGAGCGCCGGCTTGATCGGCGTGAAGGACCTGCGCGCCACCGATCACCTCTTGGTCAAGCTGGAAATCACGCCATCGCCGGCCGAGGCGATCTTCCTGGCCAATGGCTTCGAACAAGAGTGCCTGGATTTCGGCCGGCCGCTGATCGATCAACTGCCCGGCAATGCCAAGAAAGCCACGATCAATCCGCGCGGCCTGCGCGCCTGGAAAGATGACTGCGACGATATTTGGCGCGAAGTTGGCATCTGGGATCTGGACAAGGACGGCGCGCCGCGCATGCTGCGGCCGGGGCATTTCGCCCGCGCCGATTTCGCGCAGGACTTCCTCAAGCCCTTCACCGAGCGCTTCGCCGCCGCCATCCACGCGGTCATGCCGGAAGCCCATATATTCATCGAATCCGAGCCGCTTGCGCCGCCGCCGAGATACAACTCCCCCGAGAAAATGGTCTACGCGCCCCATTTCTACGACGGCGCCACGCTTCTCACCAAGCGCTTCCATCCCCAGCTGAATATCGACCCCTTCAATATGCGGCCCGTGATCGGCGGAGCAAACATCAAAGCCTACATGCGGCGGCAGATCGGTCGCTTTCGCGAATACGCCGACGCCGGCATGGGCGATGTGCCCGTCGTCATGGGCGAGTTTGGCATCCCCTTCGATCTCAACGGGGCCAGCGCCTATGAAACGGGTGATTTCAGCGAGCAAGCCTGCGCGCTGGAGTATCAGTTGGGAGCCATGGACGCGCACTTGATGAATTATACGCAGTGGAACTATAGTCCCGACAACAGGAACGAACACGGCGACAACTGGAATGGCGAGGACTTGTCCATTTTCAGCCTTGACCAGCAAGACGATCCATCTGATATCGATTCCGGAGGCAGAGCATTGTCAGCAGTCGTCCGCCCCTACGCCAGGAAAGTCGCGGGCGAGCCGCTTAACATGCGCTTTGATCCGGCGTCCGGCCTGTTCACATTCAGCTTCCGGGGCGACAGTCGCCTCGCCGAACCGACGGAAATCTACGTGCCCAATTCGCAATATCCCGATGGCTACCGCGTCGAGGTCAGCGATGGGGAGTACGAGGTGCTGGCAGAGGAGCAGCGCGTGATCTATCGGCACAGCGACAAGGACATGCCGCATATGATCCGCATCGTCTCAAATGCGGCCGCGCCGCCCGAGCTTTCGCCTTATGACAAAATGGCGATCTTGGGCTTGGTTGTGTTGTTCCTGCTGTTTCTGCTGGGGCGGAGCGGGAAGAATGGGAAGAAATGACATACATACACGATACGACGACGACAGAGTCTTTCAGTAAAGAGGTCAGTCAGTATATTGAAGCGAACCTGCACATACTTCAGCAAAAAC
>JAPOOU010000100.1 GCA_026713245.1 Chloroflexota bacterium
GGGGTTGCCCGCCCCGGGTTGGGGGGGGGGTTGAGGGGGGGCTAGGGCCGGGGGATGGGGTAGAAAAACCTGTCATGTCCCCAGCTTCCCATCTGGAGAGGGGGCCCCCCCCCCCCCCCGCATATGCATACTGTATCTATACAGTTGCCAAAAAAGGGGGCAAAATGAGGGCATCTTCCCAGCATTTGAGGACACATTCCGCCTCACAAAGCGCTCCCGCCGAGCAACGTCGGTCCCGTTTTCGGACAAGAATCCCATGTCGAAGACCGACCAAAACGATTTCAACCGAAAAGAATACGCCGCCCGGCGTCTCAAAAGCGCCGCGCGCTTGTACCGACCTTCGCTTTCAAGGCAAAGCGTCTATAATACCGCCAGCGCAAAACGTCCAGAGCGACAGGAAACAAAATGCCACTAGACCTACATCCCGACGCCATTCGCGCCCTGGTCAGCGGCGACATTGGCGCTCCCGCTTCGATTCTGGGCAGACATGAGCACGGCGACAATGTCTCGATCCGTACTTTTAGACCCTGGGCTGAGCGCATTGAAGTCGTCGACAACCAATCCGGCAGGCGCGCGCCAATGCGCAGGCTTGCGCGCTGAAGGATTCTTCGTGGTTGAGCTCGACAACACATGGCGCTCAGCCAGCTATCATTTCGACGCGACAACGCAAGACGGAAGCGCCGAATCCTACGCCGATCCCTACAACTATCCTCCCCTGCTCACGGACTACGACATCTTTCTCTTCGCCCAAGGACGGCATCTCGATATCTACAAGAAACTGGGCGCTCACCCGCGACAAATTGACGGCGTATCCGGCATCAATTTTGCTGTTTGGGCGCCGAATTGCTATAAGGTTGCGGTGACCGGCGACTTTAACCGTTGGGACGCCCGCGTCAACCCATTGCAAGCCAATGGCGAATCCGGCATCTGGGAGATTTTCCTTCCCGACCTGAAGCCGGGGATCAGCTACAAATACGAAGTCCGCTCCCACAACGACGGCTATCGCGCCGAAAAAGCGGATCCCTTCGCCTTCTACGCCGAAGTGCGGCCCTCAACCGCTTCCGTCGTCTACGAGATAGCGGAATACCAGTGGAACGACGAGCGCTGGATGACGGCTCGCGCCCGGCGGGACGCGCTTGCCGAAGCAATGAACATATACGAGGCCCATCCGGGTTCATGGCGGCGCGACCAAGAGAACAATTTTCTGGGCTATCGCCAACTGGCTGAGGAATTGGTCCCATATCTTGTCGATATGGGTTATACGCATCTCGAACTCTTGCCCGTAGCTGAACACCCTCTGGATGCCTCCTGGGGCTATCAGGTCACCGGATACTTTGCGCCCACCAGCCGCTACGGGACGCCGGCTGACTTCATGCATCTGGTCGATACCTGCCATCAGAACGGTATCGCGGTCATCCTCGACTGGGTGCCGGCGCACTTCCCCAAGGACGGCCACGGTCTAAATTACTTTGACGGCACCCATCTCTATAGCCACGAGGATCCGCGCCAGGGCGAACACCCCGAATGGGGCACCATGATTTTCAACTACGAGCGGAACGAGGTGCGCAATTTCTTGATCTCGAACGCTCTTTTCTGGCTGAATGAATATCATATCGACGGCCTGCGCGTCGACGCCGTGTCGTCGATGATTTACCTGAATTTCTCGCGCGAAGACGGGGATTGGATCGCCAATCAATACGGTGGTCACGAGAACCTGGGCGCTCTAGAGTTCCTGAGAGAATTCAACACCGTTGTCCATGCCGAAGCGCCTGGCGCGGTCACCATCGCCGAAGAATCGACCGCCTGGCCGATGGTATCGCAGCCAACGTACGTCGGCGGACTGGGATTCACGCTGAAATGGAACATGGGCTGGATGCACGATACGCTGGCATATATGAAGCACGATCCCGTGCACCGGCGCTTTCATCATCACCGCATTACCTTTGCCCTGCTCTACGCCTTCAGCGAAAACTTTGTCCTGCCGCTTTCCCATGACGAAGTCGTGCACATGAAAGGTTCGCTCATCGGCAAGCTGCCCGGCGACTACTGGCAGAAGTTCGCGCAACTGCGCCTGCTCTTCGGCTATCAATATACACAAGTCGGCAAAATCCTGAACTTCATGGGTAACGAAATCGGGCAATTCTCCGAATGGAGCGAAGAGCGCAGCCTCGATTGGCGCCTGCTCGAGTACGACAAACATGCGCGATTGCAGGCCTGGGTGAAAGATCTGAATCTTTTCTACCGAGATCAGCCGGCCTTGTGGCAAGTCGACTTTGACGGCGCGGGCTTTTCCTGGATCGAAGCCAACGACGCTGATCATAGCGTCTACAGCTATATCCGTTTCGCCGCGGACAAGCAGGACTTTTTGGTCGTGATCCTCAATTGTACGCCGGTGATCCGCGACGGCTATCGCGTCGGCGTACCGCGCGCGGGATATTATGAAGAGATGCTCAATAGCGATGCCGAGGTCTACGGCGGGAGTAACATAGGCAATCTAGGCGGCGTCGAAAGCGAAGATTTCTCCAGTCACAGCATGCCATATAGCATTCGCTTGCGCCTGCCGCCGCTGGCGATTATCATCCTCAAGCCCGGACTGGACTAGCCAATCGCGGGACGTTGTCAGTCTCCGAAGGACTGTAGCGCTGCCATCCCGGCGCTACAACAAGACCCAGTTCTCACCGTCGTTTTGGCTGAGGCGTCACCAAAGCCAGGGCCATCACCACCATCGCAAGCAGCGCGCCAAGCGCGAGCGCCGGCCCGTAACCGCCGGCATAGTCGAAACTCAAGCCAAACAGCGTCGGCCCAATCGCGCTGCCGATGATGCCCGCGGTGAAGACGAAGCCGCGAATCTCGCCCTGGAACCTGCGGCCGAACATATTGGTCCAGACCGCGCCGTCAAAGACATAGCCGATCCCCAATCCCAGACCGCTCGCCAGGGCGTAGAGTATCAGCAGCGCGGTATCGCGCATGATCATGGCCAACAGGCAGGCGCCGGCAAGCCCCAGCATGGCCAGGACGACGACAATCGACGGCTGGAAACGGTCGATCAGATAGCCCGCCAGAAGCGCGGAAGCGGCCGCGAAGACTGACAGCAAGGCGAAGGTCTCAGTCGCCACCTGGGCGCTGTGATTCAATTGCGCGAAGATCGATACC
>JAPOOU010000096.1 GCA_026713245.1 Chloroflexota bacterium
GCGATCATCGCCGGACTATACGCTGGCGATTATGTCGCCATAATCGCCGGACCCTACGACAACCAGGGCTATCGCTGGTGGCGCGTGCAAACGGCGGGCAACGCGCTCGGCTGGATTGCCGGTACTATAGACGGACGTCCGACCATCAGTCCGTGACGCGAAACAAATGACACCATGATAGCAAGGGACTGAACTTGAAATGCGAACACCAGGCGATCCTATGTCCGACAATCTGCCCGACGGTCTGCCGAGCAATCTGATGGAAAGCAATCCTCTGGTCAGCATTGTGATCCCGACCTTCAATCGCAAGCGCTTCCTTTGCGAGGCTATCGAGAGTTGCCTGGCACAGACTTATCAGAACTGCGAAGTTATCGTGATCGACGACGGCAGCACCGACGGCACCGGCGACCATCTGATAGCGGAATATGGCGATCGCATACGCTACATCCGCCAGGAGAATCAGGGTCCGGCGATAGCGCGCAATCGGGGCATTGGGGAAGCGCGCGGCGAGTACATTCATTTTTTGGACGCGGACGATCAGCTTGTGGCGCAAAAGGTAGAAACTTGTCTGCGCCTTTTTCTTCAGCATTCAGATATTGATGTGCTGCACAGCTATTATCAGTTTGTTGCCGGCGACGGCTGGACGCACATCGAGACCTCTCCCTTTCCAAGTTTTTCCGATGACATCTTTTGCCAGTTGCTCCGCCTGACCGGCAACCACATCTTGATTAGTTCCACCATGATTAGAACAGCGGTGTTACGCGAGATTGGCGGCTTCGAGCATGATCCGGAATTCCGCAGCGCCGAGGACTGGGACCTGTTCCTGCGATTGGCGTCAAAACACAAGTTTTACGGCCTCAATGAACGGCTGGTATATCGGCGAATACACGACGATATGCTATCCGATGACCGCTTGCAGGGGGCGCTTGGGCGCCTCAAGACGGTGGAGAACGCGCGCCATTATGGCTGGGAACGGTGCATGAGCGCGGAAGAGTTCGATCGCAAGTTGGCTGCGCGTCATCATGTCGTTGCGGTCAATTGGTGGAGAGTCGGCAGTCGGGAACGGGCCGGTTATCATTTTCAACGCGCGGCCGATCTGGACCCGCGCCAAGCGCGGCAACGGCGACTGTTGGCTTGGTTCAGCAGGTTCCTGCCGCATCAGTCTATGGATTGGACGATTGCCATTGCGCAGGGCCTTCGAAGCTTAACGGGACGCAAGCGTCGCGGTTGAGCGGGCTTGGCGCCAACCTGGCTTCGTTTTGCCACGTTGCACCGTAACTGGGAAAATGTCGTATAATTTGTAGGATGGCTTTTCGGGCAGGAAGGCAGATCAATGTCGACGAAAACCGACAGCTTGCGACACGATATCGGTGAGTTGCTGAAATCCGGTAGTTTCCACGAAGTCGTGGATCGCTGCCACGTTGAGTTGACGATGGCTCGCCGCGAGCAGCGCTATAGCATAGAGATCATCGCGCTTTTAGGTCTGGCGCAGGCGCAGTGTTCTCTGGGGCATTTCGACTTCGCGCGCGATTACAGCAATCAGGCCATCGAACTGGCGCGGGAGATTCGCTCTACGGGCTTGGCGGTTGACGGCTTGCTGGCGCGGGCGCGCGTATCGCGCGAGGGTTACTTCCAAACCATGGAAGCGTTTGAAGACTATCGCAGCGCTGTCGACCTCACATACGAGGCGGGCGATATGCGCCGATATGCTCAGTCGCTCTTGGGGCTGGGCGAGATCGCGTCCAAGCCCGGCGATGCCAGGAAACATGCCTGGAAGGTGATCGACATCGCGCGCGAACTCAACGACGCGTCCCTGGAAGCCCGCGCCATTCTTATGCTGTCAAATTCCTTCATCCGCGCGAGTCAGTACGGCAAAGCCAATGATGGTTTACTGATTGCCTTGCAGAAGGCGCAATCAATCCGGGATCGGTTGCTGGAAAGCATCATCATCGGCCAGCAGGGTTTGGTACTGGCGCAGGACAGCGAGACTTTCGAGAAAGGTTTGGAACAGCAGTTGACCGCCCTGGAAGTTGCCCGTGGCATGGAGGCGATATTTCATGAATTCATGCGATTGTACACCTTGGCGATGACCATGCTCGCCGCGCGGGACTTCGACGAGGCGCGCAATTATTTCGATCAAATGCTGGCGCTTTCGCAAGATGTGGAGCACAAACCCTACGAGATGTATACCTTGGGCATGCTCGGCCAGTGGCAAGAATTGCGCGGGGAGCTCGATAGCGCAATCGCATATTTTGGCAGAGCCGTAGAGCGAGCTCGCGAGGCGCATAACCCGGCTTACGAAGCGCGCTACTTGTATGCGATTGGCGCGGTCTGCCAATCTCAGTGGGACTTCGCCAGCGCTCGACGTCACTTCAGCGAAGCCCGCGCCATCTACAAATCGCTGGACGATGGACGCAACGCGACGCGAGTTAGCGCTTCAATTGTCTACAGTTATCTCTTGGCGTTCGCCTCGCGTATCATGCGCTTGATCGGTATGGGCCGGGACGATCCCGCCTGATTCGCGGCTTCCGCTTTTCTTGCTGCCACACGGGCAATGCAAACTGAGCGCTTGATGATTCCTTGAGCATCGGCGATCAGGTGTGCAGTTGTCCCGCGCGCCACCTGGCAGTGAGCGTTATCGAGGGATAGAAAACCAGCGTCGGCAAACTGTCGCTGGTGAACCAGCCAACTTCGGCGGCGTCATCCCCGGCACAGGCTTCACCCGACAGTATAGTGGCGCTGTAGGCGATCACAATATCGGCCAGGCCGTCGTCCTTTCTGGGAAAGACATCCAGCAGCTTGTCGATTCGCACATTCAGGGAAGTTTCCTCCAGGGTCTCGCGCGCCGCAGCGTCTTCGGGCGCTTCGTCATAGTCGACGAAACCGGCGGGCAGCGCCCATTTGCCTTTGCCGGGCTCCACCGCTCGCCGAATCAGCAAAACCTCGCCGTTTCGCTCCAGGAAAACGACGACAGCTACTTTCGGGTCGAAGTAAATCGGCGTCTCGCAGTTGAGGCAATAGGGACGATCGCGCCCGCTGTGGCGCCGGCGCGCGAGCGCGTTGCCACAAGTTGGACAGAAGTTGGCTATCCGCGTCATGTTGAGACCTGTTTCATCATGGCAATGCCGCTGACTAAGTAAATCCAGGTAAGTCGCGCAACGAAAAGTGAGCCTAGTAGGGGCGACCGGCGGTCAGTGTCTACGCGACCAATCTGGTCGCCCGCC
>JAPOOU010000189.1 GCA_026713245.1 Chloroflexota bacterium
ACTAGCTCGCCCGCTTCTACAATTGCAGATGCGGCTGCGGGCGGCCAGATTTAGTCTGTTGAGGAACCGGCTAGACCCTCAGCCCAAGCCCCTGTCCCCCCGTTTTCGGCTAGGAGCGGACACCGTTTCAATCGGCGCGATATCGCCGCAAAACTTGAGATTATTTCGGTGATTTTCGGGCGACCTGGTAGGTCGCCCCTGTTTACGTTGCCAGCGTCAGACCCCATCCCCCGGCCCCTTCCCCAGCGAGCTACGGAAGGGGAGCTACGACGTAGCGTGACGCAAGGTATTTTGCGTGGGCGGCGGCATTGTCGCGCGGGTGTCTACATAGCTTGTCCTGTAGTGGTGAATAAGCGTTCCGTTTGTCCTTTTCAATGCGGTTATCCAGCCACCTTTAGCCGGAAAGCGGGCGACATGATATGTCGCCCCTGTTTACGTTAACCGCGTCGCTCTAGCGACGAGAAGGCTTACGATTTTGCGTGAGCGCGGCAGACCTTTTCGCTGCCGCCGAGCGGCTACATAGCTTGTCTTTATGTTGTTGTTTGGGTCGCAAAATGGCGTTATTTTCTTGCTGTCGGACGAGTATTCGCGTCCATAATGTTCACCACAAATCGAGTATCGGACAAGCCTTGCAATTTTCGGCCAATGGGATGCTTGTGATTGCTGGCCTGCGGCTTTCATGTACAATCGGATCGAACCTGTTGTGTCCTCAGCTTTGCGCCTCGGGGTCCTCACAGTGTGGGACGCGCCTATGTTTTTGCTCATGACAATTATCGGACAAGCCTTATAATGTCGCAGTAGCGTCCGCAACGCCAGCTTGACAGAGCGCCTCTTATGACTACAATAACCCTTATTGAACTCGTATGACCCATTTTGTCGCCAACGTATCGGGCGGATCAGCGAGGATATGAACAGGATGATCGGCAACAATTTGACTACTCGTCCCCTAACCTTTGACGACGCGCGGGAATACGCCAGCACGGCGACGGCAATTGCCCAGCGGGCCGGCACCGATGAGCGCTACGATGTAGATGACACGCTGATGATGTGGCGAGACCCCCGCTTCGACCTGGGGCGTTCGTCGCTCGGCATGTTCAACGATTCCGGGAAATTGGCCGCATATGTAATTGTTTGGGCCGTATCAGAGAGGCCGGTTCGGCCCTGGGTCAATTGGGGGGTGCATCCGGACTTCCACGGGCAGAACCTCAGCGAGCGGCTCTTTGATTGGGCAGAGGAGCGGGCTGACGAGATCATCAAGCGCTGCCCGCCCGAAGCGCGCGTCCGTCTGCAAACGGGAATACCGGCCGGTTACAGCTTCGCTGAAACGGCGCTGGCACAAGCGGGTTACGTGTCGGACCGCACTTACTTCGACATGCGAATTACGATGGACCGTCGGCCGCAGGTCCCGGATTTCCCGACCGGTATCGTGATCAAACCTTATCGACACGAAGAGGACTTGCCGCTGTTTGTGGATATATTTCGCAATTCGTTTTCAGATCACTATGGTTATGTCGAAGAGCCATTCGAAAAGAACATCGCGGAGTTCCGTCACTGGTTCAACAATGACAAGAACTTCGATCCGGAGCTAGTGCTATTAGCGGTCGACGAGGGTGCGGAGCTCGCGGCCGGTTGTCTGTTGGCGATGAAAGAGAGCTCGCGTCAACCCGGTATCGGCTATGTCGATATCGTTGGCGTTCGGCGCGGCTATAGACGGCGTGGACTGGCGCAGGCGATGTTATATCACAGCTTCGCCGCTTATTGGGATCGCGGCATGACAACGGTCGGCCTGGAAGTTGACGGCAAGAGCTTGACCAATGCGGTCGCGGTATACGAGAAGGTCGGCATGCATGTCCATCAGAGCTTTATTGCCTACGAGAAGACGCTTCGCGATGGCGTCGAGTTGGCGAAGGTTTCGATTGAGTAAGGCTGTCGCAGCGGTCTGGAGGCGCGTTGGCAATATGCGATATCTCAGCTAATACCTGTAATCTATCATAATGTCGATCGCAGGCGAATGCTCCGCAAATGTTGACAGCACCAGACCGGAATAGAGAAATTTGAGCACAAATGACCCACATACAAACTGGCTACGCCGACATCAACAATGCCCGACTCTACTTTGAGCTGGCGGGAACGGGCACACCCTTCGTCATGATCCACGCCGGGATCGCCGACTGCCGCATGTGGGAGGCGGAATTCGCGCAATTTGCCAAGAGCCACCAGGTCTTGCGCTTTGATATGCGCGGCTATGGCAAGAGCCCGCCCGTGGCGGGCGAATTCAATATTCAAGACGATCTGCGCGCCTTGCTCGCTTTCCTGGACATTGGCGCGCCTGCAATCCTGATGGGCTGTTCGATCGGCGCCGGGCTGGCCATTGACTACGCCTTGACACATCCGGAAGACGTAAAGTCGCTGATTCTTGTCGGTGGCGAGCCGGCTGGCTTTGAAGCCGATGTTGAATGGCCGGAGGAACTTTTCGCTCAATCGGAGCAGGCATTCAAAAGCGGGGATGTCGACCGCGTTGCGGAAATCGATATGACGATCTGGTTTGACGGCTTCGGGCGTTCCGCCGAAAACTTAAACCGGGAAGCCAGAAAGCGCGGGTTCGAAATGGCGCGCCTCGTGGCCGAACACGAGCTCAAAGGCATCGGAACGCACGTTCGCAAGACCTTTGAGAAGCCGGCAGTTGACCGGCTGGCGGAACTCATGATGCCGAGCCTGGTGATCATCGGGGAGAACGACCTGCCGATCTTGAAGCTCGCTGCCGATTACCTGAGCACGCACATTCCCGATGCGACCAGAGCGCTGATATCAGACGCCGCTCACCTGCCCAATCTGGAACATCCCGAGCAGTTTCGCGCTATCGTCGAAGATTTTCTTTCAGTTGGCTAAGCGTCAGTACCCGAGATTCGCATTACATATGTCAAGCGGTGAGAACCAGCAGCGTTACGACGAGATCATGCGGAAAATCTCTGGACGCAGGCCCTTCGGCGAAAAGGCGCGCGCGGAACCAAGGGTCACGCCCCATGGCCGCGCGCTCGATATGGTCAACGCCTACGACAGCTTTGCCAGACTGACGCAGGACAGATACGCGAAGATCTTGTGCCATGGTCCCAAGGCGCTGCATGGTAAAGCCTGGGCGGGCGTCGTCGTCTGGTATCGCCAGAAGGGTTATCATGGGTATCAGAAACTCAGTCTGTTTGGCGTCTGGGCGCGCCATGCCGACGACGAACTTCTGCTGAGTGTTGGCATACGAAAACTAAGCTATCGGGCGCCGATCTTTGATGCGGGCGTATACCGCGTCGCCATCGAAAACGGATTCCGGCTCTATTATGAAGATGATGGTCAACCGCCCGGCACGGAAGATAAACTCTTGTATCAATCGTCATTTGACGCAAAAAAGCGCCTTGCGCATCGGCAGGCGCTCGCTGACATTCTTAGGGAATGGCGACGAAATGCGGGAACGGCCTAGTCTTCCACGTCATCCTCTTCGAAGACGATGTCAGTCATCAGGTCGGAAGCGGCAAGATCGTCAAGCGAGATGCCGACGGCGTCTTCCTGAACCAACATGCTGACGCCTTGTTTTAGTCTTTCGCCGCAAACCAGACAGTCCGGATCACGCTGAATGTCCACCCAAAGGCTGGAATGCGGATCGTTCTCTTGTCCTTCAATGACATCGAGCGACGTGTTGGTAACAATGATGGTGTTGGCGGGCATTTCTTCGTAAACCGCGCTGCCGCGCAGCAGTTCGTTGAGAATCAAGTCCGTCTGAATGCCGGCGATCTTGGTGACGTTCACCCAAAGTCCCGGTTCCGCCTCCAAGGTGCCGGCCTCGCCAATCATGCCGTAGTCCAGGTCGCCAACTGAATCCGTCGTGATTTTCACGCCCTCGCGCGTCGCTTCCGACCAGCAGGCGTAACAGGGACCGTCAAATGGCTTGATGATGACGTGATCTCCACCTTCGCCACGTTCATAGACGCCTGCATAAGACGCGCTGAGACGCTTTTCAAGACACTTCTCGTTGATGGCGTATTTGACTTGCTCGTTGTCGACGCCAACCACAAGAATGTCGATGTCGTCGAGGATTTCCCAGCAGTCCTGGATCGAGCCCTCACGCACGTCGACAATCGCGTCGCGATTCCGGTTGGCTATCAAGTGGGCGACAGCAGCGGCTTTGTTCTGCCCCACATGGCGTAGATCCGCCACATGCCGCGTTACGTTGCCGGGTTCAATCACGTCGTTATCCACCAGCACGAAATTGCCCAGGCCGCTCATCGCCAGGCTCAAAGCCACAAAGCCGCCGCCGGAACCGACGCCAATGACACCGACTTTCTTTTCAGCAAGTCTACTCAGATTCTCGCTGCCGAAGAGCCGCTCAACACGCGTCCACAAGTTGCTCATATTGTCGTGATGCTTTCCTTACTCCAATTGCCAATCAAATACAGAACATCCTTGGACCGCTTTATCTGCTAGATTCCCGCGCAGCCCAGATTATGCGCGCTAAACTTGCCCGGAGCCATCGCCATCCGAATCTTCTTCATGCGACCTTTCGAGTCGATGAGCGTCCAGAACGCGCTCGGAAGGGTCGGCTTCCGGATCGATCTCGTCCAGCAGCACCGGGATATCCAGTTTTGCCGGTTGGCGAATCCCCATCGCAACCTCGATTGCCACTACGTAATCGATCAAGTATTTGTCGCTGCTCCAATCCCAATCCGGGGGATCATCGATTGGCTCGGCGACTGCCCACAGCTTCTGAAAGGTTGCGACAGGATCCATCAAATCGAGATCACTGGTAAAAGGCGCGCTATAGGCCCTGGGCCTCGTATGAGGATAGTCGTGCTGGGTGACGAAGAGCAGGAATGATCTCGCGCCTTGGCGGATAGCAAAAAAGCAGAATTCAAGCGGCACTTCGCCGTCGCATTCGTAAAAGAGCGTGCGCACCAGCAAGCCGTCATCCGCCATCATCAATGTCTCGCTTGTCAAACGATCGGGGAGCACGACATGCCAGGCGTACTTCATCATTTGCGGCAGGGCGCCTTCTTCTACGATCTGCGGGTGCACAGGCTGGAATACGCGTACATCGCGATGGATATACCACCAGTCGACGCGCATGTCGGTTCCATTGTCCATCGGCACCGTAATGTAATTTACAGCCAGATCCGATTCGCCAATGATCTGCGCGTAACCCACTGTCACAATTGGCACCAACAGATAATCCATGTCCAAATCATCATCGTCGAGCCAGGACAAAGCCGTCATCAGGTCGCCATGACTAGGCTGTATCATTGAACCCGGCTGTTTGTGCCAATCACCGAGATAGCGCAGGGGCACATCAAAGCGATCGGGCAGAACTTCAGAATCGCGATATCGTTCGCGATGGAAGTGCCAGTTTTCTTGCAGCCACCAGATTATCTCGTCTTGCAAGGCATCCCCTTGCTGAAAGGTATGCGATCGGCGTATGGCCGTTTCGTCCGGTGAAATGGTGTCCAGCACATAAATGGTAGGCAGGCCTTCAGGCGTGTCATTTTCCACGATAAAGCCCAACATGGCTTCACCAGTTTCGTCAGCCAGGTACTGGCTGGCGGCGGAAAGCATCTTCTTTACCGCTCGTTCTGATAACACCAGGTTAGGTACGATCCCGCGAGATATCATCGCCATCCCTCGCAAGCGCTTACGCAAGAACTCGATTTCCAGTTGCATGAGCTTGAGAATATCCGGCTCATCCCAGCTTGGCATCTCTATCTTCTCCGCCGGCGGGGCAAGGGCGTACTGGCCTTGATGCGTTCTTCAATGCCGGGCCATTTACCCGTAGAGCGCCAAGTGTAATAGGCATAAAGCCATTGGATCGCCCATCCGCCCACGGTCACTGCAGTCGATTTCGAGGGATTCCAACCGTATTGTTCTCCGTCTTTCGGGTTGAACAGACAAAGCTGCCCGTCTTCGTATTGATGTTTTTTGCTATAGATGCGCGGTTTGATGCAGTAGGCCTCCGCCGGGCGGTTGGGATATTCTTTGGGATAGACGATTTTGAGGCTGTGAAAAGGCGTATCCAGGATGCTCATGTTTATCTCGACCGAGCCTTGCCAATAGAGCAAGCCGCCAAATGGCGGAACCACCAGTTTGAAGGTATCGCCAAAGGTAGCCTTCATCGCCTCTACTTCCCAAATCAGGCGCGACGAGACATTCTTGCGAGCCCCCCACCAGTTGGACATGTTTTCAGCTCCGTAACGCGTGAATCAAGGTCGAAATGTCTCAACTCTATTGGCAAAGTCCGCTGTTGTCCAGTATCGGTCAAGGGGCTTTCACCGGCTTGAAGACAGACCGAATATGAGAAAACCTTCGCGCCAGGAGCGCAAGTTTAACCGACTGCAACTTCCTAGCCCGAGATGACTAAATCCTTGTCTCCCGACAAAGCAACTTCTGGTTGTTTGCCTCGAAAAATTGAAGTTTACCGCAAGCGTGGACACATCCCTGAACTCTCTGGTAGAAAGAAGGGGTCAAACTGGCAGGGAAAGTTAGCGAGCTTGTCCTCTAGCCAATTTGACCACCGTCTATCTAGCTAAATCCTAGCGAGGATTTAGCAAATACACAAGGAGTACACCGCATGTTCGTTAAACGCTTTTCGCTTCTCGTTGCCTTGATTTGCCTCTTAGCCAGCGGCTGGTCCATATCGCTAGCGGCTGACGAGGATGTTCTCACAGTTTACTCGGGCCGCAACGAAAGCCTGATCGGTCCCTTGATGGATCAGTTCGTCGAGGACACCGGCATCGAGGTCGAAGTCTTGTACGGCGGCACAAGCGCAGTGGCGAATCAGATTCTCACCGAGGGCGACAATAGCCCTGCTGACGTCTTCATTGCCCAGGATGGCGGCGCATTGGGAGCGCTGGCAGCCGCGGGCATGCTGAGCGCGCTGCCAGAGGATGTGCTGAATCTGGTGGTGGATTCCGCCTTTGTCTCGCCCGATGGCGTCTGGGTAGGATTGAGCGGACGCGCCCGCGTTCTGGTTTACAGCCCTGAGGGCCTCGATGATGCCGGTCTGGAGCTGCCCGATTCCATACTTGATCTCACCGGCGACAAGTGGCGGGGGGGGCCCGGTGGGGGGCCGGCCAACCCCCCTTTTTTTTCTAAGCTAACTGCACCTCCGTCCTGTCTGGGGCGCGTGGCTGCAAGA
>JAPOOU010000293.1 GCA_026713245.1 Chloroflexota bacterium
CGACACTGACTGTCAAACGCCCCTACATCGCCCCCTGTTTGGCAAGCCTGAGGTTAAATCTTGGTGTTCTCGGTGGTTAATTGCCAAAATATTGAAATGCACCCTCGTCCCGGGTAGTGTATCCATTTCGGCTGAAATTGAGAACAACAACTACCTCACAGCGAGCAGGGGCGATCAGGTGGAACGTCCGACGAGTAGATACTAAATGCGCATCGGGCGACTCAGCGAGTCGCCCCTACCAACGTCGTTCGTATTTTGGGTTAAGGATCTCATATCGAGGACCCGCTACGAAGTATTTCAACCGAAAAGCATAAACTACCGGGTATTTTAGCAGGGCGCCATTACGCGCTATCCGCCCCGACTATAAGTGAAATGCGGAGGCGATACAACATGGCGCTCAGAATATGTCCGTATTAATGCGCTGTATTTGCTGAATTGCCCCTACAGAACCCGAAATTTGAGAATGACATATTCAACGCAAATTAATTTGAAGTGACTGCCCTGGTAAAACGTGGCGACAGCAGCTTTTTCAGCGCGGCATGCGCTAGAATTTCGGTCGGGACATCTCTTGGCTGTCATCCGCGTCTTGCAGCAGCTCCAGAGAATAGTCGTCAAGGTCGGATTGGCTGTCGCTTAAGCAGGCGGAGTTGGCAGCTTCGTCCGGGATGAGGCGCTGGTTGAGCCGGCCCGCGATATAACTGGCGTATTCTTCGGTGAGATCGCCACTGATCAGACGGCGGCTGGCATCGGCGTCATTGGCCCAAACGTGGTAGCGTGGGGTATCGTAGCCTTCGCGCTGCGAAGCGGCCGTTTCTTCAACAGCAAAATACTCTACGCCGTCCAGAGCGATTCGCCGCGCCTGGGTCAAAGACGGCAGTGGAGCGCGGGAGACGTGAATGGCATCGTCCTCCATACGAATATGCGTTTGATTATAGGCGGTCGTCGCCAGCGAATAGATTGCCGCAATCGCCATCATCACAAACATGAGCGGCAGAAATATCGGGACTTCCCCTTCCAGAAACAGCCCGGTCATGAGCAGTGTCATCAGACTGAAGACTCCGCTAAGGATTGCGCTACTTTGGAATCTCTCGCTCTTGTCCAGGCGAAAATTGGTGCGAAAACCCAGGTGTAGCGGGTCTTCCGAGTGCAGGCGCAGGCGCGGCGGGCGCCGCACCTTGCGGCGCTTCGCTTTGGCGCGCGGGTGGCTGATATCAAATATGCCGCTGCACTGCTCGCAGAGCGCAACCATCTTCTGGATATTGATTTGCTCCGCTTTAACCGGATTATTGCATCGCGGACAATGTAACTGCAAGGCGCTTCAACTTACTGTCTACTCTACATTTATTGTGATTTAGCGACCAAAATTGACCGCAGGAGCCCGTGGCTGCCGCTAAAACTCAAATTCGTCTAAGTCGCGACAGAGGTGGACGGGGCCGTCGAAGACTTCGGCGGCTTCCTGGACGAGCGGTTCGGGATCCTGGTTCCAGACCTGATAGTGAATTAAGCGCAATTCCTTGGCGCCAGCAGTCGCCGCGGCTTCACCCGCCATGCGCGCGGTGCTATGACCCGGGGGCGGTCCCCCCGCTTCGTGAATGAAAATGTCCGCGTCTTTGCCGATTTTGAGGGCATTGGGGCATGGTTCGGTGTCGCAGCTATAGGCGAGAACTTTGCCATTGTGTTTGTTGGTTATGCGCATACCGATAGTAGGTATGAAATGAACAACGGGAAAGGAGTGGATTGCAAAGTCCTTGTTCTCAAATAGCAAGGTGTTGTCATGCAAGCTGATGCGAGAAAAGGTTACCGGAAAGAAGTGCGGCCAAAACTCCCAGCCGTACATATCCATCGTCTCTTCAATGCGGTTGATGCAGTGAGGGATGCCGTAAAAGCGCATGGGCGTTTTGCGGCCCATCTGCCACATATGCATCAACATATTGGGCACCCCGGCGACGTGATCGGAATGGAAATGCGTCAGAATGATGTCCTGCAAATGGTCGTTGTTGATCCCCAGGTCCTTGATCTTGTCCAGGGGATTGGAGCCGGCGTCTACCAAAACCGGACTATCTTTCTCGCCAATTAACAGAAAATGCGTATAGTCATGCTCTGCGCTGCTTACCGCGCCGGCGGTTCCCAGAATGATTACGCGTGCCATGCACTTGCCTTTGAATCGGACTCAGTCCATTTTGGCAGATGTAGCAAACACCCTGACCGTTTATCCGTCCGTAATGACAATACCATAGTTCAGAAATAATCGAAACACTCTAGCGATTGCTTGACTGGCCTCGTCCGTCGTCCGGCGGCGGTTTTAATTCCAGCAACTCTTTCCGGCAAATGTCAAGTTCTGCCGGTAGGCCGCAATTATTTGCGGGGTTCTGTCTCATCATGGTCCGAGCCAATGCGCTGTCCTTTATGGGCTGGACTGCGGCACTTGCTCGGCTTGCTCAGCGGCCACGTCCGCCCCCTTGGCGTCGCTGTAGTTGCCTCCGCGGTGACGATATAAAAGAAGCGCGACCGAGGCAAGAAATGCAATCAATGTAATGGTCTGCGAGCTGTTGATACCGGAGGCCCCAATAGTGGCGATCTCCACGCGCAGGAACTCCAACAGGAAGCGTACGAAAGAATACTGGGCGACATAGAGCAGCAAGACATCTCCGCTCAACAGGCGCTCGCGATACTGGTGATAAATCCGCCACAGCACATAAAAGGCGATGAGGCTCCATATCGCTTCGTATGCCCAAAGGGGATGGAACAACGTATCTGAAGGATAGTCAATCAAGCTTTCATAGGGCGCCACACGCGCGTCCCGCGGGACTTGAATGCCCCAGGGCAGCGTAGTCGGCGCGCCGTACAGTTCCTGGTTCACATAATTGGCAAATCGACCAATGGCCTGGCCAACTGGTATCGCGACTCCGGCGACATCCATCCAGGGCGAAAGGCGCATGCCCTCGTCCGGGAAACTACTCGCCGGCCGCTGGTATCGAAATGATGAAGCGTCCTTGCCTGTGACGCGCGCCATCAGCGATTCCGCCATCCAGGTCAGCGCCTGGCTCAACCACAACGCCGGCGTCAATATGGTGATGAGCAGGTTTATGATTCGGTTGTGCCATCGGCTCAAGTAAAGGTAGGCGCCGAATACGCCCCCTATCATCGCGCCAAATATGCTCAATCCCCCGCTCCAAATGGCAATCGCGCCGTTTTGGCTATCGAAAAAATTGTCCAGGAACCAGGCGGTATTTTGACACACTTCTCCTTCTATTCCGCAGCCAGCGGTCAACGAAATAGGCGGGAAGAGAATGAACCACAGGCGGGCGCCGATAATGCCCGGGATTATTGCCCAGGTTAGTCCGCCCCAAATATGGTCAGGATCACGCCCGCCGCGCTTGGCCAGCAACGAAGCGACGGTGGCGCCAAGCAAGAGCGCGACAACGATGATAATGCCGTAATAACGTATCTGCAGATTGCCGACAACAAGGAAGGTTTGTTCAAATTCCATCGTCACTCGCCTCTGTTCTTCAAAGCGCTATACACATATCGTAATCGCTGCAACGCGGTTAGATTGGCGCCGATCGCAAGGACAACCAGACCAATTTCAAGTGGCTGAACACTTTGCAAGACGCCGGCAGCCAAGGTCATGACCAGGATGACCGCCACACGCTCCAACCGAGAAAACCAGCCGACTGTGACGCCGATACCGACATTGCTGTCGTCGGCGCGAGCGCGCACATAACTGACCAAATAACTGCCAATAAGCGAAAACAACGCCAACATCAACATGTCGAGCCGGCCTTGCCGCGCAAAATGATAACCGAAAGCGGCAAAAATAAAACCGTCAGCATAGCGATCCAGCGTCGAATCCAGCACCATGCCAAAAGATCCCTGGCGTTGGGCAGCGCGCGCGACAGCGCCGTCAACGGCGTCCAGAGGCAAGCTAAGCAGGAGCAGGATACCGCCCCGGAGGAAATCGCCCGACCCGATGAAGACCGCCGCCACGCCAACAAGCAGCAATCCCAGCACGGTGATCGCGTCGGGATGCACGCCCAGGCGCGCCAGCCATAGGCCGATCCGATCCAGGGGCATGCGCAGGCCTTGGCGCAATTTATCGGTTAAAGTTGGCAACTTGTCGTGGGCCATTTTTCACCTTGTCACCCAATGTAGCTTTGGCTACACTGTGATCCCACATGTCGGGGCGTGGCGCAGCCCGGTAGCGCGCACCGTTCGGGTCGGTGAGGTCGTGGGTTCAAATCCCGCCGCCCCGACATAGTTAAGATCGCCGCCTCCGTTCGGGAGGCGGTTTGCTTTTAGCTGGCAAGCCGCGCAGCCGGCATTCGACCATTCCTGCGCGCCCAGTTCCAGAGCAGCAACCCGGGAACGAGAGATATGCAGGATAAGGCTCCCCCCACCCAATTTGGAAGCGTTGGATCCGCGGCGAACAAGAGTCCGGCGATGGCCGTAGACAAGATCACTCCCAGGCTCATCACCGAGTGATAGATACCAAAGATCGCGCCGCGAAACTCCGCGGGCACTGTCTTGGTCAACAGCGACTGCAGCGGCGGGATCAACAAGCCGCTGCCGACGGCAAAGATGACGACGCTCACGGTGCCGAATAGCGGCTCGACAGCGAGAGCCAGCAAAAACATGGACAAAGCGCGCGCAGCAGCGCCCATCAAGACGATCGTGGTGTCGCTGAAGTGCTTAAGCGCGGCGGGCAACAAGATAACTTGCGTGATTATCTGGCCGATGCCCACCATCATGAGCATCGCGCCGACGCCCAGGCTCACAGAAGAGAAGGATTGACCGGAAAACAAGACGGCCTCGGCAAACAGTGCCAAGGTAGCGATTAGCAAGCCCATGCCGAAGCGCGCGAAAAAGCTGACGCTCAGTACCGCCATCAGAGGAACATTTGTCAACAGAGCCCTCGGCCGCAGTCTGGCGGCATCGTTCTTGCGGTTGCGTTGGCGATCGTCGTGACTCAGCGATTCTTCCAGCGTTAACTGGGTCAGGACCACAGTGCCCGCCGCCGCTACGGCCGCAAAAACGAAGGGGATCTGGGGGCCAAACGCGCTTGCCAGTATGCCACCTACGGCGGGACCAATTGCGAATCCAAGACCGAAGGCGGCCATTACATATCCCAGCGCCACTGTACGCCGGTCTTCCGGCACAATATCTGTCATGTAAGCCTGGGCGACGACGATATTTCCGCCGGTTACGCCATCAAGGATGCGCGCCAGGAACAAGACGACTGCAGATTGCGCGAAGCCAATCATCAAGAACGCGATCACGGTTCCCAGTTGGCTGACGATGAGTACGGGCAGCCGCCCGCGCCTGTCCGACAGACCTCCGATGAATGGACCAGCCACAAACTGCGCCGCGAAGAAGGCCGTCAGCAAGAGCGTAATTACTTCGGCATTCATGTTGAAGGCGCTTTGGGCATATAAAGGCAAGATCGGATGCACCATCGATGTGCCGAACATCTGGACGAATACGATCATCAAGATGGTGAACATGCGGCGGTCGACGGACCGCATCTTGAGCTTCAAATCGGCATAGTCCTCTCGCCTTCGACGCAACTAATCCTTGTATCATAAGCCAAACGACATAAGATCGTTAGTGACAACTGACGCTCGTGGCCGGCGCTGAGCGCCATCGCCCGAGAGAGATTAACCGGGTCCGGATTTGATGAGAAGAAAGCAACTGGAGCAGATCGTGGAAACTACAATTTATATGATGCGCCATGGCCAGGTTCATAATCCGAGCAATGTGCTTTACGGGCGAATGCCCGGATTTCTGCTTAGCGATGCCGGCGCCCAGCAGGCGCATGCCGCCGGCAAGTGGTTGGCGGATCAAACAGTTTCCGCGATTTACTCGAGCCCGATGGAGCGCGCGCGGCAAACGGCAGAGATCGTCGCCTCGTATCACAGTGAGGTTGATCCGCGCGTCGACCGGCGCTTGATTGAGGTGGCGACTCCATATGAAGGCCGCCCAACCGCGGAGCTGGCAGCAATGGGCTGGGACCTTTACACGGGCAATCGACCGCCGCATGAAATCCCGCAAAACGTCCTCGATCGCGTACTGGATTTCTTCAAATACGTAAGAGAGGCGCATCGCGGTGAATCAATCGTAGCTGTCGGCCACGGTGATGTTCTGGTTTTCCCCTGGCTGCATTCACATGGATACGTGCCCGAAGCCTTGATGAAGGATAATCTCATGAAGTATATGCTCCCGGTCGATTATCCGGCCACCGCGTCGATCATGAAATTCAGTTTCGACGAGTCGCCGGGCGGCGCAGCGCTACGCGCGACTTACCTTTGCCCCTATTGACGTCGCGGCCTGGCGACTACTGCGTTCAAAGCAAAAGAATCGCATTTGCCACATTGTCTATGCGATTATTCAGAACAATGGCTGGAATGGGTTGATCTCTTGCCAGCGGGCACAGGCTTCCTCAAGACGATCGCGCCGCAGGTCAACCCCGATGCCCGGTCGTGGGGGGACCTTCAGTGTGCTGCCGGCCTGCAACACAAAGGGCGGTTCGGCGATGTCGGGATCAAAGTATCGATCTGTTGCCGAGATATCGCTGGGCAAGGTCACTCCTGGCAGCGAAGCGAAGGCCAGATTTGCGGCGCGACCGACGCCGGTTTCCAGCATACCGCCGATCCAAAGCGGCGTGTTCGTTTCGACGCACAGTTTGTAAATCTTGAGGCTTTCGCTGTAGCCGCCAACGCGCGTCGGCTTCAAGTTGAGGATTTTCCCGGCGCCGAGCTTCAGCGCTATGCGCCAGTCCTGCGCCGAGTAGATACTTTCGTCCAGGCAAATCGGCGTTCGCAATTGCGCTTGCAGTACGCTATGTTCGTAAATGTCGTCATAGGCCAGCGGTTGCTCGATCATGAGCAAGTCGAACTGGTCCAGTTGTTTCAGATGTATAGCGTCTTTCAACGTATAAGCGCTATTTGCGTCCAGCATCAAGCTGATATCGGGAAATCGTCCGCGAACTGCGCTGGCCAGTTCCACATCCCAGCCAGGCGCAATCTTGAGTTTTATGCGCTGATAGCCTTCATCGACGCGCTTCTGGATGAGCGCGAGTTGCGCGTCGAGTGATTCCTGTATGCCGATGCTGACGCCGACAAGGACCTTATCCCGCGGCCGAACCTTCGCCGGCAGATGGCAGGCAAAATAATCGGCCAGTCGCATGCCGTTTGCCTTGGCCATGACATCCCAAACCGCCGCCTCCAAGCCCGCTCTGGCGTGATGATTGCCGCGTACGGCCTTAAACAAATTGGTCAGCTCGGTCGGCGACGCGATAGTCTGTCCGATTAAGCCTGGAACCAGAAAATCACGCGTGATGTGCAGCGCGGTAAGAATCGTCTCGGAACCATAACTTGGTTTGGTCTTGAGCGCTGTTTCGCCCCAACCCGTCAGACCGTCGCCAGTCAGTACTTCAACGATTATGGCCGACTTCTGAGGTTCGGCGCCGAAACTTGTTTTCAGCAGTTCTACGAGTGGCATCGCCACCACGTGTAGCTTGATATCTTGAATTGTAACGGCTTTCAAATTGACTCCTCCTTGCCTGGATTCGCTGAAACAGGATTGTAGCGACAATCTCCGGCGACAGATATGGACTGCTAACCTTTTGGATTAAACTCCTTGTTCTAAAATGAAGAAAGATAGTTAGTTTCTGTGAGCTTGACTGATTCTTCGCTGGTAGCGCGCCCAGCGGCCCCTTAGTAAGATTCTGGGGGCAAAATGCGTCCTTTCTATGCAAGGTGTACGACTTCTTGAATTCTCATTCGTGCATCTTGTCTGAATATGATAGATTTCTTTCCATGTGCGTTATGAACAAAAGGAGCATAAACATGGAACACTTGACCTTCAGCGCCGAGTTGATGCATAAGCATCGCGCCATCGAATTGCAGGAGATTGCGCGAGTAGAACGTTTCCTGCAAGAAAAGAAGAATCGCGACGCAATGGATTGGCAGCGGCGACGTCTGCAACGGAACCGCAAGAATCGCTAGCGCGGATCTAATTCGACTAGATCCTTGATAGCTGGCTTGTTGTTGTTCACCGCGCCATCGAAGCAGTTTTGATGACAAGCAAACCGCCAAAGTAGCCGCTCGGCGGCAGCGAAAAGGTCTGCCGCGCTCACGCAAAATCGTAAGCCTGCTCGTCGCATGAGCGACGCGATTCACGTAAACAGGTTCCAGAAGCCCCGCAACAGCGCGGGGCTTTTGACTTCATTTCATACTGACCCGAATGCGTTTGCTCGAGAAAACGCGCGACCTTATAATCTTAAGTAGACGCCATCCTCGAAAGCGCGCTCCATGAAATTGGCAATTCTCTGGCTTATCGCATGCATGTTGGTATCGACGCCGCTGTCGGCGCAGGATACCGCCTTGCCACAAGCGGAGCAACCGGGTTGGGATGTTTTCTTACGAATGGACGAAGATGACGCGGCGACGGAACTCGTTTTCATCAACATCCTCACTGGAGAAATGAATAGCATAAGCACGGCCGGCGAGCGATTCACATTATTGGGAAATGGCGTAATCTATTACGACCTTGACGAAGACCAGGTCAAGCAGGCTGCGCCGGATACTTCAATCCGTGATCACCCATTTGTTAGCAAATCAGCCGATACAGAACGGGTGGATTGGGTCGTTTTCAGAGACGGGCAGACTATCGCCTGGACCGCGACGCGTCGAGGAGACGGGGGAACCCTGAGCACTTCGACCTATGTCAGCGACTGGGACGGCGCCGGTAGTCGCGAGGTACTGGTTGACGGTCCTCGCGATGGTGTTCGCGTTGTGCCCGTTGCCTTCAGCGCGGCTACAAATGAACTCATTATGGAAGCACACCCCGATGGCATCAGTGACCTGTTCTCGTATGCGCAGTATGCCGGATTGTTCGCGCTGGAGCTGGTCGACGGCGCTGTGCGGCAATTGCCAGACGAATCCGGATGCTTCTGTGCCGCTGGCTTTGGCGAGCGCGTATTGTTGCGGTTTCCGCCGTCTGCAAGAGCTGGTGGCGTAGAAGTCGAGGTTTACAGCCTCGACGGAAGTCAGAAGATGGTCATGGAGAGCGCGGCGCCGGCAGGATTCACGTCACCCGGGGAGGCGCTAGTCAGCGCCGACGATAATCTGGCGCTATATGTCGTTTCGCAAGTTCCGGTACAAGGAACTGCAACGGACGAGACGCGCAGCGTATTTGTTCTGGCCGATCTGCAGACCCTGGAGCAGTCGCTTGTAAGCCATCCAATTGCCGGACTTGCACGCACGCTCACATGGACAGAAGATCATGGCGCTGTTTTGTTCACGAACGATCAGCAGCTAGGCACCTGGAAGCTGCGCTTGTCTGACGGGAAGATTAGCGAGTTGGCCTCGGCCCTTTATCTGGGCAGCTTGAAGGGCTAACGAGCCTGGTTTATCAGGATACCTGGCTGCGCGCGATATTGGGCTTGTTCGCGAAATCCCATACGGCTTCCGCGATTTCCCAGACGGCGTTTGGGCGCGCGATCCTACGGGCGTTGGCCGACCGCCTGGCCAGCATTTCGGGACCCTCCCCGAGCCAGTCAATGATCTGCGACACGACCTTTTCCGGCTTTGGCAGGTACACGCCGGCATCGTTTTCCAGCACCAGTTTTACGTTTCCGGTTTCCTGCCCGGGAATGCGATCGCTGATAATCATTGGCAAACCGGCGATGGCGGCTTCGCTAATCGTCGAGGGACCGGCTTTGGTGACAATGATATCGGACGCAGCCATCAGACGAGGCATTTCGTGGTGGTTGGTCACGAAGCCGAATATATGCCGCGCATTCGTCCAGACTCGTGATTCGAGTCTGGTCTTGAGGTCTTCGTTTCGCCCACAGACTACGACAATCTGTACGTTGAGCCGCTGCGCGTCGAGCGCCTTGACCATTTTGTAGATCGTCCCCATGCCTTCGCCACCGGCAACAAACAAGACTGCGGGCAACCTGGGATCAAAACCGAAGTCGTTGCGCGCCTCCGCCTTGCTGGTCATCGATTTTATGAAATGCGGGTTCACCGGCAAACCCGTGATCTGCATTTGCGATGATGACATGCCCAGCCTCAGCCCGCGCCGATACGCGGTTTCAGTGGGAACAAAACAGTAATCGACGCGAGGATCGTACCAGAACGAGGGCGTGGTCACCAAGTCAGTTACCACTGTCAAGAAAGGCGGTCGTTCATCCAAGGTCAAAAAAGCCCGGAATGTCGGGTTCGCAATCACCGAATGCGTGCAAACTACGACATCGGCAGGATGCTCCCGCACGACGCGCCGCAGATTTTTGCGATTGTTACGATAGATAAACTGTCGCGCCAATCGAGCGCGGTGTTTGCCGTCGAAGCTGTGATACATGAGGGCCCAAAGCAGCTTCGACGTATTGACGACCAGGGGATACAATTCCGGCTGTTTGTTGAGCGGCCACTTCAACTCTCGCAGCACGTCGACGGCATCGAATTCAACAGCGTCGCCGTACCTAATCGTCATGGCATCCTGAATCGCCTGAAACGCGGAGCGATGGCCGCCACCGGTATCCGAAAACAGGAATAGGACTCGCTTCGTCACAATTGGACTTTCCTAGGATGGGAGCCTGTCGACCCACGGCGCGAACGGCCGTCAATGCAGGGGCGCTTGCGCCCGCTTCGGCTTCGCGTTGACGCCTAGCGCCGCAGCAATCTATGCAATTATATCATAGTTGGGCCGGGCGCTGAAACATCATCATATCTGCCATCAATCTTCCCAAGTTGCGTGAGTTTCGTGTATAGTTAAGCTGAATGCGCCGCAGTGAGAAAGTGTGTTTCCATGTTCCTTGATCTGCACCCCATCACCATTGTGATAAATCTCATCGCGCTCGGCATTGGCATGACCACGCACGAATTCGCTCACAATTTTGTTGCCTGGAAGATGGGTGATCCCTTGCCACAGCAACAGGGACGCTTAACGTTGAATCCGCTTGTGCATATAAACTGGATAGGCTGGTTGATGTTTGCCATCATCGGTTTTGGCATCCTGGGCAGCGCGCCGATCTCGCCACAGCGCATGCGCGATCCCCGCTGGGGCTTTCTCGCCGCGGTAGCGGCCGGTCCTTTTTCCAACCTGTGCCTGGCGTTAATTTTCGCGATCATACTTCGCCTCGGTGGAATCGCCGTGGATGGATATTACCTGTATACCTTGCCCGATACGATCGCCAGCCCTCTCGGCGCGCTGGCGGCATTCATGTACGCGATGGTGTTTTGGAATGTGCTGCTGTTCGTCTTCAACTTGATTCCGCTTTTCCCGATCGACGGTTGGCACGTCGTATTAACGCTGCTGCCCGGCGCCTGGCTAAATCGCATGCAAATCCCGGTCGCGATCCAGCAGAATTTGCGCCCTTTGTCCGAGTTTTTGATGCGCCCGGCCTTCAAATGGCGCGATTGGCAAGTCCTGAGCTACTACGTTTTCCTCAGCTTGATCTTTTTGTCCTTCATTCCGATTGCCGGTCTGAGCCCACTCGGGCTCTTGATCGGGCAGCCTACCAGCGCGATAATGCGCCTGCTGCTGTTCGTGTAGCCGCTCGGCAGCAGCAATCATGTTTGCCGCGCCACGCAAAATCGTAAGCGTTCTCGTCACATGAGCGCCGCGGTAAACGCAAACAGGAGATGGAGACCGCAATCAACCGAATTGAACAGGGTATTCGCGCGCTTTTTGCCTTCGCTACCCCGGTCGATCTGCATTTGGCAAATCAATATCTTTCCTTCAAGGAACTAGAAGCATTTCAAAAAATGTCGCGCGCCGATCAATTGCACAGTCTAAACGTTCTACGAGCGGTGCTGAACCAGCGCGAAGCCGTACCGAGACCGCTCGCTGTGGCCGCCTTGATGCACGATGTCGGCAAGTGCCGCTATCACCTGGCCGTCTGGCAAAAGACCCTGGCTGTGCTGGTGAAGCGTTTGACTCCGCCTTTGGCGGACAGGCTCGGTCGCGAGGAAAACCTGAGCATTTGGCGCGCGCCCTTTGTCGTGAGATCCCACCACGCAAAATGGAGCGCAGAAATCTTGCGCGCGTGCTGTGCTGACGCCGCCGCCGTATGGCTTGTCGAGCACCATCAAGCCGATATCTTGGCGCTTTACGATCATGAGCAGGCAGTATTGCTACGATGCCTTCAGCGCGCCGACGACGCTTGCTGAGCTACGTGCAGTCGGAAGCGTTGCCAAGCGCCATAGATTCATGCCGCTAGTCTGCGCTATAGTTTAGATATGGCGCATCGGAATCGCGCAGCAGGCGATGCGGCGGACTTGAGCCGCTCGGCGCGGAGCCGGCAAAGAGATTCCGGGCATGTCGCGTTCACGCACAAGTGTAAGTCTGCTTGTCGTCGGGCGCCGCAGTTTACGTAAACTGTTGCCTTGTCAATTTCGAGAACCCATACTAGAAGTCGCCGAGGGTAAGTCGACGGGCGCGAGGAGATAATATGGCTGAGCTAACGATTGCCGTTCTGGGTATGGATCGCTTGGGCGCCTCTGTGGCTTTACGCTTGCAGACCTTTGTGAAGAAGCGTGGCCAACATCGCTTTACATTGATCGGCCATGACAGCCGTGACGACTACGAAACACCAGCGCGCAAACTCAAGGTCTTCGACAAGATCGAAAGAAAACTGTACAACGCGGTTGAGTCGGCGGACATCGTGTTCATGAATCTACCCTATGAGGACTTGCGCGCGGGCTATGAACTAATCGCGCCATCCTTGCGCGACGGCGCGCTCATCCTCGATACGGCGGTAGTCAAGCAGCCATCCTTATCCTGGGCGGAACAATACTTGAGCGACGAGCACCATCTGATCGGATTCACGGCTGCTATCAACGCTGATTATTTGCTGGAGCACCAATTAAGTCCGGAGTACGCCAGCGATGATTACTTTATGGACAGCCCGATATACTTGACGCCGTCGGTCGCCAGCATAAAGGAAGCGATTGACCTTGCCGTAAACTTTTCGGCGATTCTGGGCGGCAAAGCTCATTTTCTTGATCCGGCCGAGCACGACAGTTTAACAACAATCACTGAGGAGATCCCGCAACTTCTGAGCGTCGTGGCCTACACCAGCGCGATGAATCACAATGCCTGGCAAGACGCCCAGCGCCTCACTAACCCGCCCTTCAACGTCCTGACACGCTATTTGTTGACCCATCATCCGGACGCCTTGCGCGACGAGTGGTTGGCCAACAGAGAATCTCTGACGCGAGCAATTGATGAACTGCTACTATCGTTGACGGATCTGCGAGATAGACTTGCGGCCAATGATGAAAGCGCGATCGAAGCATTCTTGATTGCCGCCTCGGACGACTACCAGCGCTGGATCAACAAGCGTCACAAGGGCGATTGGGATGATCGACCGGACAACAACGCACAGTTCGAGCATACGATCGCCGGTACACTTTTTGGCGGAGCCATTACCAGACGCCTTTTCGGCGGCAGCAAAAACGACGACAAATGATCGAGAGGGCCGCATACTGAACGATGCGCCTGGCACTTCATCCGACTGCGATTTGAGATTGCAGCGCGAGCGACGCCCTGGATGGTTCCCTTGGCAGGTTCGATTGAGCGGCGAAGACTACCAGCAATTGGCAAACAAATATTTGACCCGAGACGATAAATCGGATAGAGTAAGCAGAATAGTCCTGTGGTCAGGACGTTTGCGTATTTAAGTGAGACTTTACCGACAGTAAAGGGGCTCCCGAAAATGAAAAACTATTTGCAGAACTTGATCCGTCTCCTGGCGCTCACGGCGTTGCTGACGACCTCGGCGATCGCATTTGCCCAGGACGAAATGGAGGCCGCGGCGGAAACGCAGGCCATACCATTTATCGGCGTTCGATATTGGGGCGTTGACGAGGGCATTCTGGTTACCGGCGTCATACCCAATACGCCCGCCGCCAGCGCCGATCTCGAGGCTGGAGATCTTGTCACCGCGTTTGATGACACCGACATTGATTTCTCTTCCATTAGGGACGTACTTCTGACCTACGTCGCGGGTGATACCATCTCCCTGAGCGTCGAGCGCGACAATGCGGACTTCACAACTGACGTCACCTTGATGGCGCTTCCGGAGGATCTGTTCAGCAATCCGGACTATGCCATGCCCTTGGATCTGGCGTCTGTCGGCTTGTATGTCCAGCAATGCGACGACAAGGTATATATTGTTGGCGCATTGGCAGGTTCGGAAGTTGCGGAAGCGGGATTCCACGTCTATGACCGCTTGATCAGCGTTGACGGCGATGCGATTGACAGCATCGGCGCCGCGGATGTGGCTGTATCCGACCTGATCGAGGGTGATGAACTGGCGATTAAGGTCTTGCGCGGCGACCGCGAGCTGACCATGAAGGTGATCGCGGAAGATCATCGCAGGCGCCGGGATCCGCGTCACCGGCCGCGTCCGCGTCTGGAAGCCAGCAGCGTCTACCAGACAGACGGTATTGGGCTGGGCTACGGCGACGGCGCCATTGAGATCCGGGAAATTAGTCCGGCGCACGAACTCTATGCCGCTGGCTTGAGGCAAGATGATCTAATCACAGCCGTCAACGGCGCCGCTATAGAGGAAGCGAAGGACCTGTTCAATGGCGAAGTCATCAATCTGACGGTAAGGCGGGCGAGCGGCGCGCTTAGCCTTGATGTACCTTCGACCGCCGCGCCCTTGCTGATGTTCGGCCTTGACGCGCCGCAGGAACAAGATCGCTCGATCTGGCTGGGCCTGCACGAAAAGCAAGTGACGCTGGGCGTGCGTTATATCCAGTTGGAAGCTGACAGCCCTTTCTTCGAGGGCAGCGCTGTCAGCAGCGGCGCCTATGTCGCCGAGGTGATTGAGGGATTGCCCGCCGGCGCCGCCGGCATTCAAGTCGGGGACATCATTGTGGCAGTCGAGGGCGAGTTGGCGACGCTGGAAGTTGACCTGCGCAACCGCATCTATTTCCACAAGCCGGGCGACACGGTCACGCTGGACCTGCTGCGCGCTGGCGAATTGATGCAGGTTGACGTGGTGCTGCGCGTATCGAGCTAGGCAAGACGCCCTGAGCAAATTGAGCAACGCAAAAGCCCCTGTCGGATGACAGGGGCTTTTTTGATTGGACTGATATACTTGTCAACTGCTCAAGCGCGCCAAGTTGAGGAGACGTCTTTAGCCAAGATCGCGCTCACTTCGCATACTCAACGCGCCGGGTCTCGCGGATCACGTGCACTTTGATCTGTCCCGGATACTGCATATCGTTCTCAATGCGCTTGGCGATATCGCGGGCCAATTGAATAGCCAGATAGTCGTCCACGACTTCCGGCCGAACGATGATGCGCACTTCGCGCCCGGCTTGCAGGGCATAGCTCTGCTCCACCCCGTCGAAGGTATTGGCGATCTCTTCCAGTTGCTTCACGCGGCGAATGTAGGAATCCAGGCTTTCGCGCCGGGCGCCGGGTCGGGCGCCGGAAATGGCGTCGGCCGCTTCTACGATAAAGGCTTCGACACATTCTTTCTCGACCTCGTGATGGTGCGCGGCAATGCAGTTGACGACGCGATCATTGCCGCCATAGCGCTTGACAAATTCGGCTCCGATCAAGGCATGTGTGCCTTCGACATTGTGATCAATCGCCTTGCCAATATCGTGCATTAGGCCGCCCGTCTTCGCGATATTGGCATCGGCGCCCAATTCCAGTGCAATCATACCGGCGATATGAGCGGTCTCGATAGCATGCGCGTGCTGGTTTTGTCCATAACTGCTGCGGAACTTCAACTGTCCCAGCAATTTCAGCACTTCTACATGCAAGCCATGAACGCCCGTCTCGTATGCCGCGCGTTCGCCTTCTTCGCGCACAATTCGCTCGACTTCGGTTCGCGTATCTTCGACAAGTTTTTCGATACGCGCCGGATGAATGCGCCCGTCCGTTACCAGCTTGGCCATCGTCCGTTTGGCTACCTCGCGGCGGACCGGATCAAAACTGCTGATCGTGACCGATTCGGGCGAGTCGTCCACGACAACATCGACGCCGGTTGCCAGTTCGAAAGAGCGGATATTGCGCCCGTTGCGCCCTATTATGCGCCCTTTCATGTCGTCGCTTGGCAGCGGCACCACGCTTACAGACACTTCGCTCACTTGTTCGGAGGCCAGACGCTGAATCGCCATTGCAATCAGACTACGCGCGCGGTGATCGGCTGTCTCGCGCGCTTCGGCTTCCACCTGTCGTATGATACGAGCCATGTCGTTGCGCGCGTCCAATTCTATGGAGTCCAGCAGCGCCTGCCGCGCCTCCTCGACTGTCATCTGCGCGATACCTTGAAGCTTCTCTACGATATTCGACTCCGATTTTATGATTTCATTCTCTTTTCTATCGAGCCGGCTCTGGCGCTTGTTCAGTTGCTGGTCGCGCTGTTCAAGACGTTCCATGCGCTGGTCGAGTTCGTTGCGCCGGCGCTGAATACGCTCGTCTTCATCACTCAGCACACGGCGGCGGCGCTGTAACACGCCTTCCGCATCACTGATCCGCTGCTGCGCCGCATGCTCTGCTTCGGCGATGATTTGCGTCTTTTCGACTTCGGCGGTATTCAGCAGTTCTTTCGCATCATTCGAGGCTTGCAGAAGCGCGCTTTGCCCTTCGTCTTGCTGTTTCTTCAGCAGCGTCGCTCTGCCTCGCCATACGCCCATGCCGTATCCTGCGCCGATGCCGATGATTGCTGTAGCAATTGCCAAGATAATCGTTTCCATTGTTTCCATAGTCGCTTGACGGTATCCATCGGATACATTCGTCTCTGCTCCTTTCTTAATCAGACCCGGATAGTGACCACCTGGATTATTCCTTTAGCCCACTGGCAAAGTAGCGGGGTTCGGATTGGTCGAGCTCGGCTTCCAACTGATCGATGACACTATGAATAGTACCGCGGTCAAATCCACGACGATAAAGCCAGGAACCCAGCTTCCGCCGGAAGTCGATACGCGACTTGCCCCTATAGCGCCAGACCATCTTTTCGGCAGCTCGTCCCGCGGATGCTTCAGCGTCAATCGCATGCAACAAAGACTCGACAATGTCTTGGCTTACGCCCTTCTGACCCAGTTCATAACGAAGCGCTCGCGGCGCTATCGGTTTGAACCGTTCCCGGTTCTCGATCCAGAATCGGGCAAAAGAAACATCGTCGACGGCCCCCTGCTGTCGCAAACGACTTACTACAGTCGCTACCACGGCATCCGAAATACCTGATTTGACAAGATGTCGGCGGACTTCTTCGGCACTGCGGGGTCTGAAAGACAAGTAATTAAGCGCACGGTCGTAAGCGGCCTGTTCATTGTTCTTGTTTTCCAAGGCCTTGATCTCGACCTCTGACAACTCTTGCCCGGTTTGCAGTCCAGCCGCGCAGATCAGCGGTAGATCAAAGGCAAACTTGTCATCCAAGTAAAGATTGACCCTGTCTTCGCCCCTAGATTGAACTCGCAGCGCTGTGATGATCGGCATAATGCGTCCAATACAGGCACCCGTAGTTCGTCCAATTCAACGGCCACATCTGAGGCAAATGACAAACAGGTATGAGGAGTTCCGACGTTTGGAAATGATTCAGTTATCGTGGTATATAGCGGCCTCAGCCATAAGGCTAGCGGGCGCCACTACAAGTTCGCCAGAACAATCTACTCTCGTCTCGAGAGACAGTTTCATTCACGTTTCATTCGGCCTGTAGCCGAACATCCACCTTCAATTTGCTAGATATAGTCCGTAACTGCTAGCTGCGCAAACCTCCGCGACGCCTAGCTACCAGTGAAACCGCTTGTCCATCTTGTCGTTCCGCCACTGCTTTCTACCAATGCTTCAAGCAGCGTCAGGTGGTCTTGTCTTGCTTAACTCTCGATGGATCCGCTCATTTAATCGGTCCATCATCCAACCATTATACATAAAAACAGTCGTGTACACGACTCGCTTTGTCCTGGCAGCGAGGAGCCTCGGTCAGAATCGCGTGTAAACCCGCAAGTTGGCGCGTATTCACATGCTCGCGAAATTGAACTTTCCGGTATAGATTCGTACAATATGACCAAACCGCGACGGCGGTCGCTCGGCGGCAGCGAAAAGGTCTGCCGCGCTCACGCAAAATCGTAAGCCTTCCCGTCGCATGAGCGACGCGGTTTACGAAAACAGGAGCAAACATAGGATGCGAATCTGTTCGCAGCGCGTGGACCCGCTCAATTCTGTTTATCGAGTGGCGAGTTATCTGTAGACATGGCACGGTACGATCGCGGGATTCTGGTCACTGGCGGCGGCACTTTTTTGGGGGACAATATCGCCGCGGCCTTGTTGGCGGAAGGCGCCGAGGTCAGCATGTTGGTCAGGTCGGGCGCGGAAGATCAGCTGGGCCCTCTTGCTCATCATACACGTTGGTCAACAGCTGACGTGTGGAATCCGGGCAGTTTACGCGGAAAGGCGCGCTTTCACTCCGCCGTTATTCACACCGTAGGCAGCCTGCATTCGGATCCTGCGCAAGGATTGTCTTATGAACGGCTGAATTTCGTATCGGCGCGAAACATCGGCAATATGTGTGTCAGTGACGGCGTCGGGCATATGATCCTGATTAGCGCTGTTAGCGCGCCGTGGACGAATCGCGGCTATATTCGATCAAAGCGCAAAGCGGAACGATACTTGCGACGCCTCGGTTTGAAATACAGCATCGTTCGCGCGCCGTTGCTGTATATGCGCGGCCAACCGCGCCATATCTTTTATCGCGCCAGCACCCTGTTGGCTTCGATTCCTCCGCTGTCCATGCTGCCTTTCGGCCGCATTGGTCCGATGCCGATCGACATCTTCTCCCGAGCGGTCGCACGGATTGCCATGTCTCCCGACCACAGGAAAGCAATCTATTTTCCGCGAGACATGCGCCGTCTTAACACTCGCGAAGAAATCCGGCAGGCCCCCGATGCAGCCGTCTCCTTCTTGCCAACGCGGACGCGGATTTCGAGCGGTCCCGGAATCGCCTCGGAAGACTTGCCATTTGCCTGGATTCCCGAGGACGAGGCATAGCAAATCATTCTTGAAAACGTCACGAGTCCGGGTATAATCTTGGTCTTGCCAGGCGACGTGGCCAAGTGGTAAGGCAGAGGTTTGCAAAACCTTCATTCGTGGGTTCGAATCCCACCGTCGCCTTTAGAATATTCCCCGTCAAGTTTCTTGCCGGAAAATGGCATATCGCCGCATTCTCACAAGAAAAGACGAGCTAGCCGCGCGGGAGGCAATAGCCTTTGCCCCTTTTGCAGCCAGTCTTCGGTTTGTCCGCCATGCAATGCCAAAACGACTAGACATTCCAGCAACGCACGAGGCCTAAGCTGGGGCTTCTTGCAGGCGTTCGGCGGCAGCGAATAGGTCCCAGGAATGTCGCGCTCGGGAATAATAGCATGCCTTCTCGTCGTATGAGCGACGCGCATTACTTATACAAGATTGCAGCGAACATTGGATCGCATCGTCAGCTTACGGTTTCCCAGTATCGCTCCACCAGTTGACCCGTCCGCGGATTTAGCGACGCGCGCCGCAAATCAAGCGCCATTGCTTCCACGTCGTCCCAAAATGTACTGATCTGCGACTCATAGCAAGCCATGGCGTCAACCTTGGCGGCAAGATCGATTTCGCTTAGATTGAAGTGCTTTTCCTGCAGCGGCATATCCATTTTGGACAGCGCCAGCGTGATCGCGCGCTCCGTATTGAAATAAGGGTACTCGGCATAAAAGTGGAGCGTCCAATTTTCAAGCTTGTCCCTTAGCAAGCCAATTCCCCAGTCTCGCACGATCTGATGATCAACGTGGTGGCCAACAGCGAGGGGCAAATAAAGGACAAGTCGCCTTTCCGAATCTGGTAATGAAACCGTTCTCAGATATTCCAAGGCGTAGTCAGCTTCGTGTACGCTGCCGAAGAGGGACTCTTCCGACGGATAAAGTGGTACGCCGCCGACCTGCCGATAAACGCAATCAGTCAAATCAATGTGGACATGTTCGGCGTTCAATCGCGACAAGGCGCGTTCATCTTCCGCTTGTCGCGCGCGCAAAGGGTCTTCGCCGGCCATCCAGCGTTCATGCAAGTCGTCAAGGATTGGCGATTTGGGGAGCTCTCCGACATGCAACCCTCCCATCATCGTCAGGACGGATACCGACTGGCCCGCTCTGGTTAGTTGATGGATGCGGCCGCCGCAACTGAATACGCCATCGTCGAAATGGGGCGAGACAAAGAGGTGCGCCTGGTCGCGGTCCTTCGCTTCCGCCAACGGTGGGTCCTTATCGGTTCGATTCAACTTGATGACTACGGCAGCGCGTCGTCAGCGAAGTAATCACAGTGCCTGGTGATGGCACAGCGCTCGCAAGCGGGTTTGCGGGCATGGCATGTATCGCGGCCATGCTGAATCAACTGGATATGGAACTGATAGTAATCGTCGGCGGGAACGATTGCTTCCATCACAGGATGCGCATCGTTCGCCGAGAGCTTTTCCGGGATGAAACCGATTCGCTTGCTGACACGGTAAATATGCGTATCAACTGGAAACGCCGGCCGCCCATAGGCGAAGCACAAGACAATTGCGGCCGTTTTTGGGCCGATGCCCTTGAGCGAAATCAACCAATCCTTGGCTTCTTCAATCGATAACTCGGTCAGAAAGTCGATGCTGTATTCGCCGGCTTTATCGTGGATCACCGCCAATACGTCTTGGATCCGCGGCGCTTTTTGATTCGCTAAACCTGCGGGCCGGATAACATCTGTCAACTCACCGATCTCTGCGAAGCGGACTGCATGCCACGACTCGTAACCGGACTTCAAACGCTCAAAGGCGCGATCGCGATTGGTATCGGTGGTACTCTGGCTGAGAATGCAACTTATAAGCTCGTCCATGCCGTCCTGATTGCGTGACCAGTCGAGTTCTCCGTAGACTTCGGTCAGCGCCGCCGCAATCGGCCCATACTTGGACTTGCGTCGATCAAAGTTGTCAACTTTTTCCAGTGGGCTGCGTTTTTTTGCCATTTGACAATTGTACTAAACTGCTGTTGCTCTGCAAGCGGCGGAGCGTCTAACCCTCCGCCCGGCTGCCTTGTTGTTCCGTTGCATGCAGGTCGTCTTGAGGCAGGCAAAACCAGGCGATCAAGGCAATCAAGCCGAAGACCATTGCGGAGGCGGCAAACGCGCCGCGCATACCGATCCAAATGGCGATAGTGGCGCCTAGCAAAGGCGCGACGGCTTTTGACGCGGACCAGACAGAATTATCCAGCCCGTATACAGCGCCGGCGCTTCCTCTGTCTGTATATCTTGAAAGCAAGGCGCTGGGCGCCGCGACCAATCCCCCGGCGGCGATACCCGCCATGCCTTGTAGAATCAACAATTGCCAGACATTCGCCACGAACACCTGGGGGATGTACAGGGCCATGGCAACCAAGGCGCACCAGAATAGCACTTTCTTGTGACTGATGCGGTCTCCGAGACTGCCAAGATAAACCGCGCCGAATGTGGAAGTTGCCGATGAAACAGCCAACATCAGGCCGGCATAGGTATTGTTCGTTTCGGTCTCCCGTATGATTAGCGAGACGACAAAAAGAGGCGCGATAGGAATAATGATCGAGCGCGCCAGGCCCACAAGGAAACGCATCAGCAAGACCATTCGCACGCCCGAAGTTCCCAAAATCACTTTCCAGCCGAGCAAGAAAGCCGTTGGATGAATGGCGTTATTCTCTTTCGGCGGACTGAAGTTTTCATGTACACCTAGAGATATGACGAGCGCGCCGATCAGAAGCAGAACAGCGGTAACTACAAACGGAACGCTATATCCAAACAGGTCTGCAAGCACACCGCCTAGCAGGGGACCAACGGCAACGCCGCTCCAGAGGCCCAACTGCAAGGCGCCCATCGCGAATCCGACGCGTTCTCGCGGCGTGCTTGCGGCTACCAGCGCATTATTGGCCGACACCGTTCCCGTGACCAGACCCTGCAAGGCGCGCAGCAGAATTAGTTGTTCGGCACTCTGCACGAAACCCATGAGAATCATGAATATACCGCCGCCCACCAAGGCGCGAAGTATCATCTTCTTGCGCCCGAATCGGTCGGCCACGACACCCCAAATGGGCGCGGCAATCATCATGGTAACGCTTTGTACGGCAATCACCAATCCGGCGAGCACTTCGGTACTCAAGGCGAGCCGGCTGCCCAGCGATTCGATGTACAAGGGCAAAAAGGGAAACACCATCGAAAAACCGATGGCCGAGAAAAACTGTGCCGCAAATACGATCCCCAACGTGAATTTCCAACCGGTAGGGAAACGGAGCGTTCGAGCTAGTGAAGGCGCAAACGGCGCGAGGGCCTTAGCCATATATCGGGGTCCTGACCATGGTTGACAAACAAACAGGAATAAACGCCGAAAACTATCTACTAGACAAAGACATGCAAACAGTGTCTACTTTTTGTTGTGATGCGACATAGAAGGCAATAGAACCTGATACCGTTGTTCTAGTCCCCGCCAGCAAAACCAGGAGACCAGCGCAATGACCGTCGCCTTGGCTTGGGCAAGAACTGCAAAGCAATCAAAAAAATCAACAGGTAATAGATCGCCACCGCCGCGAAGACCGCGCGCAAACCAAAAATCGCAGCGATTACTGACGCAGTTAAGGGCGCCATGCCGTTGGCAAAAGAAGACACTGAGGCGTCCAATCCATAGACTGATCCTTCATCGCCCAGTGCCGTAAAGTTGGCCAACATCGCGGCCGGCGCCGACAAAACGCCTCCGGCTGCCAGCCCTGCCAAAGCCTGGAACAACAGCAACTGGCCCACGTTCCCAACGAAGGCTTGCGGGATGTAGAACATCATCGCCACAAAAGCTGCGCCCAGAAGGATCCTGCGATAGCCCCATTTATCGCTGATCCAGCCCAAGAGCAAGGATCCGACCGTCGTCGCTATCGCCGACACGGTAAGGACCAAGCCGGCATAAGTACTCGCGCTGGCGACCGCGGTCGGGATCAATGCCATAACAAAGAGCGGCGCGATTGGCATCAAAGATCGCTGCGCGAATCCGTTGAGAAAGCGCAGGCTGTACACAGTCCTTACGCCCTGGATTTTCAAGATGTCGCGCCAGGCGCTTAACATCTCTGAGGGACGAATATTCAGGGTTCGGTCTTTCGCCGGTGTATAGGCCTCTTTCACGCCGAAGGCGACCAATAGCCCGGCTAGCAAAAGCATGCCGGATGTAAAGAAAAACGGAACTTGAAAGCCAAAATGCTCCGCCAGGACGCCGCCGACAATCGGCCCGATGGCGACGCCGCCAAAGAGCCCCACTTGCAAGGTACCCAATGCGAAGCCCATGCGCTCCCGGGGACACTCACCGGCGACCAGCGCCATATTTGCAGCGATAAGGCCGCTGGTTAAGCCCTGCAGCGCGCGCAGAAGAATCAGCACCAGCGCTGTTTGCGCGAATCCCATCAGGCAAAGAATGACCGCCGAGCAAAGCAGCGCGCGAATCACCATCTTTTTGCGGCCGAAGTGGTCCGCCAACCTTCCCCAGAATGGTGTGGAAAACGTGGCCATTAAAGGAGGCACGGCAATAACCAGACCGGCCAGGAGCTCACGATTGATCAGATGAGCGTCCTGCAATGTTTGAACGTATATGGGCAAGAAAGGATAAACGAGCGAAATGCCGCCGGTACCAAGGGCCTGCGCGAATGCAACAACGATCAGCGTTATGATCCAGCGATTGGGAGGTTCAGATGCCTCGGCATCTTGCATTTGCTGCCGCGCCTTGCAACTTTTTCTGCAAATTTCCCTACCATATCGCAGTCTCTATCAAATGCAAGGCGCAATCTGCAAGGATTTTTGCACTGACAAACGCTACGAACGACATAAGCTAGATTGAAATTTCCTGGCTGATAATTTTCGACAACGGACGCAGTAGTAAGTGCAAGAAAAGCGCGCAACAAGTGAGCCTTGTAAGGCTTGATTGGTATTAGCATTTACGTACCACTCTGCGGTCAATCTACTCGGATCTGTGGAGTCAATGTGTCCTATTCAGCGCCAAATATCTAATTCGGACAGCACGACGCTCCCCTTCTCCCCTTGTGGGCTGAGGAGCGGACAGTTTTCGACAGGCAGTTGCTTGCAAGGCAAGAGCGCTTTGTGAGGCGGAATGTGTCCTCAAATGCTCGGAAGATGCCCTCATTTTGCCCCCTTTTTGGGTAACA
>JAPOOU010000176.1 GCA_026713245.1 Chloroflexota bacterium
CATACTGTATCTATATTGTTACCCAAAAAGGGGGCAAAATGAGGGCATCTTCCGAGCATTTGAGGACACATTCCGCCTCACAAAGCGCTCTTGCCTTGCAAGCAACTGCCTGTCGAAAACTGTCCGCTCCTCAGCGTTTAGCGGGGGGATTGAGCGGGGCCTAGGGCCAGGGGTGGGGTTGAAAAAAGCCGTTTCGTACTCTTATTACTTACTTGGTCTTACTCGTGTTTGTACATTCTGCCAAAATATTGCAATGTACCCACATATTGACAGCCGATAGAGCCGATCCGATGGTCCATGATACAATGGTGCGACAATCACGCATGCGAGGACAGCATTCAATGCCTCGAATCCATGTCATTGGCGCCCTGGTATACGACCTTGTGTTTAATGTGCCAGATTGGATTGAACCCAATCGCGCGGTACACGCCTCCCGGGTGACCTTGTCCCCCGGCGGCAAAGCCTTGAATCAGGCCGCGGCGGCCCGGCTGCTCGGCGCTGATGTCGCGCTGATCGGTGCTGTAGGCGACGATCTTTTTGGCGCGCAGATGCTGCATGAACTGCGGAGTATCGGCGTGAATATCGACCATGTCATTACGCACGATTCTGCTCGGACCAGTTTGGCCAGTATCGTGGTCAAAGACATGGTCCCGGGTTTTATCGGCGCGCCGGACGCCAGCCGCAAGCTCGGCGAAGGCGATATCGACAGAGCCCTGCGGAATCTGCAAAAGGACGATTTGCTCTTGATAGACTTCGAAATCCCGCAGGAACTGGTCCAATATGCGCTGACACGCGCCAAGAACGCCGGGGCCGCGACTGTCGTTAATCCCGCGCCCTTCTTTACCCGCGACGCCTTCGTTTTCGGTTATCTTCATTTGGTGGATGTCATCATACCCAACAAGTTTGAGGCGCAACTGATCGCCGGGGAGGACATTGATGCCCCGGACGTGTTGGCGCGTCGATTGCTGGATATGGGCGTCAAACAAGTCGTAATGACACTGGGAGAAGACGGCTGCGTACTTTATGAAGGGAATCGCAAGCTGGTACAATCCGCATTTGCGGTCGCGGTCGTGGATACAACCGGCGCCAGCGACGCCTTTGTCGGGGCCTACGCGCTTGCTATGGTCAATGGCTGGTCCGGCAAGCGCGCGCTGAAGTTCGCGGCGGCGGCGGCTGGACTAGCGTGCAGCAAACACGGTACCATGTCGTCGCTGCCGCGATTGAGCGACGTAGATTTGCTTCTGCGGTCGGGGGCTAAGTAAATGCCTACATTCCGCAGAGTTGCGTAACCGCACATATCGTCACGGGTTTTAGACTATGCAAAAGTTATTCGCGCGACGCAAGAAATACAAAACGCTCGATGACCGGGCGCTGGTGGAATTAGCCGCCGACGACAACGAGGCGTTTGGCGAGCTTTACGAGAGATATCTGACCAAGATGTACAACTATGTCTACTATCGTACCGGCAACAGGCACGACGCCGAGGATTTGACCGCCAAGGTATTTCATCGAGCGATGTCTCATATTGCTACCTATGTCGACCGTGGTCTGCCCTTTCAGGCATGGCTCTATCGTATCGCACACAATTTGGTTGCCAACTGGCATCGTGACCAGGGCAGGCGCAAGATCATCGCGCTTGACGATTTTGTCGCGCATTCGCTGCAGTCCGAAGCGCCGGATCGTCGGGCCGAAGAGCAGGAAGATCAAAAACAGCTCATGGAAGCGGTACGCCGATTGCCGGAAGATCGTCAGCAGTTGCTCTTGCTGAAATTCATCGAGCAATTGTCCAATGCGGAAATCGGCGAGATTATGGGTCGAACGGAAGGCGCGGTCAAATCGCTGTATCACCGCACGCTATTGGCCTTGCGGGAAGATTTGCGCCGTCAGGAAGATATCGGCGCCGCGCGTCGTCTAAGCGGAAAAGAGGGATAAGAGCGATCATGGATTCACATGCCGACGCCAAGGCGCAAGACTTCGTCGATGACATCACCGGCGCGCTGCAACAGGGAAACTCGATAGACCCGCTTGTTGACTTGTCCGACGGCGCCCACGAGGAGTTTGTGGACCTGGTTTCTGTTATTCAAGATTTGCGCGATACTTTGCTTCCGGTTGAGCCCAGCGCGGAATTTGCCACTCATTTGAAAACTCAATTGCTGGAAAGCGAAGCGGGGCTGGCGGCGCGTCTGAGGAAAATGCCAGCGCGCCTTCATGTTGCTGCGATTCTTGCCCTGTTCGCCGGATTCAGTTTGTTGCTTTCGAGGCGATTATTTGGCGCCTCCGCCGCGCAGGAAATCTCCGAGGAACCTGTCGCGACAGCGCTTTAGCCCCCTTTCAAGTGATACCGAGTTATGCACTGAGTCGCTCGGCGCGTAAGCGGCGAAAAGATTCCAGGAATGTCGCGCTCGCGCAATACAGCTAGTCCGCTTGTCGCACGAGCGCCGCAGTTCACATGAACAGTACGAGGCGGATTATCGCGTCGTACTGAATTTGCGCATCGTCAGGACGACTGTGAAATTCGTCGACTAACAGCTTGGCTACAGGACCGTTCAATGGCGGGGACCCGACTAACGCTGCGACAACTGAATCGGACACTATTGGCGCGGCAAATGCTCCTGGAACGCCAGGATGCCCATCCTATTGCCGCTATCAAGCATCTGATCGCCTTGCAGTCACAGATACCCAATCCGCCCTATATTGGCTTGTGGACGCGGCTGCGCCAGTTCGAGCGCCGTCAACTGACCGAGCTTCTAGCGTCTCGCGAGATAGTCCGCGCGCCCTGGATACGCTCGACCTTGCATCTGGTTTCGGCGGCGGATCATCAACGCTTTCAGGCGGTCATTCAACCGGCCTTGGTTCGCGGTCTGCGGTCCTTCTTTGGGGCGCGCGGCGCGGACCTGGATATCGAGCGACTGATAAGCGTCGCCAAACCCTTCCTGGAAGCACATCAGCCGTCGATAGGCGATCTTCGCAAGCACTTGCAGCAGCACGAGCCGCAAGCGAACAAGGAAGCGATGGCCTACGCTGTGCGCAGCTACTTGCCACTGGTGCAAATTCCGCCGAGCGGGACCTGGGGCGCGGGTACGCGCGCGACCTACACGACCGCGGAGCGTTGGCTGGGGCCGGCAGTTCCTTCCGATCTGCCAAGTCTTTTCCGCCGATATCTGGCGGCCTATGGACCCGCGGGCGTCATGGATTTCCAGACCTGGACCGGCATGACCCGTTTGAAGTCTCAACTGGCGCCGGCGCTAGCCGATCTCATGGTTTATCGGAGCGAGAGCGGACAGGACATCTACGACCTGCCCGAAGCGACAATTGCCGCGCCTGACGCGATAGCGCCCGTCCGATTCATCCCGGAATACGATAATATCCTTATCGCGCATCGGGATCGGTCGCGAATCCTCCCCGACGAGCATCGCAAGAAAGTTTTTCTGAGCGCCGGCCGCGTCATTGGCGCCGTCTTGATCGACGGTTTTGTCGGAGCAACCTGGAACGTCAAGAAGGACAGGAATTCGCTCACCCTCTTTGTCAGGCTCTTTGAAGCGGAGCCAAAGAATTGTTTGCGGGCTATAGAGGAAGAGGGCAACCGGCTGCTTCGGTTCATTGACGACCAGGCAAGCAGCCATGCCGTCGTGATCGACAGCTACGATTAGGCGCCGGCGCGCGCTGTCTCTGCAAACCGCGTCGCTCATGCGGCGAGACGGCTTGCTGATTTGCGCGAGCGCGACATTCCCGGGACATTTTCAACGCTTGCGCGCCGAGCGGCTCTACTCGTTCATGCATTTGCATGATAGTCTCTTGTCTTGACGTTCAGAGGGTAGATTCGGTTCGCTGATCATGCCATCGGCAGAAAAAATCACCGCCTTGCGCGGCATGCGCGACGTTTTCAGCGCTGAATACGCCCAGCGCAAAGGCATTTTGACACAGCTCGAAGGGCATCTGCAGCGGCATTCCTACGTGCCAATCGAATTGCCGATCTTGGAAAACACCGAACTCTATCTGCGCAAATCCGGTGAAGACATCGCCTCGCGCTTGTATGAGTTCGATTTCAAGAGCCGGCGCATCGCCCTGCGACCGGAGGTTACGGCCTCCATTTTGCGCGCCTATGTTGAGCATTTGCAGGACGAGCCGCTGCCATTGCGGATTCAGTATGCCGGTCCGGTCTTCCGCTACGAGAAGCCACAGCATAACCGATTCCGCCAGTTTACCGTTGCCGGCGTCGAGCTTCTCGGCGCGGCGGGACCATTGGCGGATGCCGAGATCCTCTACCTGGCTTGCAGCGGGTTGGGGGCGCTTGGCCTTCGCGAGTATCGTCTCGTTGTCGGTCATAGCGAGATACTGGAAGGTTTTTTGACGTCGCTGGGCTTGCGCAGGCAATTGCTGAATTATCTCCTGCGGAATATGGAAAACGTCCGCAAACGCGGCATGGATAGCGTCATTGATTCTCTTCGTGATCTCTATCCCGACCTTGATGGTCTGGCGAACGCAGAAGCAAATTCTCGACCCGCCGACGGCCTCAAGAGCCAGCGCTTGATTGACTTGTTGCGCGAGATGAGTGATGGCGAAGCCCATCAAGCAATCACGGACTTTCTGCACAGCCTCAATATCCGCATAGACACCAATCGTGACGAAGACGAAGTCATCGACCGGCTCTTGCACAAGATCCGGGAAGACGAACAAGCCCCGAAAGTTCGCATAGCGCTCGAATACATGCGTAAGCTGAGTCATCTGACCGGTCCGGCCGAAGAAGTCCTTGGGCGGGCGCGCGACTTGTTCGCGGAATACGATGTCAATCCTGTCGCCCTGGATTCGTTGGAGGCGACTTTCGACCAACTCGGTCTCTTTGGCCAGCTGGACGCGGATATACATTTGGACTTGGGATTGAATAGAGGATTGCACTATTATACCGGCATGATGTTCGAGATCCACTGCGCCAGCGATAGCGGGGAAGATATCCAGCTTTGTGGCGGCGGACGCTATGACAAGCTGATCAGTATTCTTGGCGGCAATGAGCCGACGCCGGCGGCCGGCTTCGCCTACGGCATCGAGCGCATCGCGAGCGTTTTGGATACCGCAGATCGCCATTCGCTGAACCGTCCTAACGTGTACGTCATTCCGGTTGCCGAGAGTGAAATCGCCTGCTGTCTGCAATTGGCCAACAAACTGCGCGCCAGGCGCCTGGTGGTGGAGGTCGGTCTTGACGAACGCAATTTGCGCAGGAGCCTCAAACATGCTGACCGCAAGGGAGCGGACACAGTCGTCATCGTTGGCGAGCGCGAACGCGCCCAAGATCAAGTCGTTGTCAGAGATATGCGCAGCCGTCAAGAGACGACCGTCGCCCTGGACGACGTCCCGGATCTAGTGACGAGGGTGTTCACGGACGATGATTGACAAGATTGCCGCCGATAAACTGATACTGGCATTGCCGAGCAAGGGAAGATTGGGGGAGGATTCCGAGCGTTTTTTTGGCCGGGCGGGCTTGCGGATTTACAAACCCAATCGGCGTCAATACACAGCGACGATCCCCAGCTTGCCGCGCGCCGAGGTCGTCTATCAGCGTCCGCGCGATATCCTTGGCAAGGTAGGCGACGGCCGCGTCGACATCGGTATCACCGGTTACGACATCGTCGCCGAGTACGGTGGCGAAACCGAAGACGTGATCATCATTGAAAAGCTCGGGTTTGGCAGGTGCGAATTACTTTTGGCCGTGCCCGATTCCTGGATCGACGTCACGTCGATTGCGGACCTGGCCGACCTGAGTTTGAGACATCACGAACGTGGAAAGCAGTTGCGTATCGCGACGAAGTATGGAAATTTGACCAAGGGATTTATGTACCGCCAGGGCATCTCCCAGTTTTTGCTGGTTCATGCAGACGGCGCCATGGAAGCCGCGCCTCGTATGGGTTACGCCGATATGATCGCTGACTTGTCCGAGACGGGCACCACCTTGCGCGAGAACCACCTGCGGCCGATTGACGGCGGCGCGATACTCGCTTCGCAAGCGGTGCTTATTGGAAACCGACGTAGCCTGCGCGAATCGTCGGCTAAGCTGGAGACCTTGCGCGAGATGATAGAACTGATTGAGGCGCATCGTCGCGCCCGCCGCTTTGTATCTCTGCGCGCGAACATCCGCGGCCAATCCGTTGCCGATGTACAAAGGCGAATTCTTGCCAACCCCGCGTTAAGCGGAAGCAAAGGACCCGGCGTCGTTGAGGTGGCCAGCCCGCAGGGAGTTAGTGAGAAGTGGTTCGAAACAAACTTGCTGGTACCGGCGGATCTGATCCACAGAACTATGCAACATTTGCGGGATCTTGGCGGCACAGACATCATTGTCATCAGACCGAATTATGTCTTTGACGATAGGTCGGAAACTTATGAACGATTTGAATCATTGCTGTCCGGGGGCGACAACGCCGGTTGGTGAGAAGAGACCATGACTAAAGTTGGCATCATTAATCCGGGCGCCATGGGCATATCGATCGCGGCTTCGGCGCGGTCTGCCGGGCGCGACGTGCTCTGGTCTTCCGCCGGCCGCAGCGCGGCAAGTCGACAACGCGCGGCGGAACAGGACTTGCTCGATGTCGATTCGATGGAGGACCTATGTGCGGCCTGCCAACTGATTCTATGCGTCTGCCCGCCACATGCCGCGCAATCCGTGGCGCAATCGGTCATCGAAGCCGGTTTCCGCGGTCTGTATTGTGATGGCAACGCGATCGCTCCCCGCAAGGCCCTCGCAATAGGCGAGAACATGGGCGCGGCGGGCATCGACTTCGTCGACGGCAGCATCATCGGACCGCCGGCATGGAAGCCGGGCAGCACGCGCTTCTACCTTTCGGGCGCCTCCGCAGCGCGTGTGGCCGACTTGTTCGCGGGCACTGTCACGGAAGCGATTGTGATAGGTGATGAGGTCGGACGAGCCTCGGCGCTAAAGATGGTATTCGCGTCGGGGACGAAGGGATTTACAGCCCTGCAATCGGCGATTCAGGCGCTTGCGGAAAGCCTGGGGGTCCGCGAAGACTTGTATCGCGAGTGGCAAAGGCGCGATCCGGATTCAGCAACCCGGGCGCAAGACAATGTGCGTGGCGTAACCGAAAAAGCCTGGCGCTTCACCGGCGAGATGCAAGAAATCGCCAATACCTTTGAAGGGGCGGGACTGCCGAATGGCTTCTTCCTCGCCGCCCACGATGTATATCAGCGTATGGCGCATTTCAAGGATGCCGATGAATTGCCGACGCTCGACGAAGTCCTTGCTGCTTTACTGGACGCTCGCCGTTAGTCGGCGCGCTTCAATGCCCCGATCAACTCCGGCAAGCCCTCGAATACATAATCCGGCCTGGTCTCACTCGCGGCCAGACTCGCCTCATCTTCGACTCCGGTCATGACCAGCGCGGTCTTGATGCCGAGTGCCTGCGCCCCCTGGATATCCGTACCGATGCGGTCGCCGATCATCAAAGTCTCGTGCGGATCCGCGTCCAATTGACGTAACGCGGCCTCGAACATGCCGCGCGCCGGCTTTCCGATGATTAACGGCCGCTGACCGCAGGCCGCCTCGATGAGCGCCAGAATGCTGCCCGCGCCCGGAACCAGGCCCTCCGGGGAAGGAAAAGACGAATCCGGATTCGTGCCGATGAAGCCGGCGCCGGCGCGGATCAGCAGCGTGGCCTTACGCACTTTTTCGTAAGTCAGATCAAAGTCTATGCCGCAGACGACCAAATCAGCATCGTCTTCGACGATCAGGTAACCGGCCTTTGTCAGGATCTGCTTCAGTCCCGCGCCGCCTACCACAAATAAGCGCGTGCCGGGCGGATACTTGGTCCGCAAGTAGCTGGCGGTTGCCGTACCACTGGTGACAATGTGCGCGGGCTGCAATCCAGGTACATCAAGCTTCGCGAGCTTGTCCACATAGTCCAACCGGGTCTTGCTGCTGTTGTTTGTGGCAAGAACAAAACCAATGTTCTTGTCGAGCATGTGCGCGAAGAACTCGTGCAAGCCGGGCATGGGCTGCATGCCGCGCCACAAGACACCGTCCATGTCGGAGATAATCGCTCTTATCTGTTTGAGCAATTGTGATTCCCTTTCTTTTTCAACAATCCAGCTTGCTCTTGTAATGAGAAAGCTCGTAGTTTTTGCCAGCGCGACATTCCAGTGACCTTTACACTACTGCGGAGCGGCTGCTCTTGGGTTAAGCGGTCATTCTATCATGCGCGCGGCAAGTTTGGGTGCGCGGCGCAAGAGATCCAGGGTCTGTTGCTCGAGCGCCCAAAGCTCGTGGCTTTCCTGCGCGCGCAGCAGGGCGCCAAGATGTGGATATCCGGCTTCGTATTCGCGCGCCCACTCTTTGGAAAAGTCACCGTTGCGGATATCATCCAGGGTGGCTTCCATGAGTCCTTCCAGCTTCAATTCCTTGAAGCGGGGCAGGCGGCTGAAGATCCCGTATTGCCCGGTAAGCGACGAGAGCCGCATCGCATGCAAGAGACCGCCCTGCGCCACGCGGGACAAATAATCGGTGAATTCCCCCGACAAGATCAAGTCCGTCATAACAGCCTCCGCCGGGTAACCGTCTTCCAGCAAAACGTGAGCGGCGGTGGTCATCACATGGTGAAAGGCGGGCAATATCGCTTGCTGCACAAACAGGTCAAGCTGCGCCTCCAGGACCATAGAGATTTCGATCGCGCCCGCCTTCAGGCTTCCCATGGCCTTCGCCAATGCCAGCAGCGATTCCCAGGTAGTGCCGGTTGCGTCTTGGCCAACGCCAACGAAACTGAAGAAACCGCTGCCATCGAGATAGCGCGTGCGCACTGCCGCGCCGATGGTGCGCGGGGCGATCATGCCGACATCAATGAACGGCGGCGGCTCCACGAAGCCAAAAGCGATATTGTATCCGTTGGCGAATACCAGAAGGTGTCCCCGCTGCAGAGCGGGCGATATCGCCTCCAAATAGACCTCGGGCAAAACTTCGTCAGGAAGCATAAGCAGCAGGATATGGCTGCGGGGAATAACTTCCTGGATATCTTGTGGCTCGAAGCCATCCTCGCGCGCATGATCGCGCGTCTCATCTTCACGCAGCCCGATCAATAGTCGGATGCCTGAATCGCGCAGGTTTCTGGCGACCGGCCGCCCCAGGTTCCCGTAACCGATGATACCGACGGTCTTGCCGCTCAAGACACCGAGGTCCGCGTCGTTTTCATGGTAGATGATGCTCATCACGTGCTTTCGTTTGTCTATTCTGGTGATGGTCTTGGCAGGACTTTGTTCCAGATTTCGAGATCAAAGCCCGTTCGGAAAAAGCCGTAGCGTTGATAGAGACGCTGCGATGGCATGTTGCTCAACTGTGTGTTGACGCTGATTGTCGTGATCCCTCTCTCTTCAAAGTCGCCCAACTGTCGCTGCAGCAGCGCCGAACCGATTTGCCGCCTCTGCATGCCCGGGATGACAGCCAGTCGAGCCACATGACCAACCTCGCAATGTCGCGTACTGACCTGGTAGCCAACGATTTCTCCCTCATATTCCGCGATAGTCGCGCCAGATGCTATGTGCAGGGCCTGGCGCAGATCGCTCTGCGACAGGCGAAAGCTGTGGCGAAATGCCATCCGATCGACCCGGGCTATAGCCGGCAAATGCTCCATTTCAGCCGGTCGTACTTTTAGCGATGGCTTGGTCTGACGCGGATGGTAGTCGCCAAGATATTTGAAGGTGATGATATCGTCCCAATAGATAAAGCCGTAATTGCCAAGGTAAGCGGGCAGCCAATTGCTAACCATCAGAACCATGATATTGCTTATACCGAGTTCAATACACTTTGCCTCCGCGCATTGCCACAATTCTCTTACGATTGCTTCGGGCATAAAGCCGTCGCGCAGACCCATGAGCCGGATCCAGGAAGAGCCGTAGTTTTCCGGCGATAAGCCTATGTAACCAACCAGCTCTTCACCCTCCCATGCCAGAAAAATGAGCACATCGTCGCGATCAAGCCAACGGCTGGTTGTATACCAGTCCAGGTGCTTGTGCGTCCATTGGCTGTACCAGGACAGGTCCAGCAAGGCGCTACGAAAACGCCGACTGTAAGGCTGAATGCGAAGCCGCGTTCCAATCATCAGCGAAGATTTTTCATCCGCTTGACATAACTGCGGACATTCAATGCGAAGATCGTGCATATCCTGGGGTCCGCCAGGCGTGTGGCAAGTCGTTGATCGGTCTCTTCAAGCTTTTCGTGCGACGTGAATACCGTGGGCATACGCGAACGATAGCGGTACTCAATGATTTGGAAGAGCTTTTCTTTCGCCCAGGGCGTAGCGCTGGCAAAACTCAGATCATCGAGAACAAGAAAGGGCACATTGACAATCTCGTGGAAGCGTTTGTCGAATTGCGCATCCGAACGCGGATTAAAGCTTAGCCGCAGGTGATCCAGTAGGTCTGGCAACGTCCTAAACATGACGTCATGACCGCGCTCGTGCAAATCGTAGGCAATTGCAGCCGCCAGATGCGTCTTGCCAGTGCCGTATGGGCCCAGGAAGTGCAGCCAGCCCTCTGGATTATCCGACCACTCAACCGCCAATTGCAGGGCGCGCTTCAGGTTGCCGGCTTCGTCGGTGAAACCGTCATCCGTGGAGAAGGTTTCGAAGCGCATATCCTGGTACAAGTGCATATTGAAAATGTCGCTATCGCGGGCGGCTTTGCGCGACGCCCGTCGGTAATCCGGCGCCTGAATCTTGATATACTTGACAAGGTCGCGCTCCATGATACGGCTGCTAATCCGTGCATCCGAATCGTCGACGGGCGCGTTGGTGGTTATGACTGTTGGCAGCGCCTCGACGTGCCGGTGGTTCAACAACTGAAACAGTTTTTCTGCGGTCCAGTCACTGGTCTTTTCCTCACCCAGATCATCCAATATAAGCAGTGGAACGTTGCGGACCTGATCAAAATAGACGTACAGGGACCCCTGCGAATTCTGTTCAAAAGTTGAACGCAGCACATCGAGCAGATCGGACGTTGTGACAAACAGGACGCGCTCGCCGTAGTTTTCGAGGCGCCAATTGGCAATCGCCGCTGCCAAATGTGTTTTGCCACAGCCGAAGCCTCCCTCATACACGATCCAGCCACTGGGATTTTCCGCGAACACTTGTGCCGCCCGCTTGGCATTTTCAAGTGAAGTGACGACGTTTTGGGTGTAACTGGTGCCGGATAGATCGGTCTGAAACGTCTCGAAGGTCTTGTCTTTGTACGCATTCAAATTGCCGTAACGCCGCAACCGTTGTTGCAACCATCGATCGTCCTGGACCGGATTGTTGGGGCAGCGCTGAAACTTGCCGAAGCGCGGGTCGTCTGGCTCAACGTCAAAAGCGTATACGCCTTTGCCACCACATATCGGGCAGGGTTCATCCTTGTTTTGCGGATCGTAACAGATGACCTGCAAGGGAAGTTCGAGCCCGCTTTCCGGCTCAACTTTCGATGAAGTCTTTCCATTCCCCGGCGGTGTACTGTCTGTGCCGCTCAAGATCCTGTCCAGCTTTTTCATCTCTGCGTCCTTCGTGCCGCCAGCTATCAAGCACTTTGCGAATGTATCTCCAGTTGCGCGCGTTGCGCTCCACCGCGTACCGCATTGCGTCCTCAATCCAGTCATTGGGGAAATCCGCTTCCGCCTCGCGGATGGCATCAACGATCATGGGCGTCAGCACGCCGATGTTTTCCTCATAAAGCCCGTAAAGCGTCGGCCGCGGCGGCAGGATTTCTATATCGTCGTCGCCGGCAGGTATCCATTCCCCGGCGACGAGTTGACCATGGGTCCTCTGCCCGTCTATGTCGTTGAGCGTATATATGCGCCTTTGCGCGCCTTGACCATGGATAACCGCCTCCAACAGCGTTCCGCGACGGACTGCTCTCTCCAGCGCGCCGTCAAGCCTTTGTGATGCCTGGCGCGAATCGTCCGCGACGCGAAGGCTGGTCATCAGTTGCTTGTTCGCGAGCAATTCGTCGTAGCGTAGAAAGCGGCTACGACCTTCTTTCTGATGAAGCGCCGACAGGCTAAAGAGCGTCAGCTTTAATTCCGAGAGATCGTCAATCTCCAGCAGCAGGGACTCGAATAGCCGCGCCGGCAGGGCGACGACCTCGTCTCGAATCTTGAATCCGGCGAACGTATCGGTCATCTGTTATTCCAGATTACTAAGATCAACCCGCTTCATGTTGACATCCATGAATTTGGTGATCGATTTCTCGAAGTAGAGTTGAATGGTGCCGGTCGGCCCGTGACGATGCTTCGAGAGCATCACGTCGGCCTGATTGGGGAATTCGGTGGTATCCGGGTTGTATACCTCGTCGCGATACAAGAACAAAACAGCATCCGCGTCTTGCTCAATGCTCCCGCTTTCGCGCAGATCGGACAACTGCGGTCGCTTGTCCTGTCGCTGCTCGACCGCCCGCGAAAGCTGCGCCGTCGAAATAATCGTGACGTTGAGTTCGCGCGCCAGTTCCTTGAGCGACCGGCTGATATAACTGATCTCTTGCACGCGGTTGTTTTCATAAGCTTTGCCGGCCGACATCAGCTGCATGTAATCGACCATCACGACATCAAGGCCGTATTCGTGCTGCAGCCGGCGGCACTTGGTGCGCATTTCAATCGGTGTAATCGACGGCGTGTCGTCAATGAACACCGGCAAGTTGGAGATGCGACTGATGGCTTCGGTGAAGCGTGTATGCTCGCGCGCCGAGATATTAGCCGAGCGCAACTGCTGAATGCGAATACCGGTCTCCATCGAGATCAGGCGCTGAATCATCTGCTCGACACCCATTTCCATCGTGAATATCGCGACGCGCTTGTCGCGCCTCGCAACGCTCAATGCGACCGTCAGTATCCAGCTCGTCTTGCCCATACCGGGTCGCCCGGCGAAGACGATCAGGTCCGACTTTTGGAAACCACCCAACAAACCGTCCAGCGCTTTGAAGCCAGTCGGCAAACCGACCGTGCCTTCGCCGGCAGCCAGCAGCCGCTCCATCTCGTCGTAGTATTCGCTGAGGGCCTCGGATACCGGCACGAATTCGCGCTTGATCTGGCTGTTACTGACCGCGAAAAGCGCCAATTCGGCATCGCTGATGACTTTGTCGATGGGCAGTTCTTCGTCAACTGCCAGCCGACGAATCTCGTCGGAAGCCAGCAGCATCTTGCGCCGAATCGAGGTACGTTCGACCAGCTTGCCGTAAACTTCGGCATGAACCGACGACGGCGTATTATTCACCAGGTTGGTCAAGTAAGCCTGGCCGCCGATTTCATCCAGAACGCTCATATCCTGCAGTTCGCGGGACAGGGTCACATAGTCAATAGCGTCGCCGCGTTCCTGCAAGCGATTGAGCGCCGACCAAATGTACTCGTGCCGTTTGAGGAAAAAGTCGCCCCCTTCCAGGAACGAGGCGATGTTAAGAAAGGATTTCGGCTGTAAGAGTATAGCGCCGAGCAATGCCTGCTCGGCTTCCAGGCTAGCTGGAATCTGCAAATGCGTTTGTGTCAATTGGTTTGTCATGCCTTCGGTTCCGCGGGAACAAAGCGCCAATAGCGGTGAAAGCGCCGCAAGCCTGCAACTGGCAACCACCTCGATTTTTTAGCAGACGGCCGCCCAATCCCAATCCTGACGGCGACTATTCATCCTCGTCGAAGTCATCGAGATTGAGCGTATCTACGAAATCAGCAAAGGCGCTCAGCTTGGTCTCGTCGACCTTTTCCGATGGATCCATGGAGTCCGCGAACTCATCGTCCAGCCCCAGTATCTCCGGCTCAACATTGCGGTCGGGTCGAATGCCGGCCTTGTCCATGACCTGTTTGTCAACGTAGATTGGCGCTTTGAGGCGAACCGCCAGGGCAATGGCGTCGCTCGGGCGCGAATCGATGTCTATCGAATCGCCATTCACTTCGATGTTGATCTGGGCATAAAAGACGTCCTTGCTCAAATTGTTGATGAAAATGTGGCGAACGGCGCCGCCCATTTCCGTGATCGTTGCCTTGAGCAAATCATGTGTCAAAGGGCGCTCGCGCAGCATTCCCTGCAATTCCAAGGTGATCGCTTCGGATTCAAACGCGCCTATCCAGATCGGCAAATACCGCTCTTCCTGCGTGTCCCGCAAAACAACCAGGCGGTGCTGTGACATCAGACTCACCTGGACACGGTCTACGATCATTTCAATCATGAAATTCGATCACTTTACCTCAGATTGGGCCTGCCCAGATTATACACCCTTATCGCGCCACTTCAAAACAGTTTGCACTAAATCGGCGGAAACTCACGTCAACAGATCGAGCTTGATCGACACAGACAAATCTACTATTTGGCCCCGAAATTGACTACACTTCCGCCAGGCGACGCCACGGGGTTCTCTTGCGCATCCATCTGTACCTTGCCATTCTCTTGCTGACAGCGTCTTGCCAGCCTGTCTTTGAACGGCTAGGCACGGGCCTTGGACCCAGCGTCGGTTTTACTTACCTCGATCTGGTTTACAGCGATCAGTTTGACGGTCCGGGCAAATGGACGAGCTACGACGGTGGCGACAACCTGAAAATGGCGGTGGATGATGGTGTCTACAGGATTTGGCTCGCGACCCGCCAATACGTTTGGGCGCAGCTCCCTTATAAATTTGATGATGCTGTAATTGAAGCTGAAGTCAGGCAATTATCCGACTTTGGTCATAACGCCTATGGAATCGCCTGCCGGCTTGATCCAGCAAACAGCGGCCGCGGCTATTACTTCCTGATTGGCGGCGACGGCTATTACAGCATTCGCTGGAGCAATGGGCGCTCCCTGGATGAAATCGTCAGCGCCAAACCCTCCGGCAAAATCAATCGCGGCTCGTCCACTAACCGAATTAAGGCGATTTGCGTGGGCGACTACTTGGCGCTTTGGATCAACGATCACTTCGTGGCTGAAGCGCGGGACAGCCGCGCCAGCGCCGGCGCGGTCGGTTTGTCGGCGGTAATGAACTATGCCGGCAAGACCGTGGAAGTGGCTTTTGAGGAAATTTATATATGGCGGTCGGCGCTGGATGAGCCCGGCAGATAATCCGACAGCGAGCCGAAAATGGACCGCGCAACGACCGCGCGCCCTTTCGCGTATACTGTACAGCATATACCCTCGGTTACAGGTCAATTGATATGGGACTGGAAGACACCATTGCCGAAGCCATAGTGATGGCGATGGATGAATTGGCGGGGAACCCGCAAAAAGCAGTCGCTTCGGCGATGGAATGCGATTCTGCAGCGCAGTGGATCAAGCAAGAGACCACCAAACTCGCGCTGGTTGGTGGGGCGGAAATGGTAATCCCGGGCCTTCACGCTTTTACCATTCCCACCGGTGTCAGCTATTTATTGCACAAGATGGGATACATCAGTTGGGGCGTAGGGGCCTTGAAGGGCGCCGTTGTGGTCGAAACTGAAGCCTATTCGGATTTGCGAAATATTCTGGCGCTTTGGGCTAACAACACTCACTTTGACGCCAGCATTATCGAGCACCTGGCGATCTCCTTGGCCTGTTTCAGCTGGGCGATGTCTGCGGAAGGACAAACCGCAATGCCCAAGTTGTTGACGTCGACCACAGACGAGACAACCTTGCGCACCTACCATATATTGCAGCGCCTGGCGGAAAACTACGTCGCCGGCGACGAACGCGGGCTGCTGATGATGGAGGCAATAGGCGGGCCGGCATTCGCGCGAGAATTGCTTCAGAGCGGCCAGGCAAACGTGCGGAACCATAATAACGAAGTTATGTTAACCCGTCCCCTGGGACGCAAAGTAAGTTGGCGCCTGGCAAGCAAGCTGGCGTCGCGCTTGGGCGCCCGCGTGCCGGCCAGAATGATCGTCGGCTTCGTTCCGCTGGCGGGCGCGGTTGTTAATGCCTTCCTCAACGTTCAAACTATGCAGAGCATGGCGGAAGCCGCGGAAAAGTATTATGACCGGCAACTGCGTCTTGATCATCTCGAAGAGGCGCTGCGCTGACGCAGCCCTTTAGACGGTTTCATTTGCCCGCAGGGCTGCCAGGATCACCGCCAAAATCCCCTTGAACGATTCCAGAATCTCCGCCCTGCTCAAAACATAGAGCGGAATCGTCGGTCTGCGATCGGTCTTGGCCGCGGACAACTCAAACTCGCTCGGCAAGATATGATTAAGCCGCTTCAGAAGGGCGCGGCGCGCGCTCTTTTGATGATAGGGCGCGAAGGGCGCCAGGCGGTCGAAATATAATTGCGCGGCGGGCGTCTTGGGGTATGCCCAAATTGACAGAACCGTCACCGGACGACCTTCGAGATTGATCCGTACATGACAACCAGGATTCACGCGTCCGCCAAACGCCACCTCATCGGCAATCCGGGCTGACCAATGATACAGGTCGCGCGCAACCAGCGCGGCGATTTCGCCCCCCGGCAATTGTTCGACGAATGGGAAAAAATTGGCTCGGTTGGCTTCGATGGCATTGGCTTGATCTGGATAGACGATTCTGGATTCGGACGACGATAATGCCTTCGTCAGCGACTCGGCCAGATCCTTTGACCCAGCCGCGAAATCTTCGCGAAAGTCGCAATACTGGATGTTGATCAGATGCAAAGGCAGGCGCAGGTCATCCAGCAAAGCCGTGAATAGCGGCTTCCCCAGCTGGAAGGCATACAGGCATTCTCGCTCGACCCAAACCGATCCCAGGGACGCCTTGGAAAGGACCGTGACTACAGCGTCGCAGCGTTCGATGCCGGCTTGGATCTCGCAGAGCCAATCGGCGCCGCCGCGAATGTTCTCGTAATCGACCCAAACGTCGAATCCGGCCCGCTTCAAGCCATCGACGATGACCAGAGTCTCATCGCTGTTTTTATTGCTGTGACTGACAAATACTTTGGGCATTTGCTGAAGTTGGAATTCTCGGTACCTCGCCCAATGCGGGCGCCTGTGTGACGTTCAGTATACTGCACCGTTTGCGCGCGACGCGGCGCCGAATCCGAAATCTGATTGACCCGCTCTAACTAGTCTTGTCCATTGCTCCGTAACGCTTGATGACATCGCGGGCGACGACCATGCGATGCACCTCGGACGCGCCGTCATAGATGCGAAAGGCGCGCGCTTTTTCGTACCAGGTAGAAAGTGGCAAATCCCGAGAGATCCCGCGTCCGCCGCAAATCTGTACGCAACGATCCAATACGCGGCCGACGGCTTCCGCCACTTGAATCTTGGCGATTGAGGTTTCGACCCGCGCTTGCTCGCCCTGCGCCAAGAGCCAGGCCGCCTCGTGGATGAGCAAGCGCCCCATCTTGAGTTCCATCTCGGAATCGGCCAGCATCCATTGCAGGGATTGCTTAGCGCTCAACGCGCTGCCAAAGGCCTCCCTGCTTGTGGCATATTCAGTTGCGATTTCCAGCGCGCGCTGCGCGATGCCAGTCCAGCGCATGCAGTGCGTCAGGCGCGCCGGCGCCAAGCGCGATTGCGCCAGCATGAAGCCATTGCCTTCTCCGCCCAGGATGGCGCTTTGCGGCAGGCGCAAGTTCTCATAGCGGATCTCGACGTGACCGCCGAAGTCCTTGGCGCCCATCACCGGCACATCGCGCAGGATTTGGATGCCATTGCTTTCGCGCGGCGCCAAAAACTGTGTACATCCTTGATAGGGGTGCACGTCGGGATTCGTCACCGCCATGATAATGAAAAAATCGGCGATTTCGCCGTTGGTGCTCAGCCACTTGTGCCCGTTGATTACCCAATCATCGCCGTCCTTTTCGGCCCGGGTCAGGATCATTCGCGGATCGCTGCCGGCGCCGGGCGCGGGCTCTGTCATCGAGAAGCTGGAAAAAATTTCGCCCTTTGCCAGCGGCGCCAGGAATCGTTCTGTCTGTTCTTCGTTCGCCCAGTTGTGCAGCAGGTGCATGTTGCCTTCGTCGGGCGAGGCGCAATGGATCGCGAGCGGGCCCAACAAGCTGCGGCCGGCGGCTTCGAAAACCGGCACAATCTCTTGAATGTTGAGGCCCATCCCGCCCCAGGCTCTGGGCATAGTCGGCGCCCATAGCCCCGCCGCCTTTGCCCCGGCGCGCAAATCTTGCAATATGTCGTTGTTAAGGTCCCGGCCTGTTCGCAGCAGCTCGCCTTCAACCGGAATGACCTCCTCATCGACGAACTGCCGCACGCGGTGAGCAATGGCTTGCACATGTCTGGGAATGGTGAAATCCATGCTCCTTACCTCGCTGTTTCTGCCCTATATATTGACTGGCGAGTATACCATAAGGCTTTCCACGTTGCGGCAAGCCGTGTAGCCGCTCGGCGGCAGCGAAAAGGTCTGTCGCGCTCACGCAAAATCGTAAGCCTGCTCGTCGCATGAGCGACGCGGTTAACGTAAACAAGGGCGACCGGAGGTCAGTGTCGCCGGTCAGTGTCGGCGCGACCTACGCGACCCTTGGGTCGCAGGAACCAGCTCCGCATCCCCGCTCCTGCGCCAAAAAAATCCTGTACCATGCCCGCCAGATCTAGCCCCCGCATTTCCATATTCTATCGATACTATTACGCTAAAAGGCGGCAATATCCGGGCGCCTTCCGAACATTGAAGGACGATTTGCGCGCCTTGACTGCCCGTCTAAACTCTCCGCTCCTCAACGCGGCCGTCGCGGCGTGCAACATGACGGATTTGTCAATAGCTTGCGTGTTGATGGCGAGCCTCATATACTCGCGAAAGGTTCTGGGAAGGAGATGGTCATGCGCAAATTCATCATTGATACGGACACCGCCTCCGACGACGCTGTCGCGCTGGTGATTGCCTTGCAAGATCCCGATATTGATGTGCGGGCGATCACGGTGGTGGCGGGCAACGCGCCTTTGAACCAGGCTACGCAAAACGCGCTGTATACGGTGGAATTGTGCGGGAAGGATACGCCCGTACACAGCGGTTGCGCCAAGCCCATCCTGCGCGAACTGGAGACGGCGCAAGACGTTCATGGCGCCGATGGCATGGGTGATATCGGTCTGCCGCTCGCGGGTCGGAATGCGGCGCCGGGGCATGCGGTCGATGTTCTGCGACAGGTCACCAGGGAAAACGCCGGCGACATCACATTGGTCACGCTGGGACCATTGACCAATGTCGCGCTGGCCCTGCTGCGCGAGCCGGAAATAGCCGAATTAATAGAGCGCTGCTATATCATGGGCGGCATTGGCGAGGGACACGGCAATGTGACGCCGACGGCCGAGTTCAACATCTGGGCGGATCCCGAAGCGGCCAAGATCGTCTTTGAATCGGGTATGAAGATGACCATGGTCGGCTGGGATATCTCGTGGAAATACGCCACGTTTGATCCTGAACAAGCGGCTGAAATCCGCGATCTCGGAACGCCATTAGCTAGATTTGTTGTTGATATCCAGGCGACTTTGACGCAGTATGCCATTGAATCGTCGCATTTGGCTGGTTTTGACCTGCCCGATCCGATTACGATGGCGGTCGCCATTGATCCGGACATCGCGACCTGTCGCGACTTTCGCGTCGATGTGACCACGGGGGACGGTTTGCAGCGGGGCATTACGGTTGTAGATGTATTGGGCGTTACTGGACGAGAACCGCAAGTGACTGTGGCGAAAGGGGTCGATCGCGCCGCATTCGTAGACATGCTCAAACGAGCGGTATCGTCTCTGACTTAGATGACCAGTGGAAAATTGTTCCGGCAATTTCGCGGCTAACGATGGGGCAGTGGCGCGCTTAGACCTGTACTGCAGATGGGCTGGCCTTGCGCGAGGGCGACCACTTCCCATTGCAGGGCGCCGCCAACGCCAAGTTGCCCGGCGCTGAAGCTGATTGATGTTTGCTCGGCGCCGGTACGGAAGCTGCCCAGAAGCGAGCCGGTCCCATGGTCATAGACGTAGACTTGATAGCCGGTGGCGGCGGCGATGCCGTCCCAATAGTATGGGCTCTTACCGCCCGGCGCGGTTTCGGTAGGCGATGTCAGCTGCAGGCCGCTGCAATCCGGAGGCGCGGTTTCTGGCGCTGTGGGAATTGACGCCGCGGGCTCTTCCGGCCTTGCGGATCCCAATCCGCCGAATCCGCTGCCCGGGTTGGGAATCATAAGCTCGTCCCCGACATACAGCCGCAAGGGCGAAAGGTCGTCGTTGGCTGCTACGATGTCCGCAACGCTAACATCGTGCTGGCGCGCCAAGGCAAATAGCGTATCGCCAACCGCCACGACATGGATGAAATCGCCCACGGTCATTTTGCTGTCCTGTTCCGCCCAGCCATTGGCGCGCGCCAGTCCGTTCATGGCTTCCTGCAGCCTCTGACCGCGCGCCAATTCAGCGTTTGAAACAGGCAAGGCGCCGCTCCAATCCAGGATAGCAGTTTTGCCGTCGCCGGTACTGGCCAGGATGCCGACGATGGTATTTCCCGCCAAAACCGTATTGCCAAAGGCAGTGGTTGCCGCGCCGCGGTGCACGGTCATGCTCAGGGCATTGCGGTGGACCTGTTGAAAACTGACGAGTGATTGAACATGGATGTCGACGCCGTTCACGGTTAGATTCACGCTGGACGTCTCCGGCGATTGAATAGCGAGCAATGGCTCGGCCTCATCACAATCCGTTATTCCTCTGGCCGAGGAAAATGAAAAGGCCTTCATGGCGAAAGGATCGGCGACATCGACGATCGGCAAAGACTCCATCGCTTGCAGGGGCGCCAGATGATCGCGCTCCACCCAGGATACCGCGCCGGCGTTGACAAGTCGCAGCCAGTCTCCAGCGCGCGTCCGGGCGTCTACCAGCGCGATCTCGTCTTTCTGCAGCTGCCCAAGTTCTTCGGCGATCCTGGCGGCTTGAGAGAAGCGTGGCGCAGGTCCGAGCGCGACTGTGCTCAGGGCTTCGCTAATCTCGTCAATTTCGGAGAGATCAACTTCATGGCCGAGTACGGCGTCGCCGGCGAGCAGGATAATCACGCCGGGGCCCGGGCGCGACTGAGGCAGATTGGCTTGCAGGTTCATGATGGCCAAGCCCCACTGTCCGCTTTCGACATCCAGTGCGGATGTTTCCAGGCTCTTCAATTGGGCGACGGACGCGCGCGCGCCGGGCGCGTCGAAATCCGCGGGGGTTGAATCCCCTGCGAAACCGGCATCGACTTGGGAATGACCGTAGCACAAACTGTTGCGCTCAAGATCGGCGCAATGCTCGCTCAGGTTCATCAGCGCCTGAGTCACGATATCCTTACAGACTGCTTCTTGCGCGTCGGCCGAGAGAAGGGCAGAAGCTAGCAGAAGCGGCAGTATCAGAGCAAATCGGATGTAAGGCAAAGCGGTTCAACTTTCGGCCAGGGCCGCTCGGCTGCAACAGAATGCACTCCTTTGCTCAGGCAAGAACAGGATCCTTTTCCTTGCATGAGCAAGGATATTTGTCGGATGAGAGTCCAAGTGACTTTATGCTAGCACATGCGCCACAAGCGTACCCCACGCTTAATCAACGATTGCCGCCTTTTTTCTTCCGCGTTTGACCTCCGCCCTTTTTTCGGGCTTTGGACCATTGATCTCGAAGCGTAACGGTGCGATTGAAGACGAGCTTGTCTTCAGTGGAATCGGGGTCAACCACAAAATAAGCCAAACGTTCGAACTGGAAGCGATCGCCGCTTTTGGCATGGCGGAGACTGGGTTCAACCAGGACCGGGTCCAAGACGCGCAAGGAATCCGGATTGATGAAATCGGTGAAGTCCTTTTGGCTGTCGGCTTCCGGGTCTTCGACAGTGAAAAGACTATCATAGAGCCGCGCTTCCGCCTTAAGCGCGTGCCGCGCGGATACCCAGTGCAAGGTCGCTTTTACGCGCCTGCCGTCGGGCGCAGCGCCGCCTCGCGTGGCCGGATCGTAAGTACAGCGCAGTTCCAGGATCTCGCCGTTTTCGTCTTTGATGACATCGGTACAGGTGATGAAATAGGCGTAACGAAGCCGCACTTCCCGGCCTGGCGCCAACCGGAAGAACTTGCGCGGCGGGTCCTCCATGAAGTCGTCGCGTTCAATGTACAGCACTTTGGAAAAGGGAACGTTGCGTGTGCCGGCCGATTCATCTTCCGGGTTGTTGATCGCTTCCAGTTCTTCGACCAGGTTGTCGGGGTAATTCTCGATTACGACTTTGAGCGGATCAAGCACGGCCATGACTCGATCGGCGGTCTTGTTCAGGTGTTGGCGGATGTGATACTCGAGTTTGTGAAAGGCGACCACACCCTTGACTTTGCCGACGCCGATGTCTTCACAGAATTGCCGGATCGCTTGCGGCGAGTACCCGCGGCGGCGCAGCCCGGCGATGGTCGGCATGCGCGGGTCGTCCCATCCGCTGACATGATTTTCTTGCACCAGCCGAATCAGCTTGCGCTTGCTGAGCACGGTATGGCTGAGTTCCAGCCGGGCGAACTCGATCTGCTGCGGATGGTAGATCTCGATATTGTCCAGGTACCAGTCGTAGAGGGGACGGTGGTCTTCGTATTCGAGCGTGCAGATCGAGTGCGTGATTGCTTCGATTGAGTCCGACTGTCCGTGGGCGAAGTCGTACATCGGATAGATTTTCCACTTGGCGCCGGTGCGGGGATGCGGGGCATCGAGGATGCGATACATGACCGGATCGCGCATGTTGATATTGCCCGATGTCATGTCGATTTTGGCGCGCAATACCGCTTCACCTTCTTTGAAAGCTCCCGCGCGCATTTTCTCGAAGAGCGCCAGGTTTTCTTCGACTGGGCGATTTCGGTATGGGCTTTCCAGCCCCGGTTGCGTCAGCGTGCCGCGGTACTCGCGGATCTCGTCCTGGCCAAGCTCGTCGACGTATGCCTTGCCAATCTGAATGAGTTCAATCGCCATTTCGTATAGCTGGTCGAAGTAATCGGAGGCGTAATAGAGGCGATCATCCCAGTCGTAGCCGAGCCAACGCAGGTCTTCTTTGATGGCGTCGATGTATTCCTGCTCTTCCTTTGCCGGATTGGTATCGTCAAAGCGCAGATTGCACAAACCGCCGTATTGTTCCGCGATGCCGAAGTTCAAACAGATCGACTTGGCGTGGCCGATGTGCAAATAGCCATTGGGTTCCGGCGGAAAGCGCGTATGCACTTTGCCATCGAAGCGCCCGCTTTCGGCGTGTCCGTCGATGATATCGGTGATGAAATTCTTCTTCGTCTCGTTTACCGGCATGTTTACTTTCCCAAGATTGACGCGCGAGTTGACACTCTATCATATTCTTCCGCCGCTATTCCTTCAAGAGGGTTGATTGCCCGGCGTGAGCGCTCAATGAAGCGCAATTCGTCCTCAAATGCTGGGAAGATGCCCTCATTTTGCCCCCTTTTTGGGTAACAGTATAGATACAGTATGTATACTGGAGGGGGGGTACCCCCTGTCCAGTAGTTCGGAAGTTGAGGACATGACAGGTTTCATTGGACGGGATTTCGCTGCAAGGTCTGAACATTTTAGCGCTTTCTTCGGGCGACCTGAAAGGTCGCCCCTACACGGTCCTTGAAAAAGGTGTAGGGATTTATTGGCGGGGGCGGTACAGGCTTTTTCGGGCGAGCCACCGCTGCGCGTAGGTCGCGTAGACACAGCCCGCCGACACAGCAGGTCGCTCGCCCGTACAAGGCTTGTCCGGTAGTGGTGAATAAGCGCTCCATTTTCCTTTTCAATACGGTTATCCAGCGACCTTTAGCCGGAAAGCGGGCGACCAGATTGGTCGCCCCTACATAGCTTGTGTGTATGTTGTAGTTTGGATCGTCAAATGGCGTCATTTTTTTGCTGTCGGGCATGTATTTGGGTTCGTTTTGTTGGCCAGAATTACGCGCGCAACGAAAGCGAGCCTTGCAGGGGCGACCGCCTGTCGCCCCTACAGATCGTTGCTTTAGCGAGATTTGCATTACATTTTTTTGCTACTACGGAGAGCCATCGCATGCCCCGGCGAAGCAGGGGGCCGAGGATGGCTCTTTTGGCAGATCAATGCGCCTTTCGCTTTTGTCGACGGCGACGTCTCTTAGGCCCTTTAGGCTTTTTGCCAGATCGCGGCGAATTTGCTTGGCTATTTTCTAAGTGGGGGCGATCCATCAGCAGCGTAAGCGCGCCGGGCGGGGGGCTTTCGGGATGTTGATTGGAGCCAATTCCGAATTTCTCCAGAGCCGCCCGCAGGCCAACACTCTGAGGCGGGCGGGGCTGCTGAGGATCTTCAACTGCCTTGGGCGGGCCATCTTGCGGGTTATCGTCGTAGGCATAGCCGATGCGGTTGAGTGCTTCTGCTTCAGTTTGCGGGTTCGGCGGCAGGTCTTCAAAACTGTCTTCGAGTTGATTGGCCTGATTGAGCAGGGTGGACAGGGCGTAGGCGAGTTGACTGACGGCACTGCCTTCGTGGTCGCCGCTCTTGATTTTCTTCATGATGTCGCGGGA